>NC_015216.1:1547500-1892917 GCF_000191585.1 Methanobacterium lacus
GTGGCTTTGTGGAACTTCGTGTATTATTACCTCAACAGCTTCTGCTGAAATTCCAACATCCACGAAAACTTTAGTCAAGTTCTCAATTAAGTAATCTATCTTTGCTTGTTCAAAACCTTTCCAGACATTCACGTTTAATACTGGCACATTTATCACCATACACATGTTTTTAGAAGAGTTATTTATTAATGAACATAAACAAGATCATTAAGAAACAATTCATAATTTAAATGATCTTAAACTAACTTAAAGTAATTTTTCTAACCATTGGGTAATCACCTATTGGTAAGTGGAGGGTAAAAATGGGTAACGATCCATATTTAAACAAAATATACCAGACAATTGATGATACATTCGGCTATCTCAGGAAAAAATGGAATATTCAGATAATCAAAGGATTATTTTGTGACTGTAAACATTTCAAAGACTTTTTAGAACAACATCCAACTTTAAGCAGTAAAGTTCTGGCCGAAAGATTAAAGGAATTAGAAGAAGAGGGCATCATCGAAAAAAAATCTGTTAACTCAACCCAAACAGAGTACTGCCTCACAGAAAAGGGTCTGAGATTGAATAAAATTATCTATGAGATGTTTGATTTTGCCTTGGATGAAGTTATGAAGGATGAAAAAAGTTCCAAACAGAAAGCTGAATCCAGAGAATATCTGAATAAGTGCCTGTTAACAGGAAAATCGTGATTTAACAGTTTTAGTTTACTTAACTTACTTGAATTGTTAATTAATTAGGTTCATACTATGAATATTTCATATCTGTCTAAATTTAACAGTTCTGGTTTGAATTCCATTTTAAGATGGTAAATATTCTACATATTTAAAATGTTTCTCATTAATTTGTAGGGTTACTACTTGATAGGATAGGTGAAAGAATTGGTTGATATTGTAATTATGGTATCCATTATTTCCAGCATAAGTTCAATTGTACTAGCAATATTTGCCATATTATTTTCCATGAGGGTTGAAAATAGACTTAAGAATAATTTTTTAAAGTTAAAGGATGTTATGGATAATAATCATGAACGAACTAAAGAAGTTCTGGCGAACATGGACCGTGAAGCAGATGAAATAAAAGCATCAGTATACGAATCTCAAGAAGAACTGAAAAAAGAACTCATAAAGATCATTGACGACCATGATACTTGAGTAAAATAAGAATAATACCATCAATATTATCTAAAAATATTTAAATCTAATCCATAGATTAGTAATTCTTAAAAAAACCTCTATCAAACTTATTTCTGAATCGTTAATTGTTTATTCTAAACTGAACAAAATAATATATTATGTGATAAAATATGTTATTTGTAGCAGAGCACACCCACCCCGCCTCTGAATGTCCCATGTTATCAGATGCCGGGAAAGATATGATAAAGGAACTATTTTCTGAAGAAAATATAAACAAAGCAGGGATTGAACTTGTTGGGGCATATATGAGCTGTCCCGTAGATGAAAGTTCAGATCATAAGGGATATTTCATAATTGAAGCACCTGATAAAGAAACCATAGTGAAATTCTTTGGCCCTATGAAATTATTAGAGCTCAGAGAAGTAAAACCCTTCAGTGAAATAGCAAAAACATTGTAAATAAAATTCATTCTTTTTTTTTAATACCATTATTTCCAGTGAGCAACCTGTAACCCTCCAATCAAAGAATTAGAAGATTAAAATGGATATTGAATTAAATAATTTAAGTATCAAATATTTATTTTAGAATTGAATTTAAGATCAAATAATTAGAATTTTCATTCAATTAATAATATCATGGACCAACTGTTGAGGGTTTCAAACGAATTTAAACTATCTAATATTTATTTTAGAAAGTCTATAAATCTTGATAGCGATTATCATTTTTATTTGAAGAAATTTGGACGAAAATGAAAATTAAAACTTTGGCTCCGGAAGACGTTTACAACGAGTTAAGTACTTCAAAGAATGGATTAAATCCTGATGAAGTTGAAAACCGTTTAATCAAGTATGGGTTGAATCAGATCCAGGAAGTTAAACAAAAACCTTTAATTTTGAAATTTGTTGCCAATCTGTATCAGTTACTGGCCCTGCTACTTTGGGGTGCGAGCATCCTGGCTTTTATTAGTGGAACTCCTCAACTTGGATTTGCAATCATTGCTGTTATAATTATCAATGCAATTTTCAGTTTCTGGCAGGAATTTGAGGCAGAAAAAGCTGTTGATGCCCTAAAAAAGATTTTACCCTCATCTTCCAAGGTCATAAGGCAGGGTAGTGTGGTGGAGGTACTTTCCTCCCAACTGGTTCCTGGTGACGTGCTGGTTCTTGAAGAGGGGAACAATATTTCAGCTGATGCCAGGCTGGTTGAAGCCTATCAAATGAAGGTTGACAGTTCCACACTCACAGGTGAATCTAAACCCGTTAGAAAAGTTTCAGATCCTGAGGGGAATGGTGATGAAAATATTGTTAACTCCCATAACCTGGTTCTTGCAGGTACCAATGTTTCATCGGGATCTGGTAGGGCAGTTATATTTTCAACAGGTGTAAACACTGAATTTAACAAGATAGCTTCGCTGACCCTTGATGTTAAGGAAGAGCCCAGTCCCCTCCAAAAACAGTTGGCCCGTTTAACACAGTTAATTGCACTTATAGCAGTTTTAATGGGTGTTACACTTTTCTTTTTAAATATCTACGTTGTTAAGCTCAGCCTATCCGTTGCATTTTTATTTGCCATTGGACTCACAGTTGCAAACGTTCCTGAAGGTCTGCTTCCAACTGTTACACTGGCACTTGCAGCTTCTGTTAAGAAGATGGTGGGTAAAAATGCCCTGATAAAAAGGCTTTCAAGTGTTGAAACCCTGGGTTCAACCAACATAATATGCACAGACAAAACAGGAACACTCACCAAGAATCAGATGACGGTGCGTAAGGTGTGGATACCCTACGATGTTATTGATGTTACAGGGGCAGGTTACGATCCAGCTGGTGAATTTCTTCAAGGTGGTGGCCAGGTCTGTCATAAAGATGTGCTTGAACTCAAACTACTCATGAGGTCGGCAACATTTGCAAACGATGCCAAACTTGTTCCCCCAGAAAAGCCTGGTGATAACTGGAAGATATATGGAGATCCAACCGAAGCATCACTTTTGGTTGCTGCACAAAAAAATGGTTTTGACTGGGAAGCTGAACTTGCGAAGTATCCCCGTATATACGAACTTCCCTTTGATTCCCAGAGAAAATCCATGAGTTCCATCCACATGGTTGACAACAGAAAGGTAGCCTACATCAAGGGAGCTCCTAAAAAGATCATAAAACTCTGTAACGAAATATCTGTAGAAGAGAAACCCATACGATTCACAGAGGAAGAGAAGAAGAAGGTTGTAGCCGAACATGATAGGCTCGCTGCAAGCGGACTTAGAATTCTTGGTATGGCCTACAGAAATCTACCATCTGATTTTGAGGATTACGATCCAGATACTGTTGAGAAGGATATGATATTTCTAGGCATGATTGCAATGCAGGATCCACCGCGACCAGAGGTACTTCCTGCAGTTCGCGACTGCCACAAGGCAGGTATCAGGATAATTATGATCACTGGAGACTACGGGCTTACAGCACGTTCCATAGCCCATGAAGTGGATATTGTTGGGGATGAAAATTGTAGAATTGTTAAGGGTAAAGAGTTAACTGAAATGGATGATGAAGAGTTGAAAAAACTTCTACAGTCTGGTGACGATATCATATTTGCACGTGCCGTTCCTGAGCATAAGATGAGAATTGCATCTGTCCTGGAGGATATGGATGAGATCGTTGCAATGACAGGTGACGGTGTGAATGATGCACCTGCACTTCGAAAGGCAGATATTGGTGTTGCAATGGGAATAACTGGAACAGATGTTGCTAAAGAAGCATCTGACATGGTGCTTACAGATGATAACTTCGCAACCATTGTTTCAGCCATTAAAGAGGGGCGAACCATATTTGAAAATATCCGAAAGTTCATCACCTACATATTTGCCCATGAAACAGCGGAGATCATTCCATTCATCTTGCTGGTCATCTTTAAAATACCACTGCCCATAACTGTCATGCAGATACTTGCAATTGATCTGGGAACAGATACTTTACCTGCCCTGGCCCTTGGAATGGGCCCATCAGAATCCGATGTTATGGACAGACCACCTAGACCAAGAAATGAAAGACTCTTAAACTGGGGAGTTATATGGAGGGGTTACATATTCCTGGGTTTGATCGAAGCCTTACTTGTTATGAGTGGCTACTTCTGGGTTTTATACGGAGGAGGATGGAGCCTCGGAGAATCGTTACCCTTTACTGATCCCCTCTACTTGGAAGCAACCACCATGGTCTTTGTTGGAATTGTCACCTCCCAGATTGGAAACTTGATAGGGTGTCAGACCACACGAACATCAACCTTCAAGGTGGGAATCTTTAAAAATAAATGGATAATGCGGGGTATAATATTTGAAGTCGCTGTCATGCTCTCAATTGTGTACGTACCATACCTCCAATCTATTTTCGGAACAACAGCCCTTGACATCTATCAATGGCTCTACGTCATAACTTTCATACCCATAATGTTCTTTGCAGAGGAGCTGAGGAAGTACGTTGTGAGAAGAATAAACAGGTAAAAACTTCGTTAGGTGGATTAAAATGGATGATGATGAATTAAAGAAGAAGAATGAACTTGAAAGAAAGATGGAAAGAAAAATTGATTGTCTGATAATGTTGGGAGTGGTAATTCTCCTCTTGGTTGTAATAGTAATAGGCATACTCATCCGTACAAGTCCATTCTGGTGAACTACAAACTAACTTTACATTGCCCACCCCAGCGTATTAGTAAATTTAATCTGTTCCATCTACATCATGCATATTATTTTTGGCTATAACCCTAACCCAGAGAAAAGGTTAAGGGTTTTAAGGGTATACTAAAATTTAGTTTAGAATATATATGTATGTGGGGTTTTGGCATATTAGGGCAGGGTAAATTAAAGAAAACTGGGAATCAAAATAAATTTGGTAAGATGGTTATAGTTTTAGTTTTAATATTTTTTGGAACGATTATTCTCTCGGGAGCTGTTTCAGCAACAAACCTTGGAAACACACCACAACCTAAATTTCATCACGACGCAAACAACACAGGCCAATCAGAGTACAAAGGACCACAAACCAACACCACCAAATGGAAATTTAGAACAGGAGGAGGTATACTTCCTTCTCCAGTTATAGGGGCCGATGACACCATTTACATTGGCAGTGTAGATAAAAATTTATATGCTCTCTACCCCAACGGCACTGTGAAATGGAGTTTCAATTCAGGATATCAAATAGGTTACACTCCTGCAATTGATAGTGAAGGCACCATATACCTTGTATGTACTGGTATGTTATATGCCCTGTACCCCAATGGAACTGAGAAATGGAATTATACTCCAAACTATAGGGATATAATAGCTACATCTCCGGCTATTGGAGCTGATGGAACAATATATATCGGAATTTCCACTCACAGATATTTGGTTAACAGCACTTTATGTGCCCTAAACCCCGATGGAATATTGCAATGGAATTGCACAGTTGGTAATATGTTAGTATCAACTCCCGCCATTGGAAGTGATGGAACTATTTATTTGGGAACTTTTGATAATCATTTATATGCAGTGTATCCAAATGGAACCCAAAGATGGAATTTTACAAGTAATGATATTATAGTTTCCTCTCCAGCCATTGGAAGTGATGGAACATTGTACTTCGGATGTGAAGATCATAATGTATATGCTTTAAACCCTGATGGCTCGTTAAAATGGAAATACCTAACAGGAAACATTACAGATTCATCCCCTGCAATTGCAAAGGATGGAACCATCTACATTGTATCCCAGGATAAATTTATATACGCTTTAACACCCTCTGGAAATTTAAAATGGAAATATTGCATATATAGCGGTGACCATCCTCTTCAAATGTCTTCTCCAGCCATTGGAAGTAATGGAATAATATACGTTGGAAGTGGTGATGGATGTGCATATGCTATTAACCCTGACGGTTCTCTAAAATGGAAGTATCAAACAGGAAAATTTATTGACTCTTCCCCATGTATTGGAAGTGACGGCACACTCTACATCGGAAGTGAAGACGGTATCCTCTATGCCATTCATGATAAGACCACACCACCTAGTGCCAGTTCCAATCTTAAATCAGGAATTTACAACACCACAAAGGTAGTTAAACTAACAATGAATGATTATGGAACCATCTACTACACACTAAATGGTAAAACACCCACAACCGTAAGCAACCGATACACAGGACCCATAACCATCAATTCCACAACCATTCTCAAGTACTTCGCAGTGGATCTGGCAGGCAACAAATCCCCAGTTTACACAAACACTTACACCATCGACAAAACAGCACCCAAGATCACCACTACCACACCAATAATCAATACCAAGGGAGTGGCCTTAACAACACCCATAACAATTAAATTCAGCGAAAAAATCAGCAAGGGAACCAATTTCTCACGCATCTACATTAAAAATATTAGCACAGGCAAAGTTACACAAACCACAGTCACAATATCTGGAAACACACTCACAATTAAAATGTTAA
The DNA here is from genome assembly GCF_000191585.1 of Methanobacterium lacus. Lineage (NCBI taxonomy): Archaea > Methanobacteriati > Methanobacteriota > Methanobacteria > Methanobacteriales > Methanobacteriaceae > Methanobacterium > Methanobacterium lacus. The sequence goes on from NC_015216.1 coordinate 1,554,108, forward strand.
AAACCAGACTGAAAAGGAACAACTACGAAGTTTACATCCCTACAAATGCAGTTAAAGACCTGGCAGGGAACAACAACACTAAGTACCTTCTAAACTTTAAAACAAGAGCTTAATAACCCAAATTCTTAAATAATTCTACTTTTTTATATTTTTGCGTTATAATATTATAAAATTAAATTCTAAACATTACATAGTGACAAAAAGAGATGTATAATATATTGAAGTTAATGAATTTTTTAATGATAAAAAACTTTAAGGGGGATTTAAATGCCTGCTAAAGATAACAGTTCATCCCACAGATCAGAAGATTACGATCTCCAGATTGGAGACACCATTCCTTACTACGAATCGTTCCATGATGAAACCTTGAATATGGTAAAGACAATATTAAAGGAACCTAAAATTTGGTTGGACACTGGATGCGGCACAGGAACACTGGTTAATAAGGCAGTTCAAGAGTTTGATACCACCAGTTTCATACTCTCAGATCCATCCCCTGAAATGTTGAATCTGGCCAGAGAGAAACTTTCAAACCAAACTAAAAGGCTCAGAATTCTTAACCCCAACGAAACCTCCAATATTTCACTGGGTAACGATTTAAAACCCGATGTTATAACAGCAATTCAAGCCCACCACTACCTCTCCAAAGAGGAAAGGACTGAAACCACCAAGGTCTGTTACGATCTTTTAAGGGATGATGGTGTTTACATCACCTTCGAAAATATACGCCCAAAAACAGAGGAAGGAATTAGGGTAGTGAAGGAGTACGTGAAAAATTATCAGCTCAAAAGAGGTAGGGATGAAGAAACTGTGAATAACTTTTTGAAACGATTTGATGTGGAGTTCTTCCCAATTAAAGTTGAGGAACACATTTCATTACTTGAAAAAACCGGTTTTAAAGTGGTTGAACTGTTTTGGATGTCCTACATGCAGGCAGGATTTTACTGTATCAAATGATGTAGTGTTCATTTACTAAACCCAAACCGTGGGTAATAAGTAGTAGGGAAGGTTAATAAGAAAAGTAAGGGTTCTTTAAAATAGTATTTCATTGCGGTTTGTTAGGGGTTAAGGTTTTATGAAGAAAGTATTTTTATGGTGGTTGATCACCGGAAACAAGGGTGGGGAAAACCGGGGTAGAATCATACTTGAACTTCATAACAGACCATACAATCTTAATAAGCTTGCTGAAAAGCTGTGTCTGGACTATAAAACTATAAAGCATCATATTGATGTTTTAAATGAAAATAATCTGGTTAAATCAACTGGAGAAAAGTACGGTGCACTTTACTTCCTGTCCGATGAAATGGAAAAGAACTACGCCGTCTTCCTTGAGATCTGGGAAGAATTTAAGGAAATGTAAGTAACCCAACTAAGCAATGATGACTTTGTAATATTAAAAAAATTAAAAAAATATTTGTGTTGTAAAAGGTGTGAGTAGATGTTTATGGATCTGAATTTGTTAGGATTTTCCAATGTGCTTCCAAGTTTGTTTATTCTCGTGAAGAGTTCACCATTAATTACCAGCGTGGCAAATATCTGCCTGTTAATTGGAATGCTCTACGTATACCTTGAAAGGTATCAAAAAGTTAAATCCAAATTCACAACCACACTTGTACTCTTCTCACTGCTATTTCTGATACAAAACATAATCTTCTCAGTTTACCTAATATACTATCCACCAGTAACCATAGAAGCCGCAGCTTTGCCCCTGATATTTTTAGGCCTGGAATTCGCAGCCCTGGCCCTACTACTCATGATAACTAGGGAATAAACCACATTTTCTTTCCAATTCTTCGTTTCTATTTTTATTTGATTTAAAACCATTAGTAATCCCAATAACCATACAAACATCTTTTAAACCCTCACATAACCATAGCATGTATGCTATTAATCGATAATTTCTTAGCATTATATTGGACTATAACGAAGTAGGAGTTAGACAAAGTAATTTTCGCCACATTTTTCAGAAAATATCTTAGCCTATTCTCAAAATTTACTAAATACCTCCTATTTAACCCACTAAGTATAGGTATCTTGGTTCGATTAAGCTACTTTAAACTAAAAATTGTAAATAAAATGTGTTAAGATGAAAAAAGAAAAAAACTTATTTATTATGCTCTCTAAATTGGTTTACTTCTTCAAGAATTTTTAGCCATTCATCGGGACTAGGTCCTATTGATTCTCCCTGTATTTCTGCATAAATTTCACCAGCAAAACAAACTAATAAAAAAGCATCATCTCTTGAAATTACCTTTTCAGGAGTCACCATATCTTCTTCTAAATACAATGAATTATTTCTCATGTCAAATAATTTTTTTTTTAACACTAATTCAGCAAATTTACTTTCTTTTTTACTGTATATTCTTGTAACCCGATAATTGTTACTGAGATTATCAAACGCAGCGTAGATATATTTTTTATGATGATTATAGAATCCTTTATCATCAAACGATCCTCCTAAAGATTTATTCCTAATAATTGACAGTTTTCCAATTTCTTCTATAAGTGTAATAGCAAAAAATGAAGCTAATTGATATTCAGAATCTTCAAAGAATTTAATGCAAAGTTTCCAATATTTTTCAAAATGATTTTTTACGTCTTTGGGTAATTTCTTTGAGGTCATAAAATCACTTATAATTTAAATTCGGGAATATTAATCTTAAGATGTTCTATTTGAGACAATTTCATTACAATAATGTTAAAAACACTATTTGCTATAATTTAAATGATCAATTATTAATATCATTAATTTCAATTAAATTATTGAATCTTTATTTTCAGTTCTTTGTCTATTTCTTAATACAATAATATTTTTATTACTGTAGCATAATATATTTGGAGGGGGAATTATTTTTATTGATAGTTTAACATTTGAGGATTTAAAAAAAGGCAAATATGATGATTTAAAAAGAGAAGTTTTCGAAAACTATTCTCAAAAACCTTCTTTTAAAGATAGAAAAGTATCATTTGAAAATGATACTTTAGATCTGGATAGGAACGAATTTTCTAGAGATCGAGATAGGATTATCTTTTCAAAAGCTTTTCGAAGATTAGAACATAAAGCACAAGTCTATTCCCATTTAAAAGGAGATCATTATAGGACACGGTTAACACATACTATTGAAGTCATGCAAATTGCTAGAAGCATAGCTAGAAATTTAGGTTTAAACGAAGATCTAACTGAAGCTATTGCTTTAGGACATGATATAGGCCACACTCCATTCGGACATCAAGGAGAAGAAGTTTTAGATAATATAATGCGAGGGACTGATAATTTAGGTGGAAATTTAAAATATCGAATAAATTATTATGGGTTTAAACACAATTTTGAAAGTATAAAGGTTCTAGATATTTTAGAAAAAAAATATGAAAAAGAAAAAGGGTTAAATTTAACTTGGCAAGTAATTGAAGGCATATTAAAACACACTAAAACTAAAAAAAAAGGTCAAAAATGGGATATTAATCGATTTATACAATGTAAAAAATATATTGAAAAGTTTTTGAGATATCCGGATCATTCTGTAACATTAGAAGGACAAATAGTAACTATAGCTGATGAAATTGCACAAAGACAACATGATTTAGATGATGGATTGAGGGATAATGATCTTAAATTAGACGTAAATAAAATTATTAGTTATATTAATGAACAAATTATTAACATACAAAATCAATTAAAAAAAGATACGTTCAACATAACAGATTTAGATGAAAAATATTATAAGCAATTTAGTTCTTATATAAAAAATTCAACTCCTAAAGACGTTCTTACTAAAGATATGATTATTAAATACAAATTGAGTGAAAAACGTACTATAGACTATGAATTGTGGGACAAAATTGTTATGGATAGTTTCATAGTGGAATATGTAGTCCCGGATAAAATTGAAATTAAATTACTTCGAGAGCTAGAAACTAGAATTAAAAAAAATAAAAATTGTAAGAATGAAACCTATATTTGGAATTCTTTAATTAGAGATATAATAGATTATTTCATTAAGGATGTTACTTTTAATTCATTAGATAAATTAAAAAATGATGTTAAAACTCATTGTAAATTACAATTAGTTAATTTAGATTATATTAACTGTAACAAAAATAACGAAATCCAAAGTGGAAATAAAAAATATTGGAAAAAAAGAAAATATTTTGATTCAAAAATAATAGATTTCAGTTATTCTGCATCTGAATTTGATAAAAACATAGAGAGCTATATCAAAAATCAAATTTTAAACTCCTATAATGTAAACGTCTTTGATGGTAAAGCTATATACATTGTAAGACAATTATTCAAAGCTTTTTATACTAATCCCAGACAGATGCCTAAGGAACAGTTAAATAAATTATATCAAGGAATTGTTGAAACGATTAATTTGTCAAATTGTAATATAATTTTACATGGAAAAAAATTAGAAGAAATAGAATTTAAAACAAGCCCGCCTATGGATATAAATCAGCTGATTAAGTTATTGAAACTTGAATTTAATAAAGAAGAATTAGAATTGATATTTAAAAAAACATTCCCTGGAAATCATTTAGATTTAAATTATCATTTTTTAAAATTAATCGGAGGAGATTATTCCAGTATAAATAAAGATTGCAAAAAATGTGATGATCAGTTTAACAAAAAGGTTATTGAAAAAATATTTGATAAAATAAATATTATAACGGTAAATGATATTCCCTATGAAATAGAAGAACTTCAACAACAAATCATTTTCATAAAATGTTTATTAGAACTACATTACGTATACTTATCTATAATTTGTGATCATATTGCTGGAATGACAGATAACTATGCTAATAATGAATACAAAAAACTTTATTTGGTGTGATAACTCCCAATTGTGTTATTATATTAAGATATAATTAAATGAAATAATCAATTTTAACAAAAAATAACATTCATTATTTTTTTTATTTTTTTAAAGAATATATTGGGAGAGTTATTTATAGATTTAGTGGAAGAATATAAGGAATTCAAAATTTCCAAGCCTTCATTAGGCAGTGTAAATTGAAAAAATAGATTAAATGGACAGAATTGTTATTACATGATTAGTTTAAAATTAATCTTCATTTATTTCTATAGCATTATCCAATTTAAACATCAATGAGCTGGCTAAGAAAATAAAATGTATTGCTTCATTTTTATTTATTTCAATATTTTCATGAGCCTTTGGATTTCTTATAGCTTGCATTGATCCAGAAAAAAGCTGTTTATATCCTCTTTGTATATTTTTTCCAGTTTTTTTCGAAAGATCATCTAAAATTATAGTAGGATTAGATGTATTTGAGAATGAAAATGCAGTATCCATTAAATGTTTTCCATCTAATTCTTGTCCTATTTTATTTTCTACGATTCGTTTAACTCTAATATTAACCTCTTTAAACGCTGATTCAACAGCATCAGCATAATGTTCATTGTTAAATCTTGATTTAGATACTTTAACAATATTTTCATGTATTAGATCCCAAAAATCAATAATATTATTCTCTTCCATAATTTTTTTTGAATTTGAAAGAGTATTAGCATGTTTAGTTCTCTCTTTAGCTATTTTCAATAATCTTAGATTTTCTTCTTTTTTATAATTGCTAATATCTTCCATATAATCATTAATTGAACTTATAAGATTACTATCTTCCTCATCTAATTCGTATACATTTTCACCTGTTTTTATAAAAAGATCCTCAATTGAACTTAATTGTTCTCCACATAATTGTTGACCTCCATATATCCAATCTGTTTCAGGAGCATCTGGATCCAATGAACGTAAATGAATAAAGGGAAAATCAACTGCTACTAAATTTTCTTCAAAACAATTCCCACCAATAATTTCATTTATTTTATTGTATAATCTTAAATAAATCCGATTAGACTCCTTATCGAATAGAATAAAACCTCCACCGAAAAAATTTTCGAGAAAATCAATTAAAAGCTGGTAAAACACTAATAAACGATAAAGTTCCTGATAACAAGTATCATTTTTAAATTCTTTTTTATCTTTAATTTCTTCTTCTTTGGGCAGATTTATTCCCCCTATATTATAGTATTATTAAATAGATTGAATTATACTAATTTATTTATTTCTCAAATTTTCGGGGTGGAATCTTGATTATTAGATCCATTCTTAGAGTGCATTATGAACACCATTAAAGAAATCACGATATACTCCTCAATTTATGAAATTTAATATTGAAATATACTAATTTTATCTTGGAAAATATGTTATAGCCAACACTTAATAAAATGGTATAAAAGATAGATTAGTTACGACATTATTTATCAATTTTTTTTCTCTCAAAGTGAAAATGAAAGTGTACACGTATATATATCATGGTTCAGCGATCTTAATTTGGTTTGAATTTGGAGGGAAAAAAGAGTGAAAGCTGATTAAATTTTGGAATAACTACTTTTAAGTGTTTAAACAAGAATTAAGTAATCAAGAATTGATTAAAAAAATGAAATAGTTTTAGGGGAATTGAATTTTTTAATAAAAATTTCCCTTGGGTTAAATAAAAAAATAATAATTTGGGGTTAAAAAAATGGATATAAAAGAAATTAAATCTTTTGAACTGACACCTTTTACCAAGATGTCAGCTTCAATATACGGAGTATTAGGCTTTGTTGCAGCCGTTGTTATTTTGGTTGCAATGGTCATAGTTCAGGTGACTGGAGTTGCATCTGAGATTGGTTCATTCAACGTAATAACAGGTATTGGAATACCTTTGATCATACTCCTTCCAATACTAGGATTTTTCAGCACAATTGCTGTGAGCTTCTTCTCAGTCATACTCTACAACGCACTTGTACCTAGACTCGGCGGAATAAAATTGGGCATGAATGGAAATGAAATAGAAAAAATTCCAGAAGTATCATTTGCACTCATACTAGCAGCCATAAGTGCAATATGGGCCTTTATTGTAGGACTAACGCTTGCAGCTGTTGCTTCACCCATCCTTTCGATCATAGGATCAACACCTGATGCAACGGGCATAGCAGCAAACTTCACCAATATCACAGGATCAGCCATACCAACCGGTACAAATTTCGGTGCCATAGGAATAATACTGTCTGTGGCCCTGATAATTGGACTCCCAATATTGGCATTTGTGCTAACCTTCATAAGTAACGCATTCTTTGCAATATTCTACAACTACATCGTAACCAGGGTAGCTAAAATAAACATAGAATTTGCATCCATCCGAGAATCACTCCATGAAATCAAACACATACCAGTACTTCCAACTGCACTGGCAGTGGCACTGGTCTACCTGATCATGGGAATCATAACAGGCCTGCTATCACACAACTACACAGAGTTCATAAGTAACTTCATACTCTACTTCATTGAAACAGCGCTCATAGCCATACTCTACAACTACCTTGCACCAAAGATCGGTACAGTCAAATTAGATCTCGAATAATTAAGGGATCTACTTTTACAATTCTTTTTTTTTAAATTCTTTTTTGAGCTGAACTATTTTAAAGGTCTGGGTTAAAAAGTTAAACAGTTCAATAACAACTTTTGATATTTGATCCTATATTACACAGGGAATAAACGCATATTCTGTCCATATTAATACTGGTATTCATGTTGAGTGTTTGATTTGGTAAATATATGGGATATTAGACTGCATTAAGGAAATAGAAAACTTTAATAGTCATGATATTGAATGTTAAGTATTGGACTTATTTCCAGTGAATTGTATTTTATTTTGAGGGGCCCGTAGCTCAGTCTGGCAGAGCGCTCGGCTCTTAACCGAGTTGCCGCGGGTTCAATTCCCGTCGGGCCCGCTCCTATTATAAATCATAACTAAAAACTGCACTTTTTTTCTACTAACTGACCCTCATACAATTTTCACCAACTACTCAACAAAATCTTGGCTTAATAGGTTTTTAGGGCTAATTTTTAGTATTAATAACTGTAAAAATTAGTTATAATTAACATAGTTCCCTTTTTTACACCAATAGTCTAAAATAAATAATAATTAATTTATATTAGAATTTTCGTATCATTTAACATGTGCAGATTCAAATTGTAGAATATCTAATTAATAAATAGAAACTTCTTTTGGGCTGTTTATGGTCTTAATTGAATGTGGGGGCAATTTGTTTGGAAACTGTTGAATTTGAAAGAATTGGAATAATGGGTGCAGGTTCTTTGGGCATCATACTCGGAGCTTACATTGCAGAGAAAAGACAGGTAGACCTGATTGTTTCAAGCAAAGCTACTGCGGATGCATTAACTACCAATGGTGCACGTGTAGTTGGAAAGGTTAATAAAACCGTGCCGGTACATGCCCTGCGTGCAAAGGATATGGAAGGAACCTATGACCTTTTTTTGTACATGGTGAAACAGACAGCCAACGGTACTGCCATTCCTCAGATGCTGGATCATTCACATGATAATACCGTGGTGTGCACACTTCAAAACGGCCTCCCCGAACTTGCTGTGTCTGAAGCCTTCAGTCAGGATCGGACAGTTGGTGCACCAGTATCTTGGGGTGCTACCGCAATAGAGCCGGGTGTTTCCATGCTAACCACACCCATCAATGAAGCTTATTTTGCCCTGGGCAGCATGACACCACGTGGTAGTAAATATTTACCAAACATTCAAGCTATTCTCGAACTCATGTGTACAGTACACACCTCAGACAACCTTTTGAGTCTTCGATGGTCTAAATTAGTGATAAATACCGTAATGACAGGAACAAGTACAGCTATAGGAGGTTCCTTTGCCAAGGTGTTTGATAATGATTGGGCATTAAAAAGTGCAGCCTATGTTGGACGAGAAACTATAGAAGTTATTTCAGCAAGTGGCACATCTATGGGAATTGGGGAGTTGGATTTCTCAAAAATATTTTCCTTCGACAGTGATGAAACAATTTCCAAGACCATGAAAAATATTTACAACCTTTGGAATGGCTCAAGACAAGCTGAAGCATCGATGCGACAGGATCTTCTAAAGGGCAGGAAATGTGAAGTTGATTCAATCAACGGAATTGTGGTTGATGTTGGTAAAAAGCATGAAGTACTCACCCCTATGAACGATCTTATAGTGGACATCATACATGCAAAGGAAGCTGGAACCATACCCGTGAATGCGTCCTGCAAAGCCCTGTTTGAGGCTAAAATTGCAGAGATTGAAACTGCATCAAAGGTTAGATAAGCCCATATCTTGTATAACTAATAAGAAACAGTTCCAATTAAAACAAATGAATCATGGGACTAATATAATAATACTGTAATCAAAAAGCCTCTCAGACTAAAATAAATAGTTAAATATATTCTATTGAATATAAATTAATTATTAAGATGGTTGGGAGGTTTTAGTGGTGGTGGGAACTAAATATTGTTCTAATTGTGGACAGCAAATCGATGAAGAAGCAGAGGTATGTCCAGAATGTGGTGTTAGACAGGCAAGACCGGTTTACAGGGAAGTTGTTTATCAACAAAAAAATCCTGGACTTGCAGCAGTATTATCAGCATTATTTGTTGGATTTGGACAAATATATAATGGCCAAATAGCTAAAGGATTAATAATGATGGTTCTTTATTTCTTTTCAATACTTTTGGTCCTGGTACTTATAGGGTTAATAACAACTCCACTCATTTGGATATTTGGTATTTATGATGCTTACAATACTGCAAAAAGAATCAATGATGGAGAAATAGTGGTTTAATCCTTCATTAATTTTTTTTAAATTCTTTGAGAATATACATTACCAACAGCCACATCTCTATCAACAGGTGGAATTTACAACACATCTAAGACAGTTGCTTTGTACATGAGCAAATCAGAAACCATCTACTACACCTTAAACGGAACAACACCAACAAACAAGATAATGTGTACACTCAACCATTGGCAATTTCAAAAACAACTGTACTCAAATTTTTCATGATAGATCTTTCAGGAAACAAATCCCTGATCTACACACAGAACTATATCATAGACAAAACAGTTCCAGTAGTAACCAAATCCACGCCTAAAAACAATTCTAATGGAGTGTCTTTATACTCAGCAATATCAATTATTTTCAGTGAAAGCATTAATTTGGGAACCAATTACTCCAAGATATACATTAAAAATTTGAGCACTGGAAAACTGGTGTCCATAACAAAAACACTCAATAAGAACACGTTAACAATTAAGATGTCAAGTAAAATGTCAAGTTTAAACAACTACCAGGTTTACATACCTTTAGGTTCAGTTAAAGATCTGACTGGAAAAACAACACAAAATATACAGTAAATTTTAAAACAGGTAAATATTAAGCCCATTCTCTTCTTTTTTTAAATATCCAACGAAAAATTTACTGGTTATATTTCTTTCATTATAAAATATGCTCAAAAATGGTTAAGGGAATTTATAGCAGGTACAATGTGTGTTCATAATCAATAATATTTCTGAGCATGAGCATCTGGCCATAGTAGTTTCAGAGATTATCTTGCTGTACAAAGATTAAGGTCTCCCTAGGATCGTTCGTAATTATAAGGTTGTTTTGGATTCTATAAAAATTACAAGATAATCCTTTAAAAAGAAGAAAAAAGATGTGTGGAAATGTTAATTTTTTTTTATACTGATGACTTTACAACGTAATGTCCTGAACCTAGTGCACTGTAGTGTTGACTGTTATACTTTGCATAATTCCAGGTTTGCCATCCATTACCGGTGTTTATTTCAACCCAGCGATGTAGGTAGTAAATTCCACCTGAAGTTGTGCTCATAATTCTTACTGGGATACCTGCTGCTGATAGTTTATTGTATAACCAGCTGCTGTCTGCCCAGCAGTCTCCATAACCGCATTTGTCCATAACACTTGCACTTGACTGTCCCTGAACATCTCTGAATTTTGCTTCGGCATATCCTATAGAATCAACTGATGCCAGTGCATTTGAACTGATCTTATTGGTTGTGCTGGTCTTTGAGAATGGTGCAACTGAATCGTAGTTAGGTAGTCTGTTGTTTGCTGCTTGAAATGCTAGAATCTTACTGAAACTGTAAATCAGATTCTGGTACTTGATCTTTCCAAGGGAACAATTTTCATAGTTAGGTGCCTTACCATTGGCGTAGATGTACGACCTTGTGATCTTGGCTAGGTTGATGTATTCCGTCTTTGTTAACTGTCCTGATTTTAGATTTTCAACAGGATTTGATGGTGCTGTTACATTTTTAAGAGTTATTGATGTTGTTTTTTTATTGCTGAGTTGATATATATCGTCTGATATTAATTGTAGGAACTGTGGCATAGTGACATTTTTATTATTAATTGTCACGTAACATGGTAATTTATTATTCTTTTCGTAGTAAGATTTAACTTTAGATGATGCAGCACCGATTTGACTCGGTGTGAAACTTGTTTTAACTGTTGCCTGAGATGCAACTGTAGTTTTGGTGTGATTTGTAACGTTAATATTATTTGTAGTAACAGCAGAAGCGCCGCTTACATTAAAAAACAGTACTAAGCCCGATAGCAATAGCACTGATAAGATCCATTTTCCCTTAATTATACCGCCTCCATGTCCTAAAATTCAATTCAATTCGTATAAAGAATCTTTTTTTAAGACAATTGACTATCACATTATTAACACTTATAAATCTTTTGATTTTTATCTCAAAAAAAGGAAGATCACAGCTAATTTTAACAATCAAGACATTTTTAAAGGATATTGAATAACTCAAAAATCAACATATATCTTGCAGCAAATCCTTAACCCAACAAATCCAAATTTAAATAATTATACGCCTTATTTCAGGATTTATGAAAGGTTAGAAGTGAAATTAAAACCAAATTCTACGGGTTAAATATAAAAAAAAATTATTTTTAATCCAAGTCAAAATTTAACGTCATAACTTGGATTGGACCAGAAATATACCAGCAAATAATCCCAATATAATAATTACTAGGGCCATTCCTGAATTTAAAGGGGATGATGTTGCAGACTTGTTGGGAGTGTTGTTGTAAAGTACTTGTTCTCCTAAATATTTTTTGGCAGGTATGGTTGGTAGTTCCTTTGCAGGTGTTTCATTGCCATAAAACAGAACATTATCAGGATATCCATGGGCACCAGTTAAAGCTCCTCCATCAAAGGAGGCCCAAACACTCACCTTGGAAATGGTGGAATTATTTATAAATTCATAGCTTGTAACATCCCTTCTATCCAAACCAAAGGTATCTCTACCTACAATTTTTATTGCTGCATCCACTGGGTCTGTGCTGGTCTCATTGTATTTGCTAACTACAAAGTAACTGGGATTGTTGGCAAGTTTAACATAGTCTCCATCGTTCATTTTAAACATGTCAGTCATGTTTGCTAACTACAAAGTAACTGGGATTGTTGGCAAGTTTAACATAGTCTCCATCGTTCATTTTAAACATGTCAGTCATGTTTGCTGGGCTGTCTGGAATTCTCCCATCGTAGGATGTTACTGCCACGTTGTTGTCGGGGGATTTAATAAGGAAATGGCCCCAGTGATTCTCTTTAATAATTGCATTGGCCTCATTTATATCCTGCTTCTGGATACTGCCACGTGACACTATTTCGCTTCCGAGTTTTTGAAGCATTTTATTGATATCAGGATCATCCTTTCCACCGATACAGATTATCCATCCACTTTGAGTGATTATGACGTGTGTAAAATAACCTCCCTGTGTTTTATATTCATGGATGGCATTTTGACCACTGAAACTCATATTTTCAATGATTGTATCTGCAGAATTATTAGAATCCCTCCTGTAGGACACAACATCATGTCCTGAACTTACATGAACAACAACTGAACAACAACCAGAATCAGTATCAGAACCAATTGAATTTGATCCTGCACTATTAAAATCTGTAACAGGCAAATCTAAAACATTCTGATCAAAGTTAAAAGCATTGTATCCCTCAAAATTTTTGTGTTTATCATGTGGACTAAACTGAGTTAAACCAGTTAAAAGCACCAAACCAACCAATCCAACCATCAGGAAGATGTTCCCATTTTTCATACCATTATACACTCACTTCTTTTTATTCCATTGGTAAATATTGTTAGTTATAGAATTAAAGATATTAATTTTATGGTTAAGGTTAACCTCAAAGTATTAGGTTAATACAAATTAAAATAAGATTATGTTGTTGGAAATACTGTTAACAAAAGTATGATGCAGTGCAGTTAATGGTTTAAACTGTTTTCACGGCTATTTAGAAAATGGTTAGTTGCTTGTGAAGCTAATAAGTATTATTATAATGGTAATAGTTAATAATACTTTACATACATAAAAGTATGATTACCAAATTAAATCAATATTTTAGCATTTATTTTATCCTTTTACCCAAATAACCCAATTGACAAAAATAGATAAATTTAATGATTATTTGATAGGAAAATGTATTAATATCTTAGAATATATTATTATTTATGATATGCATCCTACCATATTTTAGATCTACAAAAAATTTAATAAAAATTGGAGGATAATAAAATGGATTATGTACCTCAATTAGCAGAAATAGGTAAAAAAATTACTGAAATGAATGAATTTGAAGTAGATGCTCAGGAAATGGATTATATTAGTGAATTATATGAATATACTAAATATATGATGATGATCTATGATGGTTGTGACATCTCCCGTCCCCAGATGATGTTCATATATAGATAGATCTAAATTATTTTTTTTGGATAATATTTAGATAATAATAGCTTTTTCATAGTTAGATTAAGTTAATTTTAAAAAGTATTAAAAAAATATCATCTATCTTGACATTTGATAAATTTTCCCTATTCAATTCTAATTTTTCTTCAAACTTGAAAAATCTTTAAAACTCAGATATCTTCTTAATTTATTCTTTGTTATATGCAGTTGATTAACATATTTTAACACATCTGTTAGTAGCTTGATCAAAAATAAAAGAAAAACCTTTAATTGAATATGAAATCTAACTACATAACATAGTCTATTTGGTAATTGAACAAATTGCCTATAACCTTTTTAAATTTAATTAACTCAGGAAATGATTATATTATGATTAATAAACCTTTAATTTCCATCAAAACTGGTTTTATTATAGCTTTGGTAATTGTGACCTGTTCTTTACTTTTCACAGTACTGCTTGAAAATAATTCAGCTTTGATGATGGTTTTTGGAGATATTTTCCCCATATTCGTTGACCTGCTCGTTGTTTTGACCCTTTTTTATGCGACTGCACGTTCCTTAAAGTACGGTAAAAAAGTGCAATTTGCATGGATGTTTATAACGTTCTCATTTATTTTTTACACTGTGGGAGATGTAGTATGGGCCATATTAGAATTGGGAATTTATCAATCCCCCTTTCCATCAATTGCAGATGGTTTCTATCTAATTTTTTATCCCCTTTTTGCCATTGGTATCTATTACTTGTCCAGTTTTTCATTTACCAAGACTGAAAAACTTAAAATATTTTTAGACATGGGAATAATAATTATTTCAGTTGGACTCATATTCTGGACATTTTTGATTAGTCCAATTCTCGCAAGTGGCGGAGATTCATTTGCAAATACCATATCAGTTATTTACATAATTGGTGATTTTCTATTGTTCTTTGTTTTGTTAAGAGGCATCTACAGTAAGTACGATGAAGGATCCATGCCATTGCTGTTTCTGAGCATGAGCCTCCTCGTCATGATAGTTACAGATATTATTTTCGCTGTGCAAACATCACAAGGAACCTATGTATCCGGCGGATTTCTGGATACCGGATGGATAATTAGTTTCGTCTTGGTTGGACTGGCAGCATTTTTACAAGCCACCCCTGAAAAACTCGATCTAAGCAGATATTCCAAACTAGTAAACAGCATCCAAAAACACAGCCCAACTCCATATTTACCCCTTATCTGGGCGTTAATTGCATTTATAATACTTTTATGGGCAAATAATAATCAATTTGATTCAAATTACATTTTAACAGAATTTCTAGTTGGAATCATAATTCTATTGGTGATCATCCGTCAGTTCATCACAACGAGGGAAAATAAGAAACTGTTATTCCTGGCAGAAAAGGAAATAGAATCCCGTAAACTCGCAGAAAATGCAGCACTTGAAAATGAGATATATTACAGGGCTATCTTTGAAAATACAGGAACTTCCATGTTGATGATCGATGAAGATATGACAATTTCAAGGGTCAATTCCCAGGTTGAAATATTAACTGGATACTCAAAGGAAGAGATCGAAGGCAAGAAAAAATGGACTGACTTTGCAATTGAAGAAGAGATTGAAAGGATCAAAGGATACAACGAACTTAAAAATGAACCTGACAAACGTCCCAGGGAGTACGAAACCAAGGGACAGGATAAAAATGGAGATATAAAGGATCTGCTAGTGACAGTGGTTACAATTCCCGGCACAAAAAAACAGCTGGTATCACTTATGGATATAACCGAACGTAAAACAGCTGAAAATCAGATCAAATCCTCCCTCAAAGAAAAAAATATTCTGCTTAAGGAGATACACCACAGGGTAAAAAATAACATGCAGATCATTTCAAGCCTCTTAAGCCTCCAAACGAAATTTGTAAACGATGAAGAAGCCCTTGATATCTTGAAAGAAAGCCAGAACCGTGTCAGATCCATGGCCATTATCCATGAAAAACTGTACCAGTCCAATGATATCTCACAGATAAATTTTGGAGAGTACATAGAAAGTTTGGTTTCAAACCTTTTTTATTCCTACAACGCCAACAACACCGACATCAAACCAGTGTACGATGTGGAAGATCTGAGTTTGAACATAGACACCGCAGTTCCATGCGGACTCATAATAAGTGAACTCGTATCTAACAGTCTGAAATATGCATTTCCAAGAGAGAAAAACGGGGAAATATTTATATCCCTCAAGTTTAGGGATGGTAAGTATTATCTAAGAGTCCGTGACAACGGTGTTGGAATACCTGAATTTGATGTTGAAAAGCTGGATAGTTTGGGACTTCTACTGGTTTTCAACTTAACAGAACAGCTGGATGGCAACATCACAATAAACAGAGAACAGTGCACTGAGTTCATCATCACATTTGAAGAGCTCAACTACAAAAAGAGGATATGATCCATAAAATCATTATTAAAATTTTAGTTTAATTTTTCATTGCTTCAATCACTTTATCTACAAGTTTCCAAGGGGAGTTTACGTGTATGGAGATCATCATATAGTTCTGGCACTTTAAGATTTATATTACCCTCTTCCGCTATCCAAGCTACTGCAGATAGATCATTACCAGCAATCCAACTTGAACAATTACCTCTTCGCCTACGAAGAATCTTAGCTTGTTCTTTCAGTGTTCTACGTATAAATCATCCCAATACAATTTAAAAATATCATAACTGACTTCTGGACTGTCAACATCAGTTTCATCCATTTAATATTTAATTTTTCTATTACTTCAATAACCTTATTTACAACATCCCACATCTCATTTAAATCTAAAGGCGTCACTTTATGAAGTTCATACACATTAATATCAATTTTACCCTTTTTTGCTATCCAAAAAATTGCGTCAAAATCGTTCATGATAATGGAGCTTTTACAGTTTTCTTTCCTCTTTCGGAGAAAATTTAACTTGTTCTCTCAAAGCTTCAACATATAACTCATGATCATATAACTGAAATATCTCAATAGCAACTTCAGGACTTTCTTCATCATTTACAATTAAATTTATATCCAAATCATTGTTAACATCCATGATAAAATCTCCTCCTAATTAATTATCATCAGAGAGTTTTACTCCATTTTTTTTGATATTTTCAATTGTATGGGATAATACATCTTTAAATTTAGACCATTCAACATCAGTTAATTCTCTTTCCAGATCGAATACAAATCCATTCCCCACCTTTCTAAAAATATTCAAATCTAGTGTTTTTTCTACATAATCTGAAACTATTATATCACCGTTTTCTACTTTTTTTGATATCATACTAACCGTTGAGTTCATGGTTTGTCCAGTCACTTTTAAGTCGCAGTAACCTTGTAATAAACTGACTTTTTCGTTACCAATTCTAACATTTAATGAAAATCCCGTACCACCCCAATTGAGTATTAAATCTTTTTCATCACTGAATTTAAAAAGTTCTTCAAAAAAATGCGTTCCATATTGATTTAAGTGTTCAAAAAACGTTTTTTCTGTTATTTTACCCTTGGATAATGTTTTGCTTTTTTGTTCACGATATACCATGAACTCTTTAGCTTCAGGTATTGGTACGATAATATCAGGTGTTACAACAATTTTTTCGTCCAATTTATGAGATTCAAGCTTGACACAGGAAATATCAATCCCATTATCACGCAACCATAAAACTGCAGCTAATGTTTCCTCCTTATAACTGTTAGCAACAATTATTATTCGTGGTTGATTGTCGAAATCTGAAAATTCCTTGTTTTCAATAAAATCAATAATTTCTTCTTTGTTTACATCTTTTGATTTATTGTTATCTTCTGTTCTAATCTCTGCCACTTGATCTAAAGTAAATGTAGAACAATATGCAGCATAATGGATAGCTTGTAAATCCACAAAAGCATTGGCTACATCACGTTTTAATTCAATAACGACTAATTTTCCATCATGATCTATTGCCAATATGTCTAATCTTTTATTAGTCTTGTCAAATTTATCATATTCTTTAGTTACTATTAACAAGTCTTCTCCCAATATCTCTGGACATTCAAAAATCCACTCTTGTAAATCTTTTCGTTCCATAATACCTAATTCTGAGAAATTGACTTCATTAATAAGTTTTTCTAACTTGTTATTCTCCCCTATTACTAAAATCATTATTATCCCTACATTTTCAGATACAAATCCAAAAAATTACACAAATTATTTCAATTAACATAACATTTTGCACTGACCTTTTCATCAATTTCCAATTTATTACCTTCTATATCTTGCCATATTCCATTTTCATCGTTATATGAAAATATTCTTAGAATAGGCTTTTTTAGTGCATTGGTAACAACAGATATACGATAGTCTTCTTTAAATTCTTTCATCTTTTCATATTCATTTGGAGTGAGTTCAATTGCCACATTTTCTTGTGATAATCCTTTAACTTCTATTTTTAACTTGATATTATCCATTACTGCTTCAAGGTCCCATCCAACATTGTCTTTTTCTTTAGACTCTACAGTATACCCATATTTTTCATAATATTTGATCGTATGATTTATTGCAGTTACTTCAATTTTTTGTCTTTGATATGTGTCAACTTGGCGAGAAATACTGTGGTTTCTTTTCTTATCATTTTTTTTAGGAATAATATTCTCATAGATATAATTTAAAACTTCATTTCTGAAGTCTTCATTTGATTCCTGTGATGCATACCATATATTCGACTGTCCCATCCAACCTTTACCTCTTTTAATATGAAAAACTCTTTCGTCTAATGCTAATAGTTTTGAATCTTCTTCTTTTGCTTTTACATTATATCCAATCTTTTCATCTTTAAAATTTCGATTCAACTCATCAGAATACTGATATTCTTTATATAAAGTTGCATCTTTATACCAACCAACAATTACATTGCCACTAGTAGGTTTTGTCGCAACCCATATAGCAAGAACATTATCTATAGAATCATCTTTTGGATCTGCACCAAGTCTTTCAATATGAATTTTAGATGAACGTGGAGGTTGTACAAAACCATAAACAAATCCATCATATGGTAAAAAATTATAAACTTCATGTCCAAACTTATTTTCATGGACATATGAACCACCACCTTGGATAATATCACCATTAATAATCCCTTGATAACTTTTCATCCATCCTACATTTAAAAAAATAATCCTTTTATTCACTGATTCCAAAATAACCCCCCCCCCATGAGTAGTAAAATTCAACCTTTGTTAATCTCTATCATTTTAAATTCGTCTTCATAAATATATTTGCCAGCAGCAGTGACATAACGGTTAGGTTTAATAGGTTTCTTAAATTTCTCAAAGTTTTCAAAACCAATGACAAACATAGTTTTACACCCTTTAATCTATTCTTTGAGTTCATCGTTGAGTTCATCAAATTCGTACCATGTTTTTTAGAAATGGAATTATGGTTAATTTTTTCTATAAATATTATATTAACCCATTCTGTGTATGCTTTTGCCCATTTAGATTTCATATATATATATATATATAAATTTATCCCGTTTAGAGACTTTACAAAGGCATTTTTTACTACAAAAACTGTTTTATTTTCATAATATCCTTTTTGCATACTCTGTTGGTATTGGATGTGTTACACCTACAATTTTCATATTATTTCCCCAAATATTAATAAACTAAAGAGTATTATTCTAGATACCTTCTTCGATTAATTTAACCCATGACATTGACCTTATTTTCTCAATTTTTCTTTGTATATTAACATCATGTTTTATATTTTCGGAAACATCTTGAATGATTTCTAAATTGATTTTAGATATTTTTTCAAGTTTTAATTGATTTTTTAAGGAAAATTTACTATTTAAAAGTTTATTCAAGTATAAACTTTCCCATTCATCAAATTCAACTGTTTTTAGATAATTAGATACTAATTTCATAAGTGTTTCTTCCGAATCGAAATATATTCTTTTCTCTTTAATTTTTTTATCGAAGTATAGTTCATAAAATAGAGTATCAATAATTTCATTTTTGAAAAAATCACCAATTTCTTTGTTTAATGCTGTTTGGTTTAAGAATAACAAATAATCGCAGATTATTTCTAATTCGTTATTATAATTCTCTAAATTAGTTGGAATTGGAATTTGATTTGCATAATAAGCTATCATATCCATCGTCCTTATTGCCCTATCATATGTGAAATTATACAAAAACCATGAGATTATCTTTGAGTTCATTAGTAGTAACATAGATTCTAGATTAATTTTTTCAGACTTATAGAGTACTGCAGTGTCATGAATATTGAAAATTCCTTTTTTATCAACTATTCCCATTAACTGAATATGAGGAAAAGGATTTTTGATATGAGATACTATTTTTTGGATGATTAATTTGGGGATTAAGTATTCTTTTTCAACATTAGAATAAGGTAAATAATGCAAATTTCTAATTTGATACTGAGAAATGTCTTTTCCTTTAAGAATAGGTATGTCCTCTTTATTTTCCCTTTCATTTAACATATACTTAGTTATGTTACTTTGACCCATAGAAATTCGAGTATCAAAATCATTTAGAGTTTTATACTCCTTCAATAAATCATAAATTTCTGCATTTCTATTTAAGCTATAAATATAAAACGGTTCTGAACCGTTATTTGAATCTACCACCTCCCCTAGAGTTTTTGCAATATTTTGAGATTGATTAAAATACCAAATTTCTATATTTCTATTTCTTTCTAGCTTGTTGACAAGTCCAAAAACAATCATTTCCAATTTTACATCTGTAAAAGCTTTTCCAGCATCAGAAAAGAAAAATGTATAGTAATTTCTTAAATACTCTCTTAATTCGCCCCAAGACTCCCCATAAATAGATTTTTTAGGTATTATAAAACTAAAATAGCCATTTGGCTTTACTAATGCATTAAGACCTCTTTTAAAAAATAATTCAGCAATGTCCCCTGTAGGGAAACTAATTTCAAGATTTTTTCGGAATATTTTTTTCTCTTGCGCTGTTAATACTCCCCTAAAGCCATATGGGGGATTTCCAATTACAATATCAAATCCTCCGTCTTTAAAAATCTTATTAAAATCCACTTTCCAATGGAAAGGATTGAAATTTTCATAATCCACAAAGTTTATTCTGCCTTTAGATTCAATGCTATCGAAATATATCCGATCAACTTCTTTATAAATAAATTTTTTAATTGATTCTATTATATCTTTAAGTTTTTCAGCTTCTTCATCTGTTGAGTATGAGTAAATATTTTTCAAAAATGAAATTACTTCTGCATAACTTTGTATATCATTATTCTGCAGGTTTTCTTTAATTTGGTTAAATCCAATTTCATTATTAATATTAAGGGATTCAATGCTGTTCAATACTGATTCATCTATTTTAACTAATAAATTTTGGCCTAATTTCTCTTTAGCCCATCCCATTAATGAATTTCCGATAATAAAGTTATATTCGATATTTGGCAAGGGTTCAAATTTTTGATTTTTTGAGCTACTTATTAACCATAACCACAGTCTTAATTTGCATATTTCAATGGCCCCTTCTTGTATGTCAACACCATAAAGGTTATTAATAATAATATATTTTTTAAGATTATATAAATCCATATTTTTATTTTTAAGTTTTTTATTTATTTTAGATTTATATTCTAGAAGTATTTCGCCAGATTTGATTAAAAAAGCCCCAGATCCACAAGCAGGATCACAAATAGTCATCTTGTCCAATATACCAAGAGCTTCTTCTAAAACTTCAGAGCTATATGCGTTAACAAAATCATCAAAATCTATTTTTTCTACTATTCCAAGTTGATCAAATAGTTTTGGTTTAATAGTATTTTGTGATATAAAATCAGTGATATATTCTTCAGTGTAATATGCACCAATTTCTTTATTACCTTTTAAAAGTTCTCCTTTATCTGAGATTTTCAATTCTTCAAGTTTTATTTCATCTAATTTTACCATAGTGATAACAAATTTTTCGTATATATGGCCAATGATTTCTGGTGTTAGATTTCCCTCGTATTCCCCATAATAATCCATTATTTCATCTTCTATTATCCATGTATATTTGTTGAGTGGTTCGAAGAGATCTTGCCATTGTTTTTTTGTGTATTTTATTATAAGTTCTTCTTCCGAAATTCCTTCGATGATTTTTGGCCTAAATAAGCCACCATTTAGATATCTTGTTTGTATGTAATCTTTAGAACCTATTTTAAGTTTTTGTGTTCCGTTTTTGGCGAAATTTCGGAAGAAAAGGGTTTTTAAGCATCTCCAAGGGTCCGGCATTCTTGATATTATATTTGTGAAAAGTTTTTGACCACTTATTGGCTCTTTACCATTAACATTCAATAATTTTTTTCCACAAATGAAATAAGTGAATAATATCCTGTCAATAATGTGTTGGGCTGCCATTAAAGATTCATTATCAGATAAATTGTTTTGGTCTCTAATTTCTTTGCCCAAATCTATTCTTAAATACCATAATTTCTCGTAAAAATGATTAAAAACTATTTTTTGGTCAAATAATTCATTTATTGAGTCTTCAGTGAGGTTATTCAGGACTTTTTGTTTTCCTTTTACATATTCAGTTCTATTTTTAAAAACTTCAGGATTGTAAGTAAATATCTGATTTTCCCCAAATGCTCTTGTTACATAGGTTGATTCTGTGCTATTTACATAGCCCCAAATATATCCGGGGTTCATTTTATCTTTAATTTTATCTATACACTCATTTAATTCTTTTTTTGTTTGTGTTTCGATGTATATAAGGTTGGATCCTAATATTCTTTTGTTAGGATATTTGAAGTCTTTGTTGAATGTTCCTAATCTGTTTTGGAGGTATTCTAAGTTATATTTCGTCATTTGATTAAGCCTTTTTGTATTGTATAAATGCAGAAATCATTTTTTTATATTCTTCTGGTCTTTTGATGGTTTCATCAAGGAATTGTTTGTCCTCTGCCCCCTCACTAATCAGAATTGCTTCAAATTCCTCTTCCCATTTGTCTATAAGGTCTGTTTGGAGAGCCCATATAAAATTTCCATCATTAATTTTAGGATATATTTTTTCTTTTACAAGATTAGCTATTTGAAAATTTGTATGTAGTTCTGTAATAAGAATTCTATCAATTACCGTTTTTAATTGAGGAATTTCATCTTTTATTTTGTAAAGTTTTTTGACTATCTCCCTGTCCGTTTTGTGAGATAATCCTTGGTCTCGTTTCTTCCACATTATTTTAATGTATTCTTTTTTGATTTTTTCATAGAAAACCTTAAGTTCTTGAGTTTCATATGTTTTTTGGGGTTTTGGGGTTTGTTCAATGAAGCTTGCAGGTAATCCATATTCATAATAATCATTGTGGAATTTATAAATTCCATAAAATCCTTCCTTTTTATTCACTAGTGTAGTATATATTGGTTTTGAGGGTTTTCGCACAGGAATGTCTTCTTGTTTTAAATTGTAGTGTTCAATACTTTTTCTCAATAGTAGATCTAATTTAGATTCGTCTCTGAAGTGAACTTTATATATTTCTTCAGGGTTTTCTTTTTTGAATCTTTCTTTAAGCTCTTTCAACACTTTGCATTTATTTACATTGGCTAATTGTTCTTTTTCTTTTACCATTTCTTCTGTATCGGACCATATGCTGTAATCAATACCTATCATGCTTATGATGTTAGATATTCGCATATCAAGTTTTTCTATTAAATTTAATTCCTGGTCTATAGATTCATCGGGATTGAAATTTCTTATTTCAATTTGTTTAGGTTCATTTATTCTCGTGGCCCTACCTACTCTTTGGATGATTTTTACAGGATTGTAAGGTAAATCATAGTTTACAACTATGTCTGCTTCAGGTAGGTTGAATCCTTCCGCTAAAACGTCTGTTGATATTAAATGCTGGAAATAACCTGCTTTGAATCGTTTAATTTTTCTATCTTTAGAAGATGGTTTCATCGATTGTCCTTTGAAATTTACTCCTGCAACATAATCAACACTAAAATCATTTTTTAAATTAATAGTTAAATATTCTAATGTTGCAAAAAATTCTGTGAAAATTATGCATTTTTTATCTGGATTTTCTTTAAGAATTTCTTTGAGTTGTTCCAGTTTCGTATCATCTTTAAATACATAGTCACTTTTAAATTTTTCAAGTTCATTTAGCATTTCAGAGGTTTTAACTAAATCTTCACACATGTTTTCTATAACTTGGTTTCTTTCTTCATCCGATTCAAAATTTTCGAATACTTTAGCTGCTATCTTATGTCTTTCATTTAAATCCCTATCAATTATGTATTTAAGATCATTAGGAACGTTTGTTTTATTCAAAAAGTTAATATATGTATTTATACGGTCATGAAGTTTTTTTACTGATTTGTAGAAAGCATAGATGCTACTTTCAGCTCTTTTGTATAGTACCCATTTATAAAGATAAATCAAATTTTTATCTTCGTAATATTTGAATGCATCTTCTTCTTTTTGGAATTTAGAATGCTCATAATTGAGAGAAAGAAGAAAATCGGGAAGTTTATCAAAGAAATTGGTGTGATATTCTTCGGGATAATTAAAAGTTTCGCCAATTACAATTGGTTCTGGAATTTCGGATGTTCCAGCTAACTTAAGAAGATCATCAGAAAAATACTCTTTTACCATATTTCTAGTAGATTTAACTATCAATTCTTTCTCTATATAACCTTGGAGTTCAATTACTTCATTTAATAGTTCTTTAGAGTCATCTTGTGATTTTTCAAGTTTATTAACTTTAGTCTTAAAATCTTCGTATCTAGATTTCAGTTCTTTATCTAACCAAGTATCTTTGTTAACCTCATAAAATAGGTCAATAAGACTAGTAAGATCGCTAATTTTAACGTTTATAGGAGTAGCTGTTAAAAGTAGATATTTAGCTTTAGGAGATCTGTGAATAACTTCTAAAATATTTTTTCTGCGATTTGATGAATTCCTTAGGTTATGTGCTTCGTCTATAACAATCAAATCATAATTCAAATAACGGCTAGCATCAAAATTTTTCTGCTGTAATTCACCAAAACTGATTTTCTCAACATTCAAGTCATATTTCATAAGATATTCATTCCAAACACTATCTTTACCTTTTAACAAGTTAGGAGGCCCAATAAGAAGAGCTTCCATGTCATTGTTTTCGATATATCGCATGACTTCTAAAGCTACATATGATTTACCTAATCCCACTGAAGATGCTAAAATACAACCATTGTATTTTTCTAGAGTGCTCATTACTTGATAGAAATCGAAACTTTGGAACTTAACAAGGAGGGTGTTATCACTAATATCTGAGTTATAAAACAAGTATTCTTTGTCCATTAGTTTGATTAGGTTTTCGAAGAAGTTTTTTGGTTCGTAATAGATGAAATCATATTTTTTATAGGTTTTAATTATATCTAGAACGTTTAGGTCTTCTGTTGATCGATCCCATAAATTTTTGAACCATTCTTTATGAACTTTTTTTAGGCTTTTGGTTGTGTTCATAGGGGCTGTGAGTTCAATGTTTCGCGTAAGGCCTGCTGAAGTCAGATTAGCGGAACCTACATAAATATCATCAATTGAAATTCCATCATAAAAGAAGTAAATTTTTGCATGGAACCTTTGGTCAGTGAAGACTTTGAATTTTATTAAACCTTTGTGGATTAGGTCTTCTAGGAATTCCATATATTGTTCTTCATGAGTATTAAGTGCATATTTTACCATACTTGCTGCATCTATGAGGGCATCTTTGGTGGTCTTATTGGTTTCTTTGCCCATCATTATAAGGAGGGGTGCACGAGTATCCCAATAGTTTTTGTAGGTATCGGAACCAAGTTTCAATTTATTAATATCAATAATATTATAAAATTCCCCGAAACCATCTAAAAAGAAAAATCCACTACCTACGTGAAATTTAAAATCTTCAGCATCATCATAATATTCTCTAAAAATATCAATCATGTTAACATGAACAAGCCCATCTTGAAGGCTCTTTTGATTATCAACAATCCTACTCATATAATACCCCCCCCCCAAGAACGTTAAGAAAATGAAATTGAATGTAAGAACTAAAAATATCTATAGTTGTGTAACGATAGAGTAATATACCCCTTTCGAGTGTTATTTACAAGATTTCGTTTTGTAAACCACTCAATAGAATACATCGTCTTCTTTCATAATGTAATATTTAGGCTTTCAGGTTATTATATATACTCCAAGATACTTATTATAAATATTTAGTCAGTTTCAGGCCATTTATCATGAAATCATTTCTTTTATTCCACATTTAGTATAAAACTCTTTCATTCTTTTTATTTCGATCATATTTCTAGTACGTGTATCAAATTGATCCATGTAGGATTATGATGGATGCAACATCCCGCGCTGATCAATTATTGTGTAGTCTAACCTGTTCAAGAGTTCAGTGGAATCAAATTTTCCTTCTGTATCCTTCTTAATTATTATTGGTTCTATAAGTTTTCTAAAATTGTTTCCAGTAGAGAAATATTCTACAAGTTTCCTCAACAATTTATCATGGTCTATATTACTCCTATTAGATGTATATTTTCGGCGTATATAAATATTTATCCACTTTATGTAGGCAAATCATGATAATAACTTGATATTCAAGGAATAATAAAAAAAAAGACTATCATCAATTCTAGCATCCATTAGATAATATTTAATTAAAATTATTAATATTTATATAGTATTACTAACAATATAATAAGTATGATAAATTGTGATAATTGTTGACTAATTAATTAAAAAAATATGAATAAGTAACTATGCCTGTACTAGTTTGAATCTAAATAATAAATTGAATTATTTAGTTATTTATTCGTGAGGGAGTATGAATGGATTTAAAGTAACATGATTTAAACTTCAATACTCAATAATTTTTTTAAATAATAATCAAAATCGGATTCTACACATACTCTAAAATAATTTAAAGCAGAATATTCTGTGTTTAATTTAAAAATTCCCCTGAATTTTTCATTTAGGTCATTTATTTGATTAGTTTTTGTCTTGGATTGATCAGGAACAACCACTAATAATGGAAATTTATTCAAAAGATCAATTTCACGTTCAGTACCATCCTTGTAATTCAACTTTATCTTTCTCGAAATCATATAAACTGGAATAGGTCCTGCAATCTCTTTAGATGAAGTCGGTTTATTTGAAATAATTTCTATAGCTAAAATTGGTTTTTCACCATCGAAAATTAGTATACTACCATTTCCAATTCTAAATCTAGCTTTTTCTCTAGGGTATAATTCTGGTTCGTCAAATAAAACAATGTTATTTAAACCATTTTGTCCTTTAACATATATTTGAAATTCTAATTCCAGATTAAGTATTGATTGATATATTTTTTCAATTAATTTCTCATCATCTACCATAGTAACCCCTATTATTATGTCTTTTTTTATCATAAAAAACTTTAATTAATTAAAAAATATAAGATATGGGGGTATAGAAATTTTAAGAGAGTACTTTGAACAAATATTAAAAAATTACCTTTCTGCCAAACAAGAAAACTTTGTAGACAACTCTTTGGCGTATAAAATAAGAAAAGAAATTCCTAATGAAATTACCCAAAGTTTAGACGGTGATAAATATATTGTTAAGGGTTCTCCTGGAATGGGAAATTGGGCCCAACTTCCTTGGATTGGAATTTTCAATCCCAAAATTACTTATTCTGCACAATCTGGCTATTATATTGTTTATTTATTTAAAGAAAATATGGATGGAGTTTATTTATCATTAAATCAGGGTGTTACGGATTATCGTAACAAGTATGGCGATAAAAAGGCTTTAGAACATTTGAAGAAAAGTTCTGAAGAATTTAGGGATAAACTTGTATCAGAAGATTTAAAGAAAGAAATTGATTTAGGTAATGGAAATTATGCTCCGTTCTACGAAGCTGGAAATATTTATGCTAAATATTATGAATTTGGAAATATTCCTTCAGATGAAATACTTTTATCCGATTTAAACCAATTTTTAGATCTTTACAAATCAATTACAAATTCTAGTTTTCAATTACAAATAGTTCGAAATCCTGATGAAATAAGGGATTTGGAAAATAGGTTCTTAAATTTATTTAAAGAAAATACTGATGAAATAATTTCAAATACTAAATTTGGTTATACAAAAAAATTAAAAAATTCATACTGGAACAATGATCTAAGTATGGGTTTATCATATGAAGAACTGGATAACAGATTTTGGAATGGTTTAACTCTAAAAAAACCTTTAGAAGGAAATAGAATAGATATTTCTTGTGAAATTAATTTTCCTAAAGAATATAATAGGTTGATTTCAGGAGCATTTGCTAAAAATAGTCAAAATGATTATTACATGATCAATAGAGGGAGGTTAGGTGGGGGAAAATATCAAAAGGAATTTAAAGAAAAGTATGAAGGTGACTGGACTAAAGTCCAAGATGGAGAAAAAATTACAGAAATGGTTGTTATAGGTAATTTAGACGATCCTAAATTCTTATTTAAATTGAAAGAATTTATTTTAGAAGTGGATAGGATCAAATCTGAGTATTCAATCTACACATTGGATATAAGAAGTTTTTTAAATGAAGTTCTTGAAAAATTTAAGGGAATTAGAGCTAGAGATGAACTAGTTAAAGATCATCCTTTATCAGCGGTATTTAATGGTTTTACTGTAAATTTAAAGGAATATATTAACAATCAGTTAGCTCTTAAACCAGAGCAATATCATGTTAAATCCGTTCATTTTGCAAATAATAAATTTACTAAAACCCCATACGTTTATTTCACTGATCAAACTAGATCAAACAATTACTACGTAGGATACATGTTTAAAGAGGATATGACCGGTGCATACTTAGCATTAAACATTAATTCCGGAGTACTAGAAGATCTTTACAAAAACAACAGAGAGTTTTCGAAAATTGAAAAATACGAAGATCATTATATAAACAATCTCAGGAATGAGCTTGGAAAAAAATCAGATTTAACAAAAAATTTTACTAAAATCTCTGAAAACCTTTGGTTTAATAACAGAACTATTTATTCAAGATATTATGAAAAAGAGAATTTGCCAGAAGAAGAACAACTACAAGAAGATTTAATCAATATGTTTGAATTATATGATCTTCTTGTTTCTGAGAATAAGCTAGTTACATTATCAGAAAGATCAGAGATTAATAAAGCGCTGAAATTATTCGAAAAACGGTTTATGGAAGTTAATGATAACAAAGTTGAAAATAATCCCCAAACTAAAAATGTTTACTTTTCAGATAAGCTTGGAATATGGGGAAAATTTGATGATTCTAATAACTATTATTACAACCCTTTTGGAGTGGGTAATCCATCCCAATCTTCTAATAATCAAACATTATGTGAAATTAACTTCCCTCATAACGGAATAAATAAAACTATTTCAGGATTATTTGCTAAAAACTCTGATGGAAAGATTTTTCTATTAAATCGTGGGCATTTCCATGGAGTTAATGCAACAAATGAAAATAATAATTGGAATTGGGTCGAAATAAATGATGGAACTGAAAAAAATCAAGCAGTTTTAATTGGAGGATTAGAAGATAATGACTTCAATGAAAAATTGAAGGAATTTATTTATAAAGTATATGAATTAAAGGGGGGAGAAACATTGGGAGATGATTTCTTTAAATTTTTGACAGAAAGGGGTTATGTGTTTGATAAAGAAATAATTGAAAATTATTTATTATCTCTTAAAATAAAACCGTTCGTAATTTTCACAGGAAATTCAGGTACAGGAAAAACTAAACTTGCACAACTATTTTCTCAGTACTTAAGTTCCTCCAATAAAATCAAACCTACTGAACATAAAATTGTTTATCCAATGAAAAGATCTGTAACAACTTATTCTAAAAAGCATAATGGTGGTTGGAAACTTAAACCTAAGGAAATAAATGAATTAACAGAAATATTTGATTCTAAAACCATTAAAGACTTACCAAAAGATATTGGAATGGAAATTATTGATAAAAACAGAGTTATTTGGGGAAATATTAATTTTGTTGAAGAAAAGCATTCTTATTCTGATGATATACAAGTATATATTTACTATGATGAAAATTCAGATCTTGATAACTTTTTAAAACAAGCTGAAGGTGAAATCAAATGGAATTTAGTCTCAAAGGATTATGGGGAATTTGAAGGAAAGTTGTATGAAATTGTTCCAGTTGGAGCTAACTGGACAGAAAATCGTCATATTTTAGGTTTTTACAATGTTATTACTGGACAATACGAAAAAACCTGTTCATTAGATTTAATATTAAATGCACATGCAGATTTAGATAACCCTTATTTTTTAATTTTAGATGAAATGAATCTTTCCCATGTTGAAAGATATTTTTCAGATTTTCTATCCGGAATGGAAAGCTATGAACCAATACCATTACATAATAATGGAATTGAAGATGTTCCAAAAGGATTAAAGTTACCTGAAAATCTTTTCGTTGTTGGAACTGTAAATGTTGATGAAACAACTTACATGTTCAGTCCTAAAGTGTTAGACAGAGCAAATACCATAGAATTTTTAACACCTTCTGCTTTAGATTACATGAAAAACAATTTGGATACCGGTAGTTTGGATGGTCAAAAACAATATTTAGAAAATCCATTATCAAATTTAGAAATTAGGAATGCTCAAATATTCGAATTAAAAGAGTTAATGTTGGATATTAATACACCAACTGGAAACTTTTGGGAGCTAATTACATTGGAAATTAAAAAATTTCAAGATATTCTAAAAAAAGCTCATTTTGATTT
The DNA here is from genome assembly GCF_000191585.1 of Methanobacterium lacus. NCBI lineage: Archaea > Methanobacteriati > Methanobacteriota > Methanobacteria > Methanobacteriales > Methanobacteriaceae > Methanobacterium > Methanobacterium lacus. The sequence continues at coordinate 1,584,527 of NC_015216.1, forward strand.
TGGATTCAGAATAATCAATGAGATTATGCGTTTTATGTATGTTTCATGGGTTTATGAAGGTAAGAAATCACAATGGAATAATTGGGAAAGATATTTTGACGCTCAGATTAAACAAAAAATGCTACCAAAAATACATGGATCTCAGCGAACATTGGACAACATAATTTCAGAATTACTTGCTCAATGTAATGAGTATCCAAATTCCAAGCAAAAACTTCAAGAAATGAATGATATTCTCCTTAAGCAGAGATATGTTTCTTATACAAACTAAAGGGATACCATGAATCGTCAGAAGGTTGTTGTCCCAGTAACGTTGAAAAATGAAATAATAGGGCACTTGTCTGTTATCTCGTTTTATCCAACTAACTGTTCTTCAAATTATTTTATGGAAGATATTAAAGAATTTTTTAATGTAATAAAATCCGATGAAATTGATAATGAATCACCTATTTTATATGGTAATTTGGGAAATAACCATCAGTTAATGCTTCTTGAAGAAACAAAATATCAAATATCGTTTGAACCGTTAGTTGAGTATGAAAAAATTCGTATCCTTACAACTATTAGAGATAATTATGAAGATGTTTTCGAACCTTTAAATATCACATCAGAAAATCCTCTTAAAGCTAATATTAATTTTAAAAGTTTCGCAGGTAAATCATTTTTCGATGTTTCAATTGACAATATTAACTCTGATTTAATCCCATTTGAAGTTAGATCTAAAAAAATTAATTATATGAATGAATACGTCGAAATGGTTGCTGAATTGTCTAATGTAATGTCAGGAATATTATTTAAACCTAAATCTCCACTATTTCAGAATTTCGAGCAGAACAACATCCCCAAAAATACTTATTATGAATATTACATGTTTTTGGAATATTTGTTTTTAGATGAAAATTTGCCCTATGCATATGAATACATTAGAAAAAATATTTTTGTAAATTTAAGAAAATATTTGGAAACTGTACCAACTGCCTTTGCTAATAATATTGGAAGTTCCATATTAGTTAATATTGTGAATAATCCTAAAGATCTAATTAAAACTAATAAACCTCCACAGATTTGGCCTGAAAATATGAGAAATTACGTTCCAAATAACATTGAGCAACCTTACTTTGAAGAATCTGTAGATACTCCTGAAAATAGGTTGGTAAAATATTTTTTAGTATCTATTGAAGAAATTATTGAGAAATTATTGGTTGAATTTAAAGAAAACAGCTATTTTAATGATAGATTACAATTATTTAAGACCATGGTTTCGGATTATCTTTCAGATCAGTGGTTAATGGATGTTAACAAGCTTGAAAAAGTGCCAATGAATTCCCAGGTACTACAAAAGAAAGAAGGTTACCGAGATATTTTTAAATATTATTTAAATTATGAATTTGGTTTTAAGCCAGAATGGAATGAAATAGAAGATATTTTCAATGGTAATGAACGAAAATTAAGTGAGCTATATGAAATTTGGTGTTATTTCAAACTTCTAAAGATTATTGAAGAAATTACTAACTATAACATATATTATGAGGATCTATTTCAGATTGAAAATAAGAATATAAATTTGAAACAAGGCCAAAATTCCAAAATAGAATTATATTTTGAGTACAAAGGCAAAAACATTATTTTAAAATTCTTTTACAATTTAACTTTTAGCAAAAATAATTATCAATATTATTCATATTCCCTTCAGTTGAGGCCAGATTATGTAATTGAAATTAATTTTAATGACAAAACTCACTTTATTCTTTTTGATGCTAAATATAAGTCGAAAGGAATTCCAAATGAGGACTTATTCAATAAAAAAGATCATATATACAAATTTGAAGATGTATATAAGATGCATACCTATAAAGATGCTATAAAAAACTCTTTAGGAGCTTATGTACTTTATCCCGGAGGTGAAGCAGTTATATTTCCTGAAAATCAAAACAATCTGATACCCTCTGTTGGAGCATTTAATTTAAAACCAGGAAATAATCTAAAAGAAAATAAAATTGAAGATTTTATCAGAGATATTTTGGATTGGTTAATTAAAGAATCATAGGTATTAAATAAAAAAAATTGATATTTAAATAGTTATCATATAATTGAATAATCAATAATGTATATGTAAATATAAAATATTGTTATTGAGATTAAATTTATAATATTGTTATTAATTTAAGGAACGTAAAAATATGATAAATTTGAATATGTTTGAACAGTTAGTGGTCAAAAATCTCAACCGTGACATACGATTAATTGTAAACCCTGATCAAAATAAAGCAATCTCAGCCCCAACTGATCAATCTCAATTCATCGTAGCAGGACCTGGCAGTGGTAAAACCACCGTCATGGTGTTGAAAATATTGAAATTTATCTATGTGGATGATGTTAACCCTGGAAACATTCTTGCAACAACTTTTACCCGTAAAGCTGCTGCTGAATTAAGATCCAGAATTCTGAGTTGGGGTGACATACTCAAGCAGCAGTTATTAAATGATCCTGAATTTGCTGATTTGCATAGTAAACTTAAAAAGCTTGATTTTAACCAAATAGTCACAGGTACGTTGGACAGCATCTCTGAAGAAGTTTTAAGGAATCATCGAGCTCCAGGCTCACCTCCACCAGTGGTGATCGACGAGTTTGTTTCAAATGCATTGATGATGAGGGCAGGTTTATTTAAGGATGAAAAACATCACAACGAAGATCTTAGAAATTTCCTGATAAAAATCAGAGGAGGCTCTTCCTTTGGTTTAAACACCAATGAGATGTGCAGATGTTTATTAGAAATTAAGGATCGGGTGTACTATGATCAGGTTTTTTGGGATGAATTTTCAAAAGACGAAGATCCAGGCGTTAAAGTAGCCTATGCAGTTATTAATGATTATCTAACAGAATTGGATGAAAAATTGCTATACGATTTTTCATTAATTGAAGCTGATTTTCTTGATAAGTTAAGGGATAATAAATTGGAAAGTTTTCTAAAGGATATCAAATTAGTTTTGGTTGATGAGTATCAAGATACAAACCTTTTACAAGAACAGATCTACTTTGAAATTGGAAAGGCCGCCTTAAAAAATGGTGGAAACTTGACTGTTGTGGGTGACGATGATCAGTCCCTCTACAGATTCAGGGGAGCAACGGTTGATCTCTTCACCAACTTTAAAACCAGGATATTTAAAGAACTAAAAATTGATCCTGAATTGATCTACCTCTCTAAGAACTATCGTTCAACTTGTAACATCGTAGATTTTTGTAACGAATTTTCTGTTTTAGATGGGGCCTTTCAACCAGCAAGGGTTAAGGGAAAACCACCAATTGAACCTGCAAGAAAAGCTAGCACAGAATTTCCAGTATTAGGCATGTTTAGAAGTGATGTAGAAACTTTATCAAAGGATCTAACAAAGTTTGTAAAAGAAATAATTCATGGAGACGGATTCAAGTTTGAACATTGTGGAAAAGAGTATGTTATAAAAGTAGATCCAATGGAAGGATCTCCCACAGATATTGCTGTTTTAATGAGTTCTCCATTAGAAATTAATTCATTTAAGAAGAAACGTTTGGCCCATTATTTAAGGGAAGATTTGGAGAATGCTAATCATCCATTATCTGTTTTTAATCCAAGGGGCCAAAATCTAGAAAGAACTTGGGAAGCAAGTGTTTTGTGTGGTTTGTTATTGAAATGTGTTGATCCATGTTCAACCATTCAAGCATCTATTGAAAAACTTCCAAAAACTGCTCAAAGAAGATTTGAATCTTGGAGAAAAACCGCCACGGAGTACATTGAAACAGATCCTGCTCCCAAAGATCATCTTGGGCTTAAAGATTTTGTTACAGCTTGGCAAAATCGTCAACCTTTGGGCAAGAAAAAATGGTCCAAAGATGTTGCACTATTGGACTTGGCCTATAAACTTGTTACATGGATACCTAGCATGCAAAATGATGTTGAAGGTCTGGTTTACCTTGAAGCAGTGACTCGAACCATTTCACAGATTGGAATTTTCAGTAGTTTCGGGGGAAACATTGTTTTTGATAAAAAATTCCATGATTTGGAGTACAATTCAATTAAAGAAGCTTATTGGAATATTTTTGTTCCAATTGCCACTGGTGCAATCGAAGTTGAAGAGAGTTTGCTTGACACACTTCCAGATAACAGGATCAACATCATGTCCATACACCAATCTAAGGGATTGGAATTTCCATTGGTAATTGTTGATGTTGGTTCAGATTTTAAGATGGATCATCATAAAAATGCATTTAAACGTTTTCCAAATGAAGGTGGAAAAACATGTGACTTGGAAGATCTGATCCGTAAATGTTCCCCTCTAGACATTCCAGATAGATCAGGTAAGGATCGTGCATTTGATGATCTGATCAGACATTACTTCGTCGCATTTAGCAGAGCACAGGACGTTTTATTACTAATTGGTTTAGATACCCTTGAAAATGGTTATAAAACTAAGAATAAACTTAATGATCTTCCAAACATTGGGACAGGCTGGTCCCGGGATGGTAAATGGCATTGGAGAGGTCTAAATAATATTATAAAAATTTAAGGTGTATATTATGAGTCTTTCAGTACGTTCAAAACCCTACATAATTCCAGAGTACAGCCTTACAGGTGATCTTTTAGCATATCTTACATGTGGCCTCCAGTATCGTTACCAAAATAAAGGAACACTTCCACCGGCCATGCCAATACAGTTATGGTTCGGTAATTTTATTCATGGTGTGATGGAAGAAGCCTACCTTAGATGGAAGGAAGATGATGATTGGAAGGATTTTCCTTGGGACTGGAAAACCCAAATTAGAGACATTGAACTATCCATAGACAAAATGATGAGGGCAAGGGGAATGCAACCACCTGCAAATCTTTTCTGTCCATTTCACGAAGAAACTGAAGAACTTGGTTTGTGTCCAGATCATGACCATCCACATAAGTTAGCAGCAAGTATACGGGCCGAAGCCTCTATAAACACATGGGGACCCCACCTATTTCCACTCATAGATGATTCAGAAGTTAAACTCAAAGGCATAAGGGACATGCCCAACTACGAAAAGGATCAGAGCCGTTCTAACTACTATGGAATCAAAGGTATCATTGATGTTTTAAGTTCTGTTAAGATCGATGAGGCAAGTGACAAAAATCTCATAATAAAATATTTACACAACGATCCTGCGTTCCAGTACAAACTTGAAAAACTCGATAAACCAGAATATGAAATAATTGTTGATTACAAAGGTATGAAAAGACCACAACTAGACTCTCCATCATGGAACCATCATAACTGGCAAGTCTTAACATATTCATGGTTAAGATCCATGCAACCTGAATCCAGACCTGTACTTATTGGAATACTATTCTATTTAAACGAGTTATCACTCTTTAAAGAGGATTTAAAGGAACTTAAAAAAGATGTTGAAACTGGAAAAACTGATATAAAACCCTTTGCCGACGATCTTAAGAATATTTTAAACTGGAATCCACATCATAAACCTCCTAAAATTTCAGATTCTCTAAAGAGTTTACGATCCATACGGATCATTCCAGTTGAGTATGATAATCTTGAAACTTCGCTTAAGGAATTTGATTATGTGGTGGCAGATATTGAAAAAAGCATACTCATGGAAGTGAATGGACAGGATATACAATCGTCATGGAGCCCTAATCCGGATGAGAGAACTTGTGATGCATGTGACTTTACAACCTTTTGTAAAGATAACAAATCATCTAAAAGGTTTCCTAGTGTACCTTGAAATATTTTAATCATCTATGTATTCCATTGTAAATATCAGTAATTTTTTAAATACAAATTTAAATGGGGGGATTTAAATTATTGAAAGTTTTATTGATAAAACAAACCAAGAAATAGATAATGAAAACTTTGTTAAAGCGTTAGAATTTGTAGATAGTGCATTAAAAATTGATTCAAAAAATATTGAAGCAAATTTTCTTAAGGGATATATATTGATCAAACTTGATGATTTTGAAAATGCATTAAATTATTACGATACAATAATTTCATTAGATCCTAAAGATTCAATGGCTTATTATAACAAAGGAAATACATTGTATGGATTGGGAAAAGATAGTGAAGCAAATAAAAATATTGATATAAGTCTAAAGTTGGATCCTAAAAATCCTGATACCCTACAATTAAAAGGTCAGATACTATTTGAAGAAGATGAGCTCAATAAAGCCTTAAATTATTTTAACGATGCTTTAAAACTAGATTCAACACATTACTTTTCTTTAACAAATAAAATTAGGACTTTGAATTATATTGAAAAATCTGATGAAGCTATAAAATGTGTAAATTTTGCTCTTAAAAAGTACAAAAAAGATCCTGAATTATTATCCCTCAAAGGTTTGAGTTTAGCACTATTAGAAGAATATTCAGCATCCATAGAATTTTATGATAAATCTCTTGCAATCGATCCCACAAATAATGAAACTATTTGGTGGAAATCACTAGCACTTTGGAATTTAGGAAGAAAACAAAATGCTATAGATCAGCTTGAAAAGGGTTTAAAAATAGATCCAGAAGATTATAGTTTATTGAATAGCAAAGGAGAATTTTTAAGAGATTTAAATCAGCCCGAAGATGCTTTAAATACGTTTGGATATATGCAAAGTTTGTATCCTGATGATCCAGAAATTTTATATCAAATTGGTAATCTGTATAAAGATTTGAACGACAAAGAGAAATCTATCCAGTATTACAAAAAATTTGTAGAAATGGTGAGAAAGAATAAGATTTTAGATCTTTTCAACAAATCTCAAAGAGTTCAGGAGTATTTAAACTGGATTGAAGAGACAAACGAAATCATTACAATTTCTCCCCAGAAGAAACCTCAATACTGGCAATGGTCAACTAAAGCAGAATATTATCTAAACCCGGATGGATCAGAGAGAAGTGAGCTTGACCCGGGAATTTCATTGGATCCGGGTACAATGTGGACATGCCATAAGGATACCTTTGCAGGAGACCTTATATTACTTTATAGGGCAGGAAAAAAGAAAGGAACCACCTATCAAGATATAAAATATCTAATTATGGCTCGAAGCGATGCTTATCCCCTAGAAGATCTTGAAGAAACTGTTGAAAATGGTTGGGAATATGGTTGCGATTTTATTCCACTCTACAAATTTGAAAATTCTTTAGAATTATCTGAAATGCGTAATGACCCTTATTTAGAAGGTTGGAATGCATTAAATGCATTATTCCATCGTTTATCTTATAAAACTGAAGAAAAATATTGGAAACATTTAACTGATTTGTTAATTGACAAAAATCCTGATTTTGCTAATTTTATGAAAGGATTCGATCGTGAAAAGCTTATCTCTCAAATTCGTACAGAAAAAGAAGTTGAAGATAAATTAGAACAAAATATTAACATATTTAAAAGATTCAATCATGATTTGGAAATCGTTAGCCGTCAAGAGAGATGTCGTGGAGATGACGGAATAATAGATCTTCTATGTAAAGATAAAAATGAAGGAAATTTTGTTGTAATCGAGTTAAAAATTAACAAGGCAAACAGAAACACATTCGGACAAATTTCAGGTTACATGGGTTGGGTGATGGATCACAAACCTACTGGTAAATCTGTTAAAGGTATCGTTGTAAGTAGAGGTTATGACAACAAATTCAGATCTGCATTGAAAACCAATCCCAACATTGAACATATTGAATTAACGGATGTTCTCTCGGAGTTGGATATGAAACTCATTTAAACTTTATTAATTTGAATACAACGGGGGGGTATAAACATCAAAGAAACTAACGTTCCTAAAACAGTTTTAGATGATATATGGGCAGATGTGATTTTAAAACTAAAGAGTAATTCTGAATTTGATTCTGAAACAATTGAAAATTTAATATCAATTGTTAAATATGAGCCAATTAATCCCGAGGAAATTATAGATCTTTTCACTGATTGAGGTTTTTATCATGAAAGTTCTTGAACTTGAGATCACAAATTTTAGGGGCATTAAAAATCTTAAAATAAATCCTGCAGGGAAAAATTTTATGATAATAGGCCCAAATGGATCTGGAAAAAGTGCTGTTGTAGATGCTGTGGACTTTCTTTTAACTGGACAGATATCTCGTATGACAGGTAAAGGCACAAAAGGAATTAATCTAAAAAAACATGGCCCACACATTGATCATTCCCCTCAAGATGCTAAGGTTCGTGCAGTAGTCCAAATTCATGGTGTTGAAGAACCCATTGAAATACAAAGAACTTTAGATTCTCCCAACAATTTGATATGTACTGATTCAGTTCGAGATAATTTACAACCTGTTTTAGAGTTAGCTAGTCGCGGACAGCATGTTTTAACCCGCCGTGAAATACTTAATTATGTCAATGCAGATTCTAGTACACGTGGAAAACAAATTCAAACCCTTCTTAAAATTACAGACGTTGAAAAAACAAGAAGCATACTTAACCAAATTAAAAATACCCTAAAAACTAATCACACAGCCAAAGAAAGTGCTCTTAAAACCATAACTAGCACATTATGTAACAATATAGGAATTGATACTTTTGACTCTTCAAAAATTCTTGCCTTTACAAATTTAAACAGAAAAATATTGGGTGGAAAACCTTTAGAAATACTTAGTTCCGAACAATTAAAATTGGACATTAAATCTCAAAATCCTGTTTCAAACTCTGGTTTAAATCTTGATCTGTTAAAAAAGGATATTGAAAATCTTTCAGAGTTAATATCTGACGAAAATCAAAAAGAAATAAGTAAAATAATCCTTGAGTTACATGAATTAATTGAGGATATTAATTCAAATCCTAATTTAAAAAAATCAAACGAACAACTCAAACTTACACGGCTTGGAATTCAATTAATTAATCCGGAAGGTAAATGCCCACTTTGTGATAAGCCATGGAAAAAAGGAGATCTTAAAACCCATTTAAACAATAAAATAGATGAACTTAAAGGAGCATCCGAAAAGTTAGATAAAATAGAAAAACTAACTGAATGTCTTATTAATGATATAAACTTAAAAACGGCAAGTTTGAATGAAATCATAAAAGCTACTGACAAATTAGAATTAAATAATGAAAAGGATATCTTGAACCATTGGTTGGATAGTTTAAAAGAATTATTATCTTCCATTGAGGATGAAACCTATTTTACCTCAAAAATAGACAGTGAAAAGGTTAGTGTTACTTTTTCCCCAGAGCATATAGATAAGGTTTTAGAGGGAATTTACAGCATCGCAGTTAAAAAAACTCCAGAACCTTCAAAGGAGCTAACTGCTTGGGATAATCTCACAAGGCTTGAAGAAAATCTGAATAACTATGAAATTTCCCGGGATGATTTCAATAAATCTTTTAAATCTTATTACAAAGCTGAAATTCTGTTAAACACCTTTTTAGAGTCAAGAAATTCTGTATTGGATAAATTATTTACAGAAATTAAGGACCGTTTTGTTGAACTTTACAAGGAACTTCATGGAATTGATGAGAAGAACTTTGATGCCCAAATTGTTTCAGATGGTGCAGGAGTAACTTTTAAAGTTGATTTTCATGGAAAGGGTGTGAATCCTCCAAATGCAATGCATAGTGAAGGACATCAAGACAGTATGGGAATCTGCCTTTATCTTGCCTTGGCTGAAAGACTCACCACAGGATACATAGATATAATAATTTTGGATGATGTTATGATGAGTGTAGATGCTCCTCATCGTCGTCAAATATGCCATATGCTAGCAGAATTCTTTAAAGGAAAACAATTTTTCATAACTACCCATGATCAGACATGGGCCAGACAGTTACAATCTGAAGGTGTTATTAAAGCCAAAAATAGGATAGAATTTTCCAATTGGACAATCCAGAATGGACCCTCAATAAATGTGTTTGGTGACATTTGGGAGTTAATAAATACTGATCTAAACAAAAATGACATACCATCTGCTGCTGCTAAGCTTAGAAGAGGATCTGAAGAATATTTTACACAAGTTTGTGCATCACTTAGAGCGCCTGTTAAATTCAATTTTAATGGACAATACGAGCTTGGAGATTTATTAACTGGAGCATTATCCGAGTATAAAACTCAACTGAAACATGCTAAATCAGCTGCAAATTCCTGGGGAAATAATGAAGAACTGGAAAAATTGAAGGAAGTTGAACTATTTTCAAAGGATGTTTTTAAACGTTTGAATATGGAACGTTGGGCTATTAATCCGGCTGTACATTATAATCAGTGGGCTGACTTCACACATGAAGACTTTAAACCTGTTGTGGAAACTTTCCACGATCTATTTTCAATCTTTAAATGTTCGGAATGTGGAACTCTTTTACATCTAATTACACAAGGACCACGTGCAGAAGTTGTTAAATGTAACTGTGGAAATGTTAATTGGAATCTCATTGATAAATAGTGAATTTGTATTTTATGAACAGTTAAAAAATTGTTTAAATTTGAACCTTAGTTGATTAAAATTGAATAATTGATAGTGGAGTGATTGAATGTCAAGTAAAATTTTCATGATTAAAAATAAGGAAAAATTAGTTGCTATGGATGAAAAGAAGTATGTAAATGAACTTGATTTTCAAGATTTAATTGAAGAATATCCTGATTTAATGCCTGGCGATCAAATTAATAGTGAAAATCCTCGAAAATGGCTATTGGTTAAAAGAGAACTTGGAATCCCCTTTGAAGAAGAAGGAAATAAATTATTGTCTTTAGATCATTTTTTTCTGGATCAAGATGGTATTCCCACATTGGTCGAAGTTAAAAGAAGTTGTGATACAAGATTACGGAGAGAAGTAGTAGCACAAATGTTAGATTATGCAGCAAATATAGTGTCTTATTTACCTTTTGAAGAAATTAAAAATACATTAATTTCAAAATATGATGATATAACTCTTATAGATGATTTTTTAGATGAAGATATGAATGAAAATGTATATTGGAATAATTTAGAATCTAATTTAAAAAATGGAAAAATCAGACTACTTTTTGTTGCAGATGAAATACCTAAAGAACTTCAAACAATTATAGAATTCTTAAACAATCAAATGGATAAAACAGAAGTTTTAGGTGTAGAAATTAAACAATATTTAGCTGAAGAAGAACAAACAAAAACATTGGTATCCAGAATCATTGGACAATCAGCAGAAATCCAATCAAAGGGTGGAAAAACTCAATATTTAACAAAAGATACTTTTTTAGAAAATGTAGATACTTATGGAAAGAATTTTTTTATTTTACTTTTCAAATTTGCTTCTGAAAACGATTTAATAATCAATTGGGGAACCAAAGGATTCTCTTTGAATGTTAAAATAGATAATAAAAATGTTAGTTTGTTGCAAGGATATTCAAATTTAAGGGCAAATGGACAAATAATGTATTCCACCATTAATAGTATCATAAAAAAAGTTGAAAACGGTGATGAAGTAGTTGATAAATTTATTTCAAAAGCATTGACAATTGACAATTTTATCAAGATTAATGGCGGATTTATGTTTGATCTAAAGAGAAATCTGCAAAGTGATGAATGGAATAAGTTTAAGGATTTAGTTTTGAATACAATAGGAGATATTAAAAAAAATGGTTTGGTTTAATTATCTTTACCCTCGATTCACCTAAATTTGGTGATTATTCTTAATCTACCCTTTCGGTTTCCCTTTCTTTTGTTGAACAAATTTTAGTGTATTCCTCTCCCAATTTCATCATATTTTAATGATAAATAATATAACTCTACCAATTTCTAGGGCATATTAAAAAAAATAGAATGAATTGAACCATTAGTTCTACCTTCTTCAAATTTTGTAATTAAACAGTTTCAAAAAAAGGTTACTGAATAAAAAAATAATTAAATTACAAAAACCCCTCTAAAGTGGAAATCATGATGTTATATAAGATTTTAAATTTTATATAGTCCAAAAAAATCAAAAAAGAATTAATGATTAAAGGTTAGCAGTAGAAATAAAACTTAATTTTAGATACTCCTATGCTGCTGATTATCCAGTAATCACTGTAGTAGTGTGTGCAGGTAATTAGTTTTGTTTTGCCGTTATTGTAACATATTTTAATGTAGTCTAAGTATCTGTTGTCGTAGTTTATGTAATCATAAATTCCAATTTGATTAATATAGCTGTACTTGTCAACTTCTAGATACCCATCAGGATAGGTTTTAACTATCTGATGTGAAGTTCCGCTTCCAAAATTAACGGTTCTAAGGGAGTTGATTTTTTGGTAACTGTATTTTTCACTGGTTTTTACTAATCCACTGAATAAATAGTTTTTAGTAATTTTAGCATATTTTTTGTAGAGATAGTTGTTGTCCTCGACATACTTAACAAATGTTGTGGTATTTTTTGATATTATAATGGTGTTGGGTGATATGGAAAAATTTAGGGTCCTGTTTTTTCCGTTGTAAATATTGGATCCAATGAAAGAAACCAATAAGTTTTGTTTTCCAGAAGAAGCAGGAATAGTAAAGGTAGCAATACCTTGGGAATTAGTTTTAGTAAAATAAGTTTTAGCACCCAACTTAGTTTGGATTATTCCAGATATTGGTGTTTTAGAGTTTAGATCAGTTAATTTCGTTGTTAGAGTTAATTTTTTTATTCCCAATTTCATGTTTAGTGATAATGTAGAATTCCCTTTTGGAATCGTGTATGCGTTATTGTAGGATGAAGATCCAAACATCGAGTTTCCAGCATATCTTACAAAATATGAATATTTTCCAGAGTTCACTGGAATACTAAAATAAAAATCCCCGTTTGAGGTGTATTGATTAGATTCCTTGGTGAAATTTTTTCCTACAACCTTTAATTTCACATAACCGTCTGGTGTACCCCAATAGTCAGGTGAGTCCCAATCTCCCGAATTCTCTACATATCCCTCAATATTTAAATTGGCATGATTTCCAGCATATTTATGGTTTACATCACAAATAACAATATCAGTACTGTCAACTGCCGATGCAGTTGGAACAAAGATAAAAAATGATATTAAAACTGCTAAAAATAGTATATTTCTTTTCATTTAACCAACCCCCATTTTTAAATAGTTATCATTAAACTCCTTTATAAATTTTAGTAAAATTGTTGTTAAAATAGTTCCATTTCATATATGATTGAGTTATATTCACCGCACATAGGTTATGATCCCTAATCTATCATATTTTCTCGTTTAAAGTTGAATTTATCATATTTTTAATCATTAAAAAGAATTAATACGAATCAATTAATTATTGAAGGGTGGATTACTGTTTAATTATGAATATACAAAATTTAAATATGTGATATGCACCAATGGCCACATAATTATCATGAAAATTTGATTAAGGAAAAGAAAGCTAATGATCTTTTACACCAAGTTATTAAAAAAATGGAAAATTGTGTGGTTTATCTATCTCTAATAAACTGCAAATTTTGAGTTATCTTTAATGCAAACAGTTTATTGTTCTGTTCCATTTCGTGGTTTAGGGTGTTCTGTTGAAAATTGAGCCTATTGTACCCCCTACAGCTCCAATTAGGGCGTATATAATTATGGCTATAAGAGCCTGTAATAAGCTTGTGACTGGCCATAATTCTTTTGCAAGGGCACCAAATCCCAGGAGGTATAATATTAATATTATTAGGGTGCCTACAACTCCTCCAACAACACCAACAAGGGCACCATGAATTGCTCCATTCTTATAACCTTCTCCAACATTGTATCCTACGTATGCTGTTGCAATGAAAAATCCAATTATTCCCCCAGCATCACCCGCAATATCTCGGAGTATGGCCCATAGTATTAATGATATTATTAGACCCCTTCTCACTGAGGTCCACTTTATTTCAACCATATAATTAACCTCCTCCATTATTCAAAAGTTTCAGACACGTTATCAATCTAAATTACAGATCCATAACCTGAAATGTTCTTTTTGATTTGTAAGGAAATTTTTCTTTAATATTATTATATTGCTCCTAATTATTATAAAATATGAAAATTCTCTTTTGAAATTCGTTATAAAATTGGAACTTATTTCATTGAAACAGTTAAATCATCAAAATCTCTTAAATAACCTTAAATAATTGAGGAAGTTGAATTTTAAAGTAAGTATTTCTAAAAAAAGAGAGTTGCACCTAATCTTGCCCAATGGTTTCTTTATTTCATGTGAAAATTGGTGATTATTCTTAATCTACCGTATTTTCTGTTTCCCTTTTTTGTGGAACAGATCTTATCGTATTCCCCCTCAATTTCATCATCTTTTAATGATAGGTAGTAGAGTTCCACCAGCTTCTGGGCATATTCATCGATTTCTTCTCCTGTGTGTGTTTGATCAAAGGTTTCATACTCCACTATGTGGTAGGCTTCGTGTGCCAAGATACTGGGTCTTTTTACGTTTATAACGCTTGAAAAATTTTCATCGTTAAGGAGTATGAGATGTTCAGCTGTGTAGGATTGGAATAATTGTTGCATGAATTTGGTTGTTGAGTTGAAGGTTTGTAGTTCGTCTGGATTTAGTTCTTCCTTGATTTTTTTGATGTAGATTTGATTGGCTTTGCAGGGTATTGAACAGGCTATGTACGATAATGGTTCGCAGCCATGTTCCGGGGATTTAATTGCTGCACCCAAATATTCATCTAGGTATTTGCCGTAGCTGATTCTTTCATTGAAAAATGTTTGTGATTCTGTTTCATCCAGTACTACGACTTTGAAGCTGGTATCTATATCGCAGGTTTTTAGTACGTATTTTACTAATTTGTCGAATGTTTTGGTTACAAATATTTTGAATCACCTTAATTTTTGGTTTTTACTTTTCTTGTCATTGTTTTAATTTATCTTTGTATATGTTTTATGTACATTATAATTATTTCCATTTTTTGTCAATAGTAAACATTAAATATATCATACGTTTAATGTTAATTAGAGGTGAATATATGACATATTGTAAAAAATGTGGAAGTGAAAATACTAATGGTGCTACATTCTGTAAAAAATGTGGCGAATCAATGGATAGTGTTGAAATTAAGAAGACTTCCAGAACAGTTGAACTCGTACTAGGAATACTTGGAGGCATTTTCGGACTTTTAGGAGGAGTTTTTGCCCTGATGTTCTCGGCTTTCGCACCCAGTGTTGCAAGTCTAGGTGCAAGTGCAGTTATAGCATCCATCGTGGGTCTAATAGGATCTGCCTACGTATTGCAGAATCCCAAATGGGGAGGAATCATCCTAATTGTAAGTGCAGTATGGCTTCTAATCAGCATATCATTATTCGGTGTTCTAGGTGCTGTGCTCTTAGGTTTAGCTGGTTTATTGGCAGTTTTAAGGAAATAGATTTTTTTGTTAATCATAAAACATTGGGTTTAGAGGTGAATTAAGATGAAATGGGGTTTAAAAAACATTAGTTTAGTACTGGGAGTGTTAATTGTTTTAGCAATTGTAGGTGTAAGTGGCTGTACGAGTAGTGGTAACAGCACATCTGACCAGCCAAAAATAAATGTCACCAACTTGACTGTGAAATCATCAGGCTACGGAGGCTACGACATCAATGCAGTTGTGGTACCAAATAAAGATATAGGTTACCTTGAAATGGCCACTGTATGGTACGATTCAAGCGGTGCAATCATTGAAAAATCTCCACTTGTATGGAACATCAACAACGTAACTGCAGGTCAGGTTTACAAGGTAAATGGTATGGATTCACTCTACGATAAAGGTACACCTGCAAAGGTTGATGTTTACATTTTTGATTCCGTGTTTAGTGGTGGAGACACATCAGACGCAATATACCATGCCACAGTAAACATGACGAAGTAAAAGAAGGATAGATTTTTCAATTCAATTTTTTTTTATTTTTTTTAACCTGTTGTATGTATGATTTGTTTTTTTGGGGATAATATTCCCGAGAAATATTTGGATTTCAAAATAAAAGAATTAGGGGTGTGATTTTATGAATGCTGATTTAATCGAATACTTTGAGGAACTGGAATTTGGAGAAATCCAACACCAGGGATCCATGGCTGTTTTACCTGTTTTTACTAGCCATGAATCTAGTCTTCATTACATGACGTTAACAAATGCTTTGAAGGCGGATCTGGTGGAAATATCTGAAATGAATGAAATGGGAACTGTTTCTGAGTTAAAGGTTCATAACAGTGCCGATGTTCCCGTGCTTATCCTTGATGGGGAGGAACTGGTGGGTGCAAAGCAGAACAGAATTGTAAATACCACCATACTTTTAAAGGAAAGATCTTTAACAGTTATTCCTGTGAGCTGTGTTGAACAGGGAAGGTGGAGTTATAAATCCCGTAAATTTCAGGATTCAAGCAGACTGGCACATTCCAAGCTCAGAAATTTGAAATCTGTCTCTGTGAAGAAATCTGTTGAAGAGTACGGTCAGCACTTCTCAGACCAGGGCGAACTTTGGAACGCCATTCATGAAATCGAAAGGAAAACTGATCTACATTCCCCCACCAGCGCCATGACTGATATTTACGATGAATTCAAAGATGATCTGACCGACTACTTGGAATCCTTTAAAGTGGTTGAAGGCCAAACAGGACTTCTAGTCTTTATTAACGGTGAAATTATGGGATTGGACATCATCTCAAACAAATCAGCCTACAAAGTTCTCCACAAGAAACTTGTTGAAAGCTACGCCCTGGATTCCATGTTTCAAGACAATAAAAAAACATCCATGAACATAAACCTTGAAGCTGCCCATAAATTCATTGAAGACATCAAGGACTGTGATGAATCTAAAAATGAGTCGGTGGGATATGGTTTTGATCACAGATTTGCAAGTGACCTCTACATAGGCTCTGCACT
Source organism: Methanobacterium lacus (assembly GCF_000191585.1). Classification (NCBI taxonomy): domain Archaea; kingdom Methanobacteriati; phylum Methanobacteriota; class Methanobacteria; order Methanobacteriales; family Methanobacteriaceae; genus Methanobacterium; species Methanobacterium lacus. The sequence continues at coordinate 1,601,309 of NC_015216.1, forward strand.
GGTCTTCAACAATGAACTCATTCATGCTTCATTCTTTAAAAGTCTTGAAGTTGAAGATGGTGAAATTGGAGGCATGGCCAGATCAACGGTACGTGCAAATCTCAAGGGAAACTAAATAGGTTTTTTTAATTTTAAGCTTGGATCCCATCCTAATTTTTTTTTAAACTACTAATCGTATTAATAGGTTTAATTGTTGGAATATTCTAAGTATTTATAGAATGTAAACATATCTTTTTTTTACAAAATAATTTCCTATTAAAAAAAAAAACGAATGAAAATTAAAAAAAATGGAAATGTTTATTGTTTTCCTGTTTTAAATTTGAAAGTGTAATAAGTGGCAAAATTATTGCCCACAGTATCTTTTATTGCCCCTACAGGAATATAAACCTGATAGAGATTTTGAGCCTGCCTTTTCAAATTCATTTTAATACTTATTGTGTTTTTAGAAATGGTTTTTTTGATCAGCTCCTTTTTTCCTGTTTTTAAATTTTTGAGGTATATCCTGTTCCAGTTGGTGCTGTTTTTGATGTTTTCACTAAATTTGATATAGATGGTACCTGTTCTTGAAACACCAATTGCACCTTTTTTAGGGGTGGTTTGGATAACTTTCGGTGCTGTTTTATCGATTGTATAGGTACATATTTTATGTGTTGATGGATTACCTGCAGTATCAACTGCATAAAATTCAAGATGGTTAGTTCCCTGATTGCTTACTAAAACGTTTCCACTGCCTATGAACATGTGCCATGACCCGTTGTTTATTCTATAATAAATTTTAGCACAGGATTCACTCGACAATTTAACGTTGATATTACTTTTTGATATGCCACTAGCTTGGTTTGCACTTAAAACTGGAGGAATACTATCTACTGTAAAGCTACTCATGTAAAAATTGAAAGAATTTCCATTAAGATCAGTTATACTACCCGGATTAATCGTTACAACATATTTATCACCATTTAAAGATTTTAATGGCTTTATAGTCAACATGTTTCCATTGACAATACTGGTTATTGGAATTAATGTTCCGCTGCTATTTTTTAATTCAATACCATTATTTATTGATCTGATTGGTTCACTGAACTTAATATTGATTATTGGGTTTACTGGGATATTTACAGCATTGTCAGCAGGATTGGTATTTATAACAACTGGGGAAATTAAATCTCTTATGTTGATTAAAAGACTTAGTGTTTGATTATCAACCTTAACATTTATTATAGAGTCTCCATAGGTATTTCCTGCTCTAAATGTTGCAAATGCATTTAATCCACTGTATATAATGTTATTTGTGGACAATATATTACCTAAGTTATTATTAGAAGTGAAAAAAACTTCATCATCTGGAACTGCTCCTAAACTAGAAGTATCTTGATTGTTTGAGTTATACTTTAAGTTAGCAGTTATAATGCTTGATTCACTAGGGTTAATTGGGTTTTTACTACTGCTGATTTTGAGCACAATCCATGGATCAATGTTAACATAGCCATCAATTACTGTGATAATGTTACTGTCCGGGTAATTGTTAGATCCCCACCAGTTATTTTCTGCATTCATTGTACCAATTTTTTGGTAAACTTCAGATTTAGATGCAGAGTTTCCATAAAATTTATTAAAATGCAAATTACATGTGCCTGCATTGTATATAGCACCACCAAAACTGTAAGGTCCTGTAGCGGTGTCAGAACATCTGCCTTCATGTCCTGCAGCATTGTTTGAGATTGTAGTGTTGGTTAAATTGAGGGTTTTCGTAGTGTATATAGCCCCACCAAAACCACCTTTGCCTGCATAATTGCCACAATATTGGTAGTATCCATTTCCCCCATTTCCTGCTGCATTATTTGAAAATGTAGAACTGATTATGTTGAGAGTTTTTATATTGTAAATAGCCCCTCCATCTCCACCGTTACCACCATTAGCTTCAAATCCACCGTTTCCCCCAATTCCCGCTTGGTTGGTTAAGAAGCTTGTGCTTGCTATGGTAATTGTACCGTTGTTATAGATAGCACCACCAAAACCTCCAACACCCCCATCTCCATAAATAGGGACATCAGCATAACTAGCGCCATTATCTCCACCTCTCCCACCATTTCCAGCAGCATTACTTGAGAATGTGGAACTGGTTATGTTGAGTGTTCCAGTATTGTAGATAGCTCCACCAGAGCCACCAACACCTCCAAAACCACCGCTTCCATTCACACATGTGGGGCCAGAATGTCCACCATATCCACCTGTTCCTGCAAGGTTACTTGAAAGAATTGTGTCACTCATGATGATTGTTCCGGTACTGTAAACAGCACCTCCAAAACCACCCAATCCTCCAAGACCACCATACTCGGGTCCCATGATACAATTCCCTCCACAACCACCATAACTTCCATTGCCTGCGTTGTTATTTGAAAGAACTGTGTTGGTTAATGTGAGTGTTCCAGTATTATAAATAGCTCCACCAGAACCACCTTTACCACCGGAACCACCACAAAAAGCACCATAAGTTCCTTTACCGGCATCACCACCGTTTCCACCATTACCGGCAGCGTTGTTTGAGAGTAGCGAGTTGGTTATAGTTAGTTTTCCAGTATTATAAATAGCTCCACCATTACCTCCATTACCTCCATTTTTTCCAAGTCCCGTGCTGCTTGAAGCCCCAGCACCACCATTACCCGCATTGTTGTTTGAAAGAATGGTATCTGTCAAAATAAGCGTCCCATTATTACTGATAGCACCGCCAGAATTACCATTTAGACCAGCCTTTCCATTGGCTGTTTTTCCATTGGTTATTGTCATATTTTGGATATTAAAAATAACACCCTTCTTAATATCAAATATATGGTAAATGTAACTTCCAGTTAGGATAGTTCTAGTTAAATTTTGACCAGTGAGTGTCATATTTTTTGTTATGGTCATGCCTGTATTTTGGGTCCCAGTGTATTGCCCGTTTGCAATATATATCTGCCCATTATTACTCACAGCCCCCGTAGCACTTTTTATAGATTTTTTAGGACCTATAACACCTGATTGCCATACAGATGACTGACCATTCCAGCTATCATTCCCAGTCACAACATTCACGTAAACATTAGAATAAGTAGCAGCTGAAACTGTATTTAAACCCATAGAAAAAACCAAAATTAAACCTAAAAATATAATTGGTAAACTTGTTTTCGTTTTAATAAATTTACTTTCAATATTCATAAGATACCCCCCGTTATACTGTAGTTTTAATTAATCTCTATATAAATGTTATCAAGTCAATAGGTATATGAGTTAGTATAAAGAAGTGATAGTAAAATTTAGAACTAATATCATAGTAAACAGTCTTATCACTACTAATTATTGTCTAATTTTATTCTTAAATCATGGCATATCCATTCTCATCATAGAGTAATTAAAACATTGAGAAGTATGATTCACAGCCCCATGATTTTAATTCTTATTTTAAAAATGGGTTTTATGAGTATTTCGATAAATCTAAATATGGATAATAGTTTATTAGAGTATTTCATGCCTGAAAATAGATTTTGAACTTTATAAAGTTTAAATAATGGATGCATGGCCAGATCAAAGGTACGTGCAAATCTCAGGGGGATTTAAACAAATTAAAAATTTTAAGACTCTAATAAAATGAGTCTTAAATCTTTTTCTTAATGGAATGACAGGGTAGAATTTAGATTCTAACCTTATCCATTGATTATCAGTTGTAACAGTCCAGTATCTATGATTATATATGGTTGTAAATTAAATCTAAATTTTAGTTAACAATATATTTGGGGGGTTTTTAATTTTGAAATGTGATAAATGTGGTAGGGAGAATAATGAAACCGCAGTATACTGTAAATCATGCGGTGCAGCATTAAAGGATAAAGAAAATTTAATTGTTCGTATAAATGCTAGGCTAAATTTCTTAGCAGTAACCCTGGGTTTAATTGTTTTTATAATTGTAATGTTCATTACAAGCTTTTTGTTCATTGGTTTAGTTACTTTTAAAGCTGTTCCAGCTGTAGTTTATATATTATTGGTCTTGGTTATCTCGGTTTTTGTTGGGTCAATCATTCCAGGGGTTTGGGGTTCTAAAACTGTTGATGACGGCTACATAAATGGCAGTTTTTTAAGTTTGGTTGTTCTGGTACTGGCAGGTATAATTGCTGCATTCATATTTTTAGCATTCATGGGAGTGGCTTCAATATTGGCCAGTGCATTTGGACCTGCAAGTAGTTTGCTTGGATCAGGAACATCTGGAGCAGTATCATCGCTAAATTCAACAAGCTCTGCTTCAGGTACAAATGTTTTGAATCTGATTTTAAACCTTGTGGAACTCATTGCTTCATTGGTGCTTATCCTAGTTTCAGGAGCCATCGGCGGTGCACTTGGTGTTTTAATTAAAGACCAGTTTAACTAAAAATCCGTAGGATGTTGGTGGGAAAAAATGGTTAAGTGTCAAAGATGCGGACAAGAAAATGATGGAGATGCAGATTTCTGTGAAAACTGTGGAGCAAACCTCAACCCATTAAAAAATGGGGGTTCTAGACAACCTCCTCACGATAGGGGTATGAAACAATCCACCAAAATATTGATAACAGTATGTATTTTACTGGTTGCAGTGTTGGGAGTGAGTGCCGCTGCTTTATCACAGCTTAATAAAGTGGCCACAGTTCCAGGATCTACAGTTAATTCTGTTAATCAATCAACAAGCTCGACAAATAATGTTAAAAGCAGTGCTAATGCTGGGCCAAAGACATTCAGTAATGGAATTATCTATTTCCAGTACCCTTCAAATTGGGATGTTTTACCCAATACAAGTAATATTATGGCCATAGTCGGTCTTCCACACTATCCATCTTTTAGTGTTTACGATGAATCTAAATATGGATACGGCAGTTTATCGGAATATGTGTCAAGCTCTGAAAGTCAGATGACTTCTAATGGTTTTTCAATCCAATCAGAGCGAAATATATTGGTGGATGGTTTACATGCACATGAAACAACCTACCAAGGTAAATCAGGTAATGGTAAACTGATCATCCAGAGGATGGTGCTGGTGGAAAAATCACCGGGTTCAGAGTATTATGCATTGGTAGGTGCAGATAACGCAAACCAGTATGATCAAGACAGTTCCAGCTTTGATCAGATAATGAACAGTTTCAAATTCTTATAAATCAGATTCGAGATAACATGACGTGCAATAATAGATAAATCAAATAAGGGGGTCTTAATATGAAGAAATATAATGGTTCAATCTTTGGGATCGTGGTAATTTTAATTTTAGTTATAATGGTTTCAGGATGTACAAGCAGCTCTTCTCAACAGAATGGTACAAAAATTTATCAAAGAAATTGGAAAGTGAGTGCAGATCATTTTGGTGGAGTTTCTCAAGAAGTTATAGATGCTTTTGCAGGTAGCTATGTAGCATACAAAAATGGCACCACAATTACTTTGATTGGAACTGGAAAACAATTGAGTAAAGAAAATGATACCATGCATCAATTAAAGGAGGTTTATGTTCAAGATGGTTCAAATGTTAATACTACGTATTATATTGATGGAAGATTAGGTGGATACAGTTATACCAATCAAACTACAACAGATCAGATGTTTGATATTAGTAAAAAGACTTGGGAATTAAGTTTAACAACAGTAGAGGAAAATTTAAGCATGGAATTAGATAACAGAACTGAAAATGTCAGACTATAATTCTACTTTATTTTTTAAATAAAATTTAAATTTCACTCAAAATTCTAACATTAGAAGCCTACTCAATCAGGTATCACCCATTCTATTCCAATTTTTCATCTAAAACTGCATAAAATCCATCTGTATCAGCGTACAATGGTTTGAAACCGTGTTCACGAGATTTTTCCATGGTTTTTTGGAGAAAATCTCGCCCCCATGCTGTTATGGCTTCTGAACATTCTATACTGTACCATCTAAATGTGCTGTGATTGTAAAGTCCGTATATGGTGTTGGTGAGTCTTTTAAATGCTTCTTGTCTGAAGTTTAGTATTTGGAGTTCCCTGGGGTCTGTTGTTTGTGCCATGATTTTTTTGACCTTTCTCCTGTTTTCAAGGAGTTCCACAACCACCGATGGAATGAATCCCTGTGGATTTTTTTTAAATTTGTACCCGAATTCTGGTGTTACATGGGAGTTTGGATTTTCTGTGAGTGTGTCGGGTGAGATGTTTTTTGCCACGATTATGCTGGGGTAAAGGCTTCTAAAGTCGAAGTAGTGGATGTTTTTTTGAAGGCCCTGTACTGGTTCTTCTACGTAGCCTCCAACCACATCCCTTAGGTAGTTTCCAAACTTGTTTAGGGCTATCTTTCCGGAGTGATAAGCCTTTCTTATGAGGTACCATTCCACCTGTTTTCCACTTCCCATTCGTGAAACATCAAAGAGTGGTTGGCCAACTATCCTGGTGAGTTCTATGCTGAGGGGCAGCATCTTTTCACCGATCTTGGTGACTGCCTCAACATCTGCCAAGGCATATTTGAATAAGGTTTCCAACCGTTTACCTCCTTCATGGAAGCTTGTGTAAACTTCGTGGTCTGGAATATCACCTTTGTCTGCTCCGAAAAGTTCCTTGTAAACCCTTTTAATGGTGTGGTGTTCCAAGGGCAGGTGTCTTCGCAGGTTTGAGTAGAGGTCTATGTGCACCCTTCCCCTTATGGTTGCAGCATTTCTTCGTCCGTTGTTTCGGATCTTAAGTTTGGATCCATCCACTCCAAGTTTGAGTGGTACTTTAAGCTTTTCTGCCCGGCCTGTTAAGTATGGGAAGTCGTACCTGTCTGAGTTGTACCCTAAAAGAATATCTGGATCCTCACTGTTCACTGTTTCTATAAATCTCTGGATGAGTTCTTCCTCTGTTGAGACTGTTTCCACAAATTTTTGGGATGATTCTTTGGTGGTGATGATCCTTTGAAGGCCGTGGTTACTTGAGAAGTTTATCATTATGATGGGATCTTTCTCAATGTTGGGTGTTCCATAGGCTGTGGCTGCTTCGATGTTGAAGCTGAGTATTTTTAGCTTCTCCGGGTACAATCCCATATCTGTGGGTTCTTCCTGTATTTCGAAGATACACCTTCCGTTGTCCAAGGTTTTCATGGTTTTACCTCGAACTTCCACCATGTTCATGGGGTGAAGATCATTGTCAATGAGGTATCTTCTGTAAAATGGTATGTCATATTCCCGTATTTCATCCACAGATTTGAGGTTTTTTAGTTCCTTTTTTAATTTGTGGGTGTCGTGGGGATGTTTTAGTGTGAGCTTTAGAAAATCCCTGGTTTTTCCATTGTCCTCTTTTGTTACTGTTTCGATATTTGAAAGGTTTAGTGTGCTTAGTTCCTTTTTACAAAGTAATATGTTGTCTGTGTGGATGTATATGTATGGTTTGAATGTTTTGTGGTGTGCTGTTATTGTTTTGTTGTTTTCACCAATCTGTCTGCCAAATAGTCTTATGACCGCTGCACCATTCTGTGTGATGTAATCAATGTCTAAGAGCACGAATTTTTTAGTCTCCATATGGGATTTACTTTATTGTGCATTGGTAATATACCTTTTCAAGGTTGTATTACTTCTCATATGCTCTCTACCTCAATTTCCATGACCTTTGAATACTATAATGTACTTTTATCTAAAGAGTGGGGAAGGTGAATTTACAATGAGAGTGAGTGAGGGAGTGACCAGGGGAAAGATAGCTGAGCTTAACAATCCTGAAATTTTCAGGGAGCGTGAAGAGGTTGTTGTGTTTAAAAGGGATGAGTTCAATCGTATTTACAGATCCATGATGGAGCAGATCAATCATGTTAACCAGATCCATCTCTACCTCGATGAATCTGAAACATGGAAGTTGATGGGTTACTGGCCTAAAATTATGGAGCGGGTTTACATCATTGACAGGAACATGGATGCCCTGTTGAAGAATGAACCCCTCCAGTGTTACCTTGATGCATTCCTAGAGAGTTCGGTTGGAAGTTTTAGTGGGGAAGTTGCAGCATCTAAAGGGAAGGTTTCAGTAAAGGACATGCTTCCAATATAGAACCTCCATATTTTTAGTGGGATGTTAATTTTATGCGTTACAGTTACGGTATACTCGACCAGAAACAAATACTACTCTACCACCCACAACTATTCCTAAGAAACAACGATGTTCTAATATTCCCAACCAGGGAGTTTCATAAATGGCACGGAGATATAAAGGAGTACTTGGATGGACTCTACCAGATCCAGCTCAGATCCGGAACCGTTAAAAAACCATTATCTCTTGATATGAACGATTTTAACCTGGCAAATGCAGTGTTAAACAATATCACAGACGAAGTTAAGGATATTTTCGATGAAAACAACATCTTAAACCTGTCCCATCATTACGTGTCCACACTGGATGAGAAGTACAAGAAAATGGTTGGAAACAACTACACAACAGATATGAAACGGTGCGACACCAAAATCCTTTTAAAACCCAGGATCACACCGTGGATGAAAGAAAAGCATGTACTGGAAATTGTGGATCAGGTAAGTAGTGATGTTGTAAAAATCAAGAAAAATGAGAAATTATTTGAGTAAATTCTAGTTTAAATATAGACACTTTCTACAGGACAAAAAACGCAGTGGCAGCAAAACAGTGATGAGTATTGTTTGTGTAGTTTGCAACCAGTATGTAAGTTCCATTGGTGTTTATTGTGAAGGTTTGAAGTTTGGTTACACCTTTCCATTCATCAGTTTGTGTGTACTGTGAACATACATAATTTAAATGAACATCATATATTGTGGTGTTAATCCACTGAAATCCCTGGGGATTCCAAAAACCTATATTTCGGCTTAATTTAAGTTCTATATTTATTGGATCACCTCTCATGACACCAAACATGTTGAGATAATGATCTTCGCTGTGGGGACCAGTTATTCTGAATTCATTAAAATCTTCAGCAAACACTGGAAGAACCAATAATGAGAATACACACAAGGATATCGACGCAAATATTGCTAATTTTGTATACATGATTTACACACCTTTGTTTTTAAAACTTTAATAGTATGATATTATTATATATTTAAATGAAAGTATTAATAAATCTTTTTGTTCAGGATAAATTTCTTGATACAATTTTCTTGAGGATAGGGAGAATACTTCCATTGAGCATCAGTTTAAAAAGGAGTTAGCAATTACAATTATATATTTGAGAATGAATTTTTTACAACAAAACAAAATTCTAATAATTCATGAACAACTTTTCAGATTCGTAAATTCCACTATTTTTAGTTTGAATCTATATACGAATATTCATAAAATAATACAAAATTTTATATGTATAAAGTTTTAAAGTAAAAATTTAAGAGTTATTATTACTTTAGGAATGTTTTGATAAAAAATTTTGGAAAGTGTTCTAATGTTAAAGAAGTTAGTATTATTATTAGTTTTAGTGATGGTAATTGCCCTAAATTCACAAACAATAGCTGCAGCGGATTACCACAAAACTTACCATTTATATGATCGATTTATTATAGATACCTCTGCTCCATTCCTCTGCGAGAATTCTGATTTTTGTATATTCAATTACAAAACTGAACATGTAACCTACGACCAGGACCACTACCTAAACTACTTCGTAGCAAGGGACTGTGGTAAAGCCGTGGTGGTGGATCCCGGAGTACACGGAAATGATTACTACTACATAACCGTCGTTGAATAAAATCCAAAATTTTCTCGGAAATTTCTTGAAAATAAAAGAAAATGATCTATGGTTAAGTTATCAGAGTATTAATTTTTAAACGACAAAAATTTTAGTATCAGATCTGCAATGGTTCATTTTACCATCATACTTTACAACTAGGTTGTAGCAGCCCTTCTCAGTTAATGTGAACTCATCTGGATTTGAGTTATATGTGAAGTAATTGGTCATGGCACTATCATTCCACACAAGGCCACCATTGGTTCCATCAAGATTGGATTTGTAGACAAAAAAATCCAGATAGTACCATGGTATAGGGCGCCATGCGGGTTTGTTATACCAATCCATACTCATACCATCTTCATACAAGTACAGTCTTGCCTGTAACTTTATTGGACTTCCAGAGTGTACAGTTATATCCCTTAATGGGCAACCATACTTCCCAGCTATCTTGGTATCGCCCAGCACAGCATTTTTTCTGGGCTCAACAAAAATTTTAGCAGTTGCATTACAAGGTCTTGCAATGTCTCCCTCATATTTAACAACCAGGTTGTAGGTACCGTTGTAAGTATCAGCTTCAGATAATGAAAACTTGTCTGGATTGGCATTGAAAGTGGCTAAATTGGTCATGGCAGTATCATCCCAAACAAGGTCTCCACTGGATCCGTCGGGATTGGTTTTGTAGATATAAAAATGCAAATAGAGGCCAATTTTATCGACCCAACATTTGTTAATTGAAGTGTTTTCGTTACATAAATGATCATAAACAGAAATTCTTGCCTGCAGTTGTGTTAAATCTCCATCACGTACATGTATATCTTTTAAAGGTTCCCTATCAGGACCTGTTATTCTTTTATCCCACAGTTTGTAATTATTTTGAGATTCTACAAAAATTTTAGCAGTTGCATTACAGTGACGGAGTTTTCCATCGTATTTTACAACCAGGCTGTAGGTACCGTTCTCAGTTAATTTGAACTCATCAGGATTGGCATTGCCAGTAAAAAAATTGGTCATGGCAGTATCATTCCAAGCAAGATCACCATTGGTTCCATCTGGATTGACTTTGTAGATATAAAATTCTAAATAACGGCATGTTTGAGGGATCCAGGTAAAAGTATCGGTAGTAAAAGGCAAAAAGTACCAGTACAGCCTGGCCTGTAATTCTATTGGACTTCCAGCACTGACTGTTATATCTTTCAAGGATTTACCATCAGCACCTGTTATTTTAGTTGGATGAGATGACTCAGATGCACCAAACAGGGGTTGGACAGTAACAACCACAATAAACACAAAACCAAGGATAATAATTTCAGATTCATTAATTTAACTCCCATTTAACTCCATTTACATTAAAAAAAAATGAAAAAATATTAAACAACATAGATTTTAGCAGTTGTATTACAAGGTTTTAGGCTTCCATCGTACTTCACAAACAATCTGTAGTTACCCTTTTCTAATTTGAATGTATCTGGATTTGCGTTGGCTGTGAAGAAGTTGGTAACTGCAGTGTCACTCCAAACAAGATCTCCGTTGGTTCCATTGGCATTTAATTTGTAGACGTAGAAATCTAGATAGCGAACTACTTGGGGGATCCATACAGGTTTAGAGTCATCAACTGTGTAATAGAACCAGTACAGCCTAGCCTGTAATTCTATTGTTTCCCCTGCATTTACAGTTATATCTTTCAGTGGATTACCAAATTTATCTGCTATTTTGGTGTCTTCAAGCTGGGGATTTGAAGCAAATATTGGTTGGGCCACAGAAAATGCAAACATAACCATCAAGAGCAATGGTAATAACTTTGTTTTCATATTTATTAAACCTCCCAGTTAAACTTGTTACTTTATAATTTAAAAGTTATAGTATATAAATAAATAGAATTATATTCAATAAATTGTTAAAGAATTATACAAATCACGATATATGCCCTGTTTAAATTCAAAAAAAATAAAGTTTAAAAAATTAAACAACTGTCAACACTCCTGTACTTACACTGGGTGCGAAGTTTTCATCACCCTTAAATTCTGTTTTGATGCTGTAGGTGCCTGGATTTTGTGGTATGTAGTAGTACAGTAGTGCATGGCCATTTGGGCTTGTGACAGCAATGTAATCATGGGGATCTCCGTCTACTTTGAAGGTTATGCATTTATTTGGTACTGCTTTTCCATGTTCGTCAGACAGGTATGCCTTTAGAAATGTGTAGTGTCCAGTTGATCCATGAATGTTGTTCACAGTGAGATCAGTAGCTTGAATACTGTCTCCAGAGACCAACGCTGATACATGGGATCCACAGTATCCCAGTGTCAATGCACATGTTAAAACCAACAAGAACGTTGCATAAGTAACCTTGTTGTTAATCATCTTCATTTTATCACAACCTAGTTGTACCCGTTTATTTTATTTGAAAACATTTGTTTGTACTTGGAAATTATTAAGTACCAAGTTAGCTCAAGTATTTCTGGAATTAGATTGGTTTTGTGTAGTTTTTTTACACCTCCAAAAATATTGTTAATACTTTATTTGTAATTAATATTATTAATGTTTTATGAGAAACCAGAACCAACTATCTTGCGAGAATGAGTTTAAAAAAATTTGATGAAAAAACCTGGAAAATTTTTGATAAACATATCTGTAAAAAAAAAGAATTGACTTAAAAATAGAGAAAAGTGAGTGCAGGAAAAGGGATTCGAACCCTTGTAGGCCTACGCCAGAGGATCTTGAGTCCACCCCCTTTGACCGCTCGGGTATTCCTGCATAAAAAACTAAAGTTGTATTAGTCTGTAAATTTTGTTGATTTGTAACAGTCCACAAAAATACATTCCAAAACTTACTATTCTATGTTAATCCACAATTAGTTATAATATTAACTATTTTAGATTCCATCAAAATAAGAATATGGGGAAGATGACTCAAATAGTAATTATTCAACATTTAAATGTTGATCATCCCAAATAGAACTAAAATAATTCATTTTCAATGAAAAATAACTGGTATTTACTAGGATTTTATAATGGAACTTTCATCAGTTGATTTTTATAAAAAAGAATTTAGTATATTAACTTGTACCGACAAATACTATTAATGAAGATGGGTTTTATTAATTTTTGAAATATGAATTTAGTTCAAAAGCATGTATCTTCCTAAAATTTTTAAAGATTTTCATTCAAAATTTGAGGGATTAATTCACACCTCGATTTTATATTTTAATAGATTTTTTTTAACCTACTAAAATATTTTCTTTTAATTTGGATTTCAATTTGTTGATCAAAAAAAATAGGAGATGGTTTATATCGCCACAAAAAATGAATTAAGAGAGTTAAATAAGGAGTTAGTTGAAAGGATACGTGCTGGGGAATGTGGAGAGGTCAATATCCATGAAATGTTAAAAGCCGTAAGTGTGCTGGATACAACCATTGAAGGACAAACTTACTTGATTGATCATGGGACAGATGAAAAATTTGGTGAACTAGTGGATAAGTTGAACAACATAACCCATGACATGAGGGATGGTAAAATGAACATCACCGATCTCACAGCCAAGTACACCCAAGACCTACCCCAAGAACAAAAAATCTAATCCACATATATCATATGGATTAAACTTTTTTTTAAAAATATATTCATTTAAACAAGTGTTTAAGTCTTGAAAAGAAGGATATTTCCTCTGTTTCTTCTTCTATGATCCTGAAGTCATCGTGCATGAAGTAGTTCTGGGAGTCTATGAGGTCAACACCCCTTATGATCTTCTCGTAATCCCCCTTGTCATTGATCCTTCTGGCCTTGAGGTTGTCGTTTAGCATGATGTTCAGTATGCTCATGATCCTCTTTTTTAGGACGGATTTTTCTATTGGAAATGCTATTTCAACCCTTTTTTCGGTGTTTCGTGTCATGAGATCAGCACTTGAAAGGTATATCTCGAGATCATCACCAGTTCCAAAGCAGTATATCCTGGAATGTTCCAAAAACCTGCCCACAATACTTATGATTTCAATGTTATCTGTTTTACCAGGTAACCCTGGAATTATACAGCATATACCACGAATTATTAATTTCACCTTAACACCTGCTTCTGATGCTTTCTGTAACATGTCTATAAGTTCCCGGTCCGTTAGGGAGTTCATTTTCATGGTTATGGCTGCGGGTTTTTGGTTTCGAACCTTTTCAATTTCAGCCTCGATCTTCTCGATGAATTTGTTCTTCAATCCACAGGGTGCGACCAAAAGCTTTTCGTAGTCACCGTTTATGTTGGAAATTGCCATGTTCTTAAAAAACAGCATTGCATCTTCCCCAATTGCCTTGTCTGTGGTTATAAAGTTCATGTCTGTGTAGAGTTTCACTGTTTTTTCGTTGTAGTTGCCTGTTCCAAGCTGAGTTATGTACTGTATTTTGTTTCTGTCCCTACGGGTTATGAGGCATATCTTTGAATGAAGCTTGTAGTCTTCAAAGCCGTAGAGAACTGTGCAACCTGCTTCTTGAAGCAGACCTGCATAGTGGATGTTGTTTGCCTCATCAAATCTGGCCCTGAGTTCTATTATCACAGTCACATCCTTACCATTTTCACATGCCTCAAGCAAGTACTTGATAACGCTCGATGATCTGGCCAGCCTGTAGATGGTTATCTTAACTGAAATAACATTTTCATCATTGGCAGCCTCTTTAAGCAGCCTTAAAAATGGTTCTATTGAATCATAGGGGTAGTTGAAGAGGAAGTCCTTTTTCTTGAGCTGTGAAATAATGGATCCATCCTTCACTGTGTCTGGTATTTTTGGGTTAAATGGTGTGAAGGAGAGTTTGTTGAATATGTACTCGTTAACCTCCTTAACATGACCGTAGAGATCGAAGACATAGCTCATTTCAAGGGGTGTGTTTGAGACAAATACCTGATTTTTCTGGATATTTAATTTTTCACAGAGAAACTTGGTCAGCTTAGAATCTGAATATTTATAAAATTCCAGTCTGATGGGAGCTAAACGGGTTCTTTTCCTTAAAATTTTCTTCATGTAACCCCTGTAATCTTCATCATCATCCAAGTTGGAGTTTGAAAGAACTACATCTGCGTTTCTTGTCACAGACACCACAGTCTTGAACTTCACCTTGTAATTTGAAAACACTTCCCCTGCATATTCGTAGATTATTTTTTCAAGCAGTATGAAGCGATTCTTATTTTCTGGCATGTAAATTAACTTAGGCAGGGATGATGGTATGGGTATGAGGCCGTAGAGTGTTTCAGACTGATTTTTAAGGAGTAGCATCACGTTTAATGATTTGTTCAACATGTGTGGAAATGGGTGTTGAACATCGATGACTTGGGGTGAGAGTACAGGGAATATGAAGTCGAAGAAGTACTTGTTTACAAATTTCATCTCATCATCTGTGAGGTCTGAAAATTCCAGATCTACAATTCCCTCATCCTTTAAGAGCTGATTTAACGAGTCAAATACATCATCACGATCTTGGTATAAATATTTGGTCCTGTCGTAAATCATGTCTAGCTGATCATGGGCATTTAACCCTGTTTTGTTGTCCAAATACTTATCATCTACAATTGATAAATCGTAGAGACTTCCACATCGTACCATGTAAAATTCATCCAGGTTGCTTGTGAATATGGATATGAATTTTAAACGTTCGAGCAGGGGAACGAACAGATCCTCTGCTTCTTCTAAGACTCGTTTATTAAATTTTAACCACGATAATTCTCGATTTTGTGTGTAACTATAATCCCATCGTGACATTTGGGCACCTTTTTAATATTTTCTTTTGCAAGTAACCCTCCCTAACACTGAACTTACTTACCTGCACTTTTTCACAGCCGAAGTAGGATGCAACTGCAATAACTATCATCAAGGTGGGCACCAGTAGATGGATCCTTGATGGTTTAACATGCAGTATCTTGTTGTAGGTTTCCTTGGTGTTTCCATGGAGCTGATTTTTTAACTCCATAAACTGTTTAATATCTATAAATTCTTCATCTTTAGATTTTATTTTGAGATCCACCATTAACTGTTCTATGGCGCGGACACTGCCACCTACTGTGCATAGAAATTCTTTTTTTTCGTCATTTTTAACTCCGAGTTTTATTAGTTCGGAGAAAACTCTTTTTTCTATCTTGTAACATTCAAGTTCGGTTGGTATTAAGTTTGAAACGTATTGGTTGTACATTTTAAGCGAACCCACAGGTATGCTGTATTTCTGGGTTATTTCCCTGTTTTTGTAGGGTACAACCTCGACACTGCCCCCTCCAACATCTATTAAAACTCCATCATCCTCTTTTATGGAGGACAGTGATCCTAAAAAGCTCAGCTCACCCTCTTCGCTGCTTGATAAGAGATCGATGTCGATCCCAACTTCATCCTTGACAATTTGAATGACCTGGGCACTGTTTTTGATGTTTCTAAGGGATGCTGTTGCAAAGAATCTGTAGTTGTCTATTTTCAAATAGTCCAGATCGGTTTTTAAACTTTTAAGTACATCTAAAAGCTTCTCTATTCCTTCATCCGTTAAAATTCCCTTTTTAACGTAGAATACCAGACCTAAACTTTCCTTTCTCGAAAATATTATGTGCACAGCATCTGCGTTGCTTCGGTAAGCATTTAATTTAACTGAATTTGAGCCAATATCAATAATTCCTACTGTCATTAGAATTACAACCTCTTAAAATGTTTTTTTTAAAATATCATCAAGTCACGGCATTTTTTTGTGGAAACTAGTGAAAATTTAATTCATAATTTTTAGTGTCACTGATTTCCCTAAGATCGTGGCCATGGTAATATTTTTAGTTGAAATAACTGATGTATTTAGTGAATTAACGGTGTGATACTGGATAGGGACCAAAACAGTGCCCAACTACACATCTCACAAAACTGGTTTGATTAATGTACTTCAAGGATTGCTAGTGAGCTATTTAAAATAGGTTTGAATTAAATCGAATCCTTGATGTTTCTACCAACTTTCCCCCCATTTTGGTGTTTTTTAAGTGAATTTCTGAATTATTTTATTGTATCGTCAAACCAACTATATAAATTATGCTATTTAAGAATTTTATTTCACATAAAGAGAACAAATATTGTTTGTTGGAAAAAAAATGTGAAAACTAAAAATCATAGAAAAACAAGAAATAATCTAAAAAATTGATTGACTATCCCCAGCGGAAAAAAATGTTATCTCTAAAAGTAAAAAAAATAGAACCTGAGGGTTTAGTTTTAACCCTCTTTATTTGGTTCTATTACTCCATCTCTAATTCTAAGTATCCTTGTGTTTTCGGTGGTTTCAACGTCGTGGGTTACCATTATCACGGTTGTGCCCATATCGTTTATATCGTGGAGCAATTTCATGATGTTTTCTGTTGATTCTGTGTCAAGGTTTCCTGTTGGTTCATCTGCCAGTATGAATTTAGGTTTGTTTACAAGGGCACGTGCAATTGCCACCCTCTGCCTTTCTCCACCCGATAATTTGGCAGGGAGGTGATCCAGCCTGTGACCCAGACCCACACACTCTAAACACTCCTCTGCACGTGCTCTCCTAGCTGATTTATTCAACTTTTTATCTCCGCTCAAGTTTCTCATTGGAAACTCAACATTATCACGAACACTCAGTGCAGGTAGTAAGTTGAAGGTTTGGAAGATGAAACCTATCTTCTCTGCCCGAACTTTAGTGAGTTCAGATTCCTTCATCGAAGATATTTCCCTGCCATCAATGGTGAGCTCGCCCTCTGTTGGAGTGTCAAGACATCCTATTAAGTTCATGAGTGTTGATTTCCCAGAACCTGAAGGGCCCATGATAGACACAAATTCTCCCTCATCAACAGTTATATTCAGTCCCCTCAGTGCGTTGACCTTCACACCACCTAGATCATAGGTTTTCCAGAGTTCTTTACCGTTAACCAAATTTTGCATTTTAAACAATCTCCTTTATTTTTATTCGTACCTTAAAGCCTCAATTGGACTTATTTTGTTTGCAAGGTAGGCTGGAAGTAACCCTGAAAATGTTCCAATAACCAGAACTATAACCGCAACCTGCACTATCACAGATGTGGGCAGTACGAAGCTGAAGTTCGTGGCCCCCATGAGAATTCCCAGTAAACTGTACACAGGGGAAATAAGAAGTATACCAATTATACCCCCTATGGAACTTAGAATCAAAGATTCATAGATTATTAACAGCATTATAGATCGTTTCTTGGTTCCTAATGCTCTCATGGTACCTATGTCCTTTGTTTTCTCCTTCACAGACATCATCATCACGTTCATGATGAGAACCATGGACACTGCGAAGATCATGATGATGACCATATTCATGAAGATCATGACTTCCTTCAACTGATTGTCAATGGTTTTCTGTGTGTCCTTCTCTGTGTAAACATCGTACTTTGGATAGGCACTTTGGAGGGTGTCTTCAACAGTTTGCTGTGAGTTTCCATTTGATGGTACCATTATGACTGTTGATACTAAACCTTTCCTGTCTGAAATATTCTGTGCATGGGCCAATGACATGACCATTGAACTGTCTATGGTTAATGGCCATCCACTTCCCACTTTTTTCATTATTCCAACAACCTTGAAGGTTTCGTTGTTGACTGTGATGGTGCTTCCAACTGTGGAATTGTAGGTTTTCGCAGTTTCAGAGCCGATTATAACTGCATTATCTGCTTCACCCACCAGTGAACTTTTCCCTGTTACTGTTGCGTTTCCAATGAATGCATCTTCCCTACCGGGCGAGAGTCCAACTACCATTGTCATTCCCCCGTCATCGGTTTGACTTCCCTGTAACGGTGTGAAAAGTGCGTTGGTACTTTTTTGACTGTCAACTACGCTGTTGTTTAATACTTCGTTACCCAGGCTTTCAGTTATCACACTTCCTGCAGGTGGGTAGCTGGTTCCATTTTGTTCGAAGTACATCTTTCCATGCACTGTTCCAAGATCTCCCTTGAGACCTGAAACCATTTCATACATAACCACATTAATTACACCAATAAGCAAAACACATGCCATGACCCCTATTATGCACATGGCCGCCCTGCTCTTTTTGGCTTTAAAATCCTTAAAAGCTATATCTAACATTTAAATTTTACTCCCCTTGATTAATTTACCCCAAATATTTTTTTAAAGAATTATCTATGGACTTCATCACAAAAAAAATGAGTCCTAATATCAATGAAATGAGAAAAAAATTAGCTGCAGCTGAGATTCACTGCCAATTTCCTATTTTAATCCCAAATTTTAATTTAATGGTTGGTTTACTGATTATCTTGTAAATTCAAGTCTGTCTTGGCACCATTTAGCTGGTTTTGCTGTTTTCAATGGATCGAATTGATATGTCGAGTGTTTGGTTGAATAGATCATCATGTGTGAGTCCATATTCGTCTAGGTACATCTGTGTGACTGGGCTGATGTTGTTTATGTTGTTTGAAGTTGATAGTAGGTACAAGGCCGTGACAACTGGGTCAATATCATCTCTCAATGTGCCGTCTTCTATTCCTTCTTTAATTGAATTTACTGCCAATTTGAAACTGGTTTTCCTGATTTTCTGTAGTTTTTTGAGTGTTTTTGAATCATCGATTTCGAACATTTGAGAATGGTAGTAGGCATCGTAGTATCCTGGATATTCCCGGTAGAAATCATAGTAAAACTTGCATACCCAACGCACCTTATCAATTCCATTGAGATCATGGGACAGCAGTTCTTGGAATCTTTCGTTTATCATTTTGGCTGCGCGTAATGCTATGGAGGCGTATATGTCTTCCTTATTTTTAAAGTACTGGTAAAGGGTGCCCCTGGCCATCTCTGCTTCCTGGGCTATGTCGTTCATGTTAACTGTTTCATATCCCTTGGCAAAAAATAGTTTTTCTGCGGCATCAACAATATCGTTGCGTCTTAATTCCAGTTCACGCTGTTTTCTCTCGGCTTTAGTCAAATTTACCACCTCCAGAGAATCTTTTTATCAGTTTAATTTATTTAAAATATTTTCAGATGAACCTGGTTCATCAAGTGACACGAGTTCAAAGTAAATTACACTTATAATTCTTATCATACACTACATCAAAATATCGAACACTATGTCAGTATAATTAACATTATGTTTTCTTGTATATAAGTATTGAGTATACAATCACAAAAACAGCCCAGAACTAAATTTTCAATCAACAATCATCCCATCATTGGAAGAACTAATTGATTCAAAAAAAATAGTGCTGATGGAAAATAGTATGGAATATCAACCTAAAATATTTGAGGAAATATCTGCCAGGGACACAAAGTTTCAGATAACTCAAAAATCAATTAATTAAACTTAATTTTTAGCAATTTTTTCCCCTTTAACAGTGAGGGTAATGTCCTGGCCATCATAGGTTTTAGATCCCTCGTATTCTATATATCCCCTGTACTCAAGATCTCGAATGTACACATCAAGCTCATGATCGTCCATATTCAATTCATCTTCCAAATCATTGCAAGATACAGCAGGATTTTCGGGATTTTCCTTTTTTGCCTTAGATAATAATTTTAATATTTTCTTTTTAGTATTTTCATCCATTATAATTTCTCCAAATAAAAAATAAATATAGCTTTCTTAACTAATATTTGAACCCAATACTATTAGTATTTACTTATCAATCCTTCAACTTTTTTTTATTTCCCCAATAATAAGTCATATTATCCCACTTTCAACTGCAAAACATCCAGTGTTATTGTTACTAAACTCCAAAAATTGCTTGAAATTAAAAAAAAAGTAGGATTATCTTGAATTTGCTACTTCCGTTTCAATGGTTTTATAAATAGGGATGATATTACGATTATTAGCTTCCAAGAATTATATCCCTCCAACAAATATCAAACAATTATTTCGACTTCTATAAATTATGACATTTAATATTTGAGATTAAAAACAAGTCCAGAGCCCCCACATCAATCCCTGAGTTTCCAAAGATTTGAATAGTTTACAATTAAAATGATGTAAAAAGTGTGGAAATAAATGAAAAACTCTAAATCTTTTTCTAAAATATATACGACCAATCAAACATCTGAAAAAACTTATTAGAGTTAAAACAATAAAATAATAGAGGTTGGATTTTATGGCAGGGAAGAAAATTCTGATTGTTGAAGATGAAACTGTAGAAGCCTTGGACATCAAGAAAATGCTGGAATCTTTTGGTTACGATGTTCCATCCGTCGTGCTAAACGGTGCGATTGCAGTTGAAACTGCCAAAAAAATCAGACCAGACCTTATTTTAATGGATATAGTTCTCAAGGGAGAACTCGATGGAATAAATGCTGCTAAAAAAATTAAAGAACTCAACATACCAGTCATATTTTTAACTGCACACTCCGATAATGAAGCCGTTGAAAGGGCTAAAAAAACTGAGCCATACGGTTACATAGTAAAACCCTACGACCCGATCGATCTTAAAAATACCGTGGAGTTTGCATTGTACAGACATTCCATGGATGAAAAATTAAAAAAAAGTGAAAAGAAGTACAGGAATATCATTGAAAATCTTCAAGATGCCTATCTTCGTGCAGACAATAAAGGTACCATTATCATGGCCAGCCCATCTGCAGCCCGCATGTTCAACTACAGCTCATCAAAGGAGATGATTGGGCAGTCGGTGCTAACTATTTACAGTGACCCTGATACCAGGAACTTAATGCTTGAACAGTTGGAGAAACACTCTAAACTTGAAGGCTACGAATTTGAGGGTTTAAGAAAAGATGGCACAACATTTTGGTTGTCCATGAATTCACAGCCCTACCATGAAACTAACAAGGTTATGGGTGTTGAAAGTTTTCTAAGGGACATCACAGAACCCAAGGAATCTGAAAAAAAAATTGAAAAACTTTACAGACTCTACGCTACTTTGAGCCAAATAAACCAAGCAGTAGTCAGGATCAATGATCAGGAATCTTTCTTCAAGATCATATGTAACGTTTGTATAGAATTTGGAAAGTTTAAAATGGCATGGATAGGGTCTGTTGATGAAGCCACAGGCAAGGTAACACCATTAGTGCATACAGGATCTGAATCAGGCTATCTGGACACTGTAGATGTGAATGTTAAGAAATTAAACAGCCCCAGTAACAGGGCGATGAAAACTAAAAAATTCATACTCATAAAGGATGTGAGGGAAGAGCTGAATAGACCATGGGTCAAAGAAGCTATCAAAAGAGATTTCAATTCAATGGTTGTCATTCCAATAAAACTCAAAGCACGTGTGATTGCCATGCTCTACATCTACTCCTCTGAAGTAAACTTCTTCACCCATGAAGAACTGGATCTCATAAGGGAAATGGCCATGGACATATCCTTCGCAATAACCACATTAAATTCTGAAAAGGAACGCAAACTACTAAGCAGGGCATTAATTGAAAGTGAAGAAAGCTACCGTGAACTGGTTGATAATTCAATAGTTGCTATCTACAAAACAAACCTTGAAGGAAACATCTTGTTTGCGAACAATGCAATGGCAGAATTTTTTGGGTTTAAATCCATCAAAGAACTGTTTAAAACCAATGTAAAAGATCTTTACATGGATATAAATGACAGAAAGGTTTTGATGGACAGGTTGTTGTTTGAGGGAAGTATAAAACAGTGCGAAGTTGAAATGGCCACCCAAACAGGAACCCCCGTCAGCATTTTACTGAGTGCGAAGTTGAACGATGATGAGATCTCAGGTATGATGATGGACATAAGCCAGTTGAAAGAAGTTGAAGCCGAACTTAAAAACAGCGAAAATAAATTCAGGGCACTGGTTGAAAATGCTTCAGACGCCCTTTTGGTCCATGATTATGATGGAAACTTTGTTGATATCAACAAAAAAGCCAGTGAGAGTCTAGGTTACACCCGGGAGGAGTTTCTACACATGAATGTGGCCGACATAGACCCAGATTTTGATCTAGAAACTGCAAGGAAAACCTGGAAAAGTATCATTCCAGGATCATCAAACACCATCTACCGCAACCAAATACGAAAGGATGGAACTCAATTTCCTGTTGAAATAAGCTTTGCAACAGTGGATATTGAGGGTAAAAAATTATACATGGGACTTTGCAGAGATATGACCGACAGAATAAACTCTGAAAAAGAACTGAAGGCCAGTGAAGAGAAGTACCATTCCATATTTGACTATTCCATGGACGCCATTATTCTCTCAGTTGTAAATGAAAAGATCACCGATGCGAACCATGCTGCTGTAGAACTGTTCGGTTACAGCAAAGAAGAGTTTCTACAACTTTCAAGAAATGATTTAATAGACCCTGGAGAAGAAACAAACCATATTTTTCATACAAATACCAATTTAAATAGTTATTATCAGGTCGAATTAAATTTAAGAAAAAAGGACGGGACTAAATTCACTGCAGAATTACTTTCATCCAATTATTATGATAGAGCCGGAAACGAAAAGAGTGTAACTCAAATCAGAGATATTAGTCCGAGAAAAATCGCAGAAAAACGCATTAAAGAATCTGAGAACAGGTACAGAAAAGTTGGACAGCTCATATCAGATTTTGCATATTCATGCAAACAAGACAGTGACGGAATTTATAAAAATGAATGGATAACTGATTCTTTCTTCAATATAACAGGATTTAATAAACAAAAATTGCTTAAACACGGAAATTGGCTTTTCACTGTCCATCCCAATGATGAAGAAATTGCAGTTAACCAGCTAAACAAACTCAAACCTGGGGAAACCAGCGTTGAAAATTTCAGAATCATCACAAACCATGGGAAAATAATATGGCTCGAAAACCATTTGGAATGCGTCGAAGATAACGGTAATTTAAGGTTGTATGGAGCTGCCAAAGACATTACTGAAATTGAAAGAACAGCATCTGAACTCAAGTTAAACGAGGAAAAGTTCAAGGCAATCATCAACAACTCATCGGACCTCATAAGAATACTCGATAAAAACTGTAAAATTGTGTTTGATTCCCCATCCTCCACCCGTATTTTAGGCTATCCTGAAGGTTCACTCGTAGGTACAAGTCCCTTGGAACTCATACATCCAGATGACAGGGACCAAGTTGAATCTGATCTGGAAGAAGTGTATAAAAATAAAAATCCTGGCACACCCTCAGAATTTAGAATATTGAAATCTGATGGAACCTACTTACCTGTGGAATCCGTAGCCCAAAACATGTTCAATGTTCCAAGTGTGAAGGGCATTGTTGTAACAACCCACCCCATAAAACAACGAAAGGAAATGGAAAATGCCATTAAATCCTCACTCAATGAAAAGGAGATTCTACTGAAGGAAATACATCACAGGGTAAAAAACAACATGCAGATCATATCAAGCCTTTTAAATCTTCAAAAGGAATATGTGGATGATTTAGAGGCAATAAATGTGCTGCAAGAAAGTCAAAACCGTGTTAAAACCATGTCCATCATCCATGAAAAGCTCTACCAATCAGATGATCTGACACACATCAACATCCAAGAATATGTGGAAAAACTCACAAACGATCTGATGTACTCCTACGCTGCAACAAATGTAAACCCATTTATCGACATCAACAACATTAAAATGAACATAGAAACCGCCCTCCCGTGCGGACTCATCATCAGCGAACTAGTGTCAAACAGCCTTAAATATGCATATTCCAAGGATAAAAACAATGAACTGAAAATATCTCTAAAAAAATATGGAGACCTCTTTGAATTAGTTATAAGCGACAACGGTATTGGCTTACCAGAAAATCTTGATTTTAAAAACACAGAATCTTTAGGGCTTCAACTTGTAAATAACCTAGTAGGACAGTTAGATGGTGAAATAAAACTCAATCAAGACCATGGAGCAGAGTTCAAAATTGTTTTCAAGGAACTCCAGTACAAACCAAGGATCTAAAAAAAAAAGAAATAATTAACTACACAGCCCCCGTAGATAATCTGAAAAACATCGTACTGTGGGTTGTTTATTCAATATCAGTACTATAATTTTATATGTATCGAGTTTAGAAATGTTGAATTGTAAAGGGCTGTATGATTATTGAATGATTAATCTATGGAGTTGCTTTCTTTGGATATTTTAGTAGCTGAACTCGAAGAGCGGACTGTAAACGAACTTAAAAATATCCTTCCAAAACTTGGGCACACCATCGTAGCAGTGGTTTCTTCAGGTGAAGAAGCAGTTCAAAAAACAGTTGAACTGGGTCCAGATCTTGTTTTAATAGACTTAGATCTATTGGGAGCAATGAAGGGGGTTGATGCTGGACGGAAGATCATGGAATATTTAGCTGTTCCAGTAATATTCATAACTGTGTTTACCAAGAACTGTTTAACAATGTCGTTACAGCTTCCGGAAGATGCTCTTACCCTGTCTAAACCCATCAAAGAGGATCATTTGAAGTACGCAATATCAAACCTTTTTAAGGATTAAAAAAAATAAATGAGTTATTTTGGGTTTAGTTTCACATTCTTTCTTTGTAGCTTATTTCTGTGAATTTAAATGAGTACCTTGTTCCATTGCTTGTATCTTTCTCCATTTCCGCATCAAGCTGTTCACATAAACTATGGATGAGCTGCATTCCAAGGGTTTTGCTAGTATCGAGTTTTTCTGATGAAAATCCTACACCGTCATCCTCTAAATTCAAGATATAATATCCATTTACCCTGAAAAATTCTATTGATATGTTTCCCTTTTCCTCTGGAAATGCGTATTTGATGGAGTTGGTTAAAATTTCTGTTATTAAAAGCCCTACCGGTACCGCTGTGTCTATGGACAATGATAGGTTCATGATATCCATTTTAATTCCTATTTCTGTTTGATCCAATCCATAGGAGATTTTAAGCTGCGTTACCAGGTTTTCTATGTAGTTTTTGAAGTTGATGTCTGAGAGATCCTTCGATCTGTAAAGACCTTCGTGAACCATGCTTATGGATTTTACCCTGTTTTCACTCTCCCTTAATACTTGGAGTGAGAGTTCATCAGTAACGTATCTTGACTGCAGATTCAAAAGACTGCTTATTATCTGGAGGTTGTTTTTAACACGATGGTGTATCTCACGCACAAGAAGTTCTTTCTCCTTCAGAGTGTTGTTAAGCTGGGTTATGTCCATGTAGGATATGAGAACATCTTCTGTAGTGGGTATGGTTGTTACAGTCATCATAACATCCTTAACATCCCCTTGTCTGTCTATGAATCTTGCGGAATAAGTTCTAGGTGGATCTTTGTTGTGGGTTCTTTCCCTGCTGTACTCCTTCATCATTTCAAGATCTTTGCCTTTAAAGAAGTTCATCCAGGACATTTTTGATTCAATTTCAATCTTTGAGTACTTGGACAGATATTCAAATTCTGTGTTTACCATGCTAAATTTCCCATCACTGCCATGTATGGTCATGGCTGTTCCGGTGTTGTTGAACACATTTTTGTACTTCAAACGGCTCTTTGAAACAATTTCCCTCGAATTTTCCATGGATTCCAGCATTTGGTTGATGTTGTTGGTGAGGTCTGAAAGTTCGTCGTTCCCCTCCACAGCAAGCCTTCCAGTGGGATCATCCCTCCGTGATATGATCTTCACCCTTTCGGTTAGATGTTTGAGTCTGGCCAGCACCATACTGTCAATGTAAAACAGCACCACCAAAGCCAAAAGTGAGGCTGAAATTACAAACGCCCCCATGGAGTATGAAAATGTTTTATAGGCATTGTTCATTATGGTGTGTGGTTCATCCACTTCCGTATCAAAAATAGCTTCTCCCTGTTTGTTTCTAAGGATAGATATTCCCTGTACATTTTCATTGAAATTATTTATCCATATTGGTGAGTTCTCTGAAAAATTGGAATCAACACCACCGTAGAATGGAAATTGGTTTGAATTTAAAGGTGTGAATGTGAAGCTGCTGTTCTGATTTCCTAGAACCTTAAGAATCTCTTTTGAATTGAGTGGAGTGCCAGTAATTAACGTCCTATCTCCTCCAGATGTATGCATCTTGAGAGATGTTATTAGAAAAGTTTGATTTTTAAGTAACAGTACTCCTTCGGGATTGTAACTATCAGATGAACTGTTTGTAAGTTCATCCTGATGGGATATGTAGGTTTTTACAGGTTCTGTGATGTTTGTGAAGCTTCCATTGGCCTGTGTGTAGTAGTTTGCATATTCGATATTGTTGCTTGGATCTAAAACCATCACCATCTGGATATTGGTGTTGGAAATTAACTGGGCCAGTGAAGTGTCGTTGAAATCTAAGTTCGGGTCTTGTTTAGCTAATTTGACTGTTGTTGAGTTGAGCTCTGATAATTCTTTGATGACCTGTTCATTTAAAATTCCAGCATCGTTGTAGGCTATATTTTCCTCTATATCAGACAGGTTGTCTATAAATAGGAAGTTGGATATGAGGAGAAGCACCAATGTGAGGCACAAAATTGTTAAACTCACAACAAGAAGTGTTTTAGCTCTTAAATTCATAATTTAACCTTAAACATCCTAAATGTTCATATTTACTTTGAACCAGTATTTTCAGCCGAAGTCTGTTGGTAACGGAATTAAATTTAATATATGTTTTTTAGTCATTGTGCCCCACAATGCAGTTTTTCCTGAATGTGTCTTTTATCCTCCAACTGGCCCGATTCCAATACCTGTGTTGGTGTTGTTAGATTGTGAACCGTATTCAACACTGTTTATTATGTTCTGTCCTTCGGTGCTCAGGCTGAAGTCTATGAAGTCCTTGATCTCTCCAGTTGCACTGCCCTTAACAAGGAAGAGCATGGATCTTGTGAGGTTGTAACTTCCGTTTTCAACATTTTCCTGGTTTAAGGTTACGTTGTTGATTTTCAAGGTTTTAACATCCGAGCTTAGGGCATTGTTTGAGACGTATCCTATGGTGTCTGGTGAAACAGCCACTGTTTGTAGGGCACCGTAGGTTGAGGTTGTTACCACGATGTTTTTTGCATATTCATCACCATCCATGATGTACTGCTCAAAGTCGTACCTTGTACCACTACCCTTTTCCCTGATTACAGGGGTGATTTGAATATTGTTACCCCCTAGCGCTTCCCAATTCGTTGTTTTACCAGTGTAGATGTCCTTAAGTTCATTGGTTGTTATGGTGTTTACTGGATTGACAGGGTTCACTATTACAGCAACTGGATCCTTTCCTATGCGGTACTGTGATAGATCTTGGGATTCTGTGCTGCTTAAATTTCTTGATGACATTCCAATGTCCACTTTTCCAGCTTTAACATTGTTTATACCTGCTTCTGAATCCCCGCCCTGCACATCTATTTGGACGTTGGGATGTTTTTCCATGTAAGCCTTGGCCAGTGCAGTTGCAACAGGATATACTGATGTGGATCCTTCAATGGTTATATCATTGGATTGGCTGTACTGAGTTACTCCTGCATAGGCTGCTATTATGATTACTAGGACAGCTACAACAGTTATTATCACGTAATTGTTTTTTAGTTTCATTGTAAAAATTCCTGTCTTTACAAGTTTTTTTTCAAGTTTTTGGATGTCCTCTGTTGTTGAATTTGAAAAGGTCCTTGATCTTGGTCTGGGTGATGCTGTATTTTTTTATGTATCCCTCGAGATCGAAGGTTGAAATTAACAGTATCACACTTAAAACCGCTCCGAAGAGGAATATGCTTTCGAATCCATTCATGAAGTCTGTTGCTTGGGATCCTGTAAGAACCATTTTGCCACTTAGGGCTGATTGTGATATGGCTGTGCTTATTATCAGTCCTGCAAAGGCATTTCCAAGAACTGATCCCAAGTTTTTAGTCAGGGTCATCATGGCTGAAACCTGTGTCTTGTACTCTGCAGGTATTACAGAGAGGAGCATCTTGTTGTTGGGTGATTGGTAAAATCCGTATCCCAACCCTAGGATTATGAAGGCCACTATTATGAAGTACCAGTTGGCACTGGTTTGGAAGCTGTGGATTAGTATGGTTGCGATTAGGCAGCTCACACCGGCAGTTATGGCCAGGGGTTTAACACCTATTTTATCTGCGAGTCCCCCTGCAATTAAGGAAATTATCATGGCTGCAAACCAAACCACACTTATCAGTGTTCCTGATACATTTACAGGCACTCCTATAACCTTTTGGAGGTAGAATGGTAGTATGAAGAGGGCCATGTAGAGTATGATGTAGTTTAGTAGTAGGCCTGTGATGTAGGCTGAAAATGTGATGCTTCGAAACACCGTGAATCTGAAGAGTGGTTCTTCGTGTTTGGCTTCTACCCATACAAACAGTCCTCCGAATATCATTGCGAGTATTAGAAGCACCACGTCGTAGATGTTGAATCCAAATTTTTGTGCCATGATGAGGGTGATGGTTATGGTGAAGAGGGCAGCTGCCTGAAGAATGGCTCCTTTACAGTCGAGTATCTTGGTGAATATTTCTCTACCATTTAACTTGGGGTACTTCACCCTGTATTTCTCCCGTAGATTTAAGAGGTCAAGATCATGGTCAGCTTGGGGTTTTTGTGCTGTGAAGAGGTACACAACCACGCTTAAAAGTCCGAATGGAATGACTGCCAGGAATATGTACTGCCAGCCAAGGTAGGCTGCTATGTAGCCGCCCACAAGGGGCCCTACTGCGTAGCCTCCTGAGAGTGCTATGAGTAAGAATCCAAGTGCAAATCCCAGTCTTTTCTTGGGAAATGTTTTATCAAGAATAGCGTAGTACACAGATGCCATGAATCCAGCTGCAAATCCCTGAACAGCCCGAAGCAGTATTAATGTGTCTGGAGAATTTGAGTAGAAACAGAGCAGAGATGTTACAACCCAGAGCAGTGTTCCTGCTATGAAAAATTTTTTCCTACTCCACAGCCCACCTATCCTTCCAAGGAATATTACTGATATTGTGAGGGTTAGTAGGTAGATGTTGGATATCCAGGTTGCTGTTATGACATCAGCATGATAAAATTCTGTAATGGTTGGTAGGGTGATATTCACCATTCCTATGTAAAAATTGAACATGAAGTTAACAAGACATATGGCCAATAAAATAAACCATAGCTGCTGAGAACTTGTTTCAGATATTAATGGTTTGAAAAAATTTTTACTGATTTTTATTCCAATTTTTCACACCGGTCCCAATTTTTTTTGTTAGTTTTCAATCAATGCTTATGAAACCAACCAATAAATATAGTTTTCTTTATGTGAACTTTTATTCACAATAAGTGTTTTTTATTGTTTTTTTATTGTAAAACTAAGATCACATAAACTGAAACAAACATAGAAAAAAGAGAAAAAAATTTAAATTAACATTTTATACAACTAAGGCTTTAATAAAGAATCTTTAACATCCACACCCACCATTTAAGTTGATTTCCTTTTGATTCTTCGGGCGTAGAGATTTGAGAGTGGGGATGCTGATAATCCATGGGCAAAAACACTCAGGAGTACCGTGACGAAAACCACCGAAATAAAGGTGGTGTCCCCTGGAAAAACATCCAATTCTGATATGGCCAAGAGTGCAAGCACAATTGATGCAAGTCCCCTGGGTCCAAACCAGCCAATGAAAAGGATGGAATCCAGACTCTGCTTGGTTCCAATCAAAGAAAGTGCCACCGGTATCATCCTTATCACAGTCAAACTTAACACTGCGTAGACCACAACCTGCCATGTTATGAGGGGAATGATTGGCAGGATAACTATTCCCAGGAGGAAAAATACTGCTAAATTTAGGAGCTGCCCCTCTGCCTCTGAGAAATCAATTAACATGTCCCCAGCATCCTTAATAACATAGCCCAGGGATAAACCCCCTATGAAGGCTGCTATGAATCCACTCCCACCTATTTCATCCGCAACGAAGAAGGTCATGAGTGCCAGGCACAGGTAGGCGATCCTCTGATATTCTGGTGTGATCCAACTATTTTCTCGGGCCTTGGAGATAATTTTACCCCCTACAATACCTATCAGTAAACCTACAACTGCTCCGAAAATTATTTGTTCCACTGCAACCTCTACAAAGTAACCCATTGGTCTGAAAACTTCTGAAGCCAATCCTATGGCTATGAAAACCAGAAGAAATGGAACTGCTCCACCATCGTTTAATCCGCTTTCGATCTCGATGGTTCTCCTTATTCTTTCTGGCACTTTGATGTTTTGAACAACTATCTGGCCCAGGGCAGCATCTGTGGGTGCGAGAACAGCCCCTATGATACCTCCAACCCACCATGGTATGGATGGGAACAGTAGTACTGCCACCACAACTCCAAATATTATGGTTAATGGTAGTCCCACCATCAAAAGCCGCGTGCTGAGATTGTTTCTAAGGGCCCTGAGACCCACCCTGGAAGCATCTGTGAAGAGAACCAGGACCAGTGCAATCTCTGCTACTAAAAATATGATGGTTGAGTATGGAGGTTTGCTAACATCGATGTAACCTGTCACAGCCCATCCAACAGCCATTCCTGCAAGTATAAATATCATCTGAAAGCTCACTGGCAACCTTCCAATCACCGCCGAAAAAATTGATACAAAAAGCAGTACTACGAAGAAGAAAAGTAACTCTATCATACTATATCACACATCCCACAACAGATCCCTTTTTTTTTATACACCACAGTTCGTTGGATAACACTTGGAAATAAATAAGAAATTGATTTTGAATTGTTTCCAACTTTTACACAGTTTCAACCTCTTCTCCCTTGAGTATGAATCCCCTGGTTGTGGAAAATGCAACCAGTGCAGCTATTATTATTGGGAGGGCATCTTGCGGAGATACTCCTATAATTATTATGCCGATGGCTGCAAGGGCAAATGGAATTGGTACAATTGCTGCGGGTACTGCTACTATCATACATCCCATTGCAAGACCCACAGGCACTGCAGGGAAGATAAGGTGTATCAGGGCACCCATGCATGAACCAGTGAATAGGAGGGGAAATATTGGCCCGCCTATAAATCCAAATCTAAGGGCTCCTGTCAGTGCTGCCATCTTTGCTATGGCAAATATGAGTAGGAGTACTGCACCTATTTCAGCAGCGTTTTGGTACACAAGGAGCATTGAAGTTGTTCCAAGTCCAAGTGTTACAGGCAGTGCAAAAACTAAAAGTCCCAGGAGCAGACCTCCAATTGTACTTCTAATCACAGGTTTCTTGTCCAAGGGTTTTATGAGTCTGTCAAATATCTTGGTAAACACCACAAACAACAGTGCCACAGGTACCGCGATTATTCCCATGATTATCGCCACACCCAAGTGCCAGATTTCCAGATGGTACTCTGGAGGTGATAAAATTCCCAGTAGTGAGGAGTAGTTAAATCCCTGTGAAGCGTAGAATATGCTAAATCCAATCACGGCTGCCAGTCCTGCAATTAAAAGTGTGCCGTAGTAGAGTACAGATTGTTTGTGTTTGGTTTCAAGGAGTATTAAGATCATTGCCAGGGGGGATGTGAATAAACCTGACCAGGCCCCTGAAACACTGCTCAGATAGTTGGTCTTGGTAATTTCAGGATCCAAGTTCCGTTTCTTTGAGATCCAACTTGCAAGACCTCCTGATAACATTCCAGTTGATACCTCAGGACCTAAACTGAAACCTCCAATTATTGAAATGAGGGATGCGAAAACTGATGATGGCATGGGTTTGGGATCTAGGTAACCCTTGTCAAAGGATCCAAACACATCCATCTCCTTAGCTGGAGTGTATCGATGTATGAGTCCAATTATAACCCCAACACCAGTCATTAACAGAACTATCCACCACGGCCCAGAAAATGGTGTCCAGTTCTGGGTGATGTGCGGTACGAAGAAGCTCTGACCAAAATTCATCAACACAACAAATATCAAAGCGGAAATACCACCAATTAAACCTAATAAAAGTCCCCATCCCATTTTTTTCCAGTAAGCCTTCGATCTAAGGTTAAAATTATCTGAAATAAATACCATCCCCATTATTTATTTACAACAATAAATCCCCTGTAGTACAGCCAAGTTCATGATTAAAATCATTGAATATACTATATAATTTGATTTTATACAAATAAAAATATTATAGATTATTTCTTTTAACTTTTATAAATGCCCAAGACCGTAGAAGTTCCGTAATTCTTTATTGAAATCCTAAAAGTTAATGAAAAGAGTTAGGATCATTTATATTTCATCGAAAAATTAAAAAAATAAACCAATCAAATAGGTTTATAGAAATTCTAATAATTATTCACAATATTACTAATAAAAAAATGCTAAATTCCATTTATCATTGTTTAAACACAATTTTGAAGGTGAGACCTTAATGTTAAGAGTTTTAATAACTGGAGTTGCAGGATTTATAGGAAGTCATCTGGCAACTAAATTCATTGAAGAAGGATGTTATGTTATTGGAATAGATAATTTCCTTACTGGAAGTCCAGAAAATATTTCTGATATCATTGATCATGAAAATTTTGAATTCATTGAACATGACATAATAAATCCCATAAAAATTGAGAATAATATTGACATTGTTCTCCATTTTGCATGTCCTGCAAGCCCTGAGGATTACATGGAGTATCAACTGGAAACTTTAAGGGTGGATTCCTTTGGAACACATAACACCTTGGAAATTGCTAAAGAAAAAAATTCTAGGTATATATTTGCCTCCACATCAGAAATTTATGGAGATCCATTAATCAATCCCCAACCAGAATCTTACTGGGGAAATGTCAACACTCATGGTGTTAGATCAGTGTACGATGAGTCAAAAAGATTTTCAGAAGCCCTTTCAATGGCATATTTTAGGAAAAATAAGGTTGACATTAGAATAGTGCGCATATTCAACACCTACGGGCCTAGAATGAAAATAAATGATGGTAGAGTTGTTCCTAACTTTATTGCACAAGCATTGACACACAAAGATTTGACTGTGTATGGAGATGGGAAACAGACCAGAAGTTTCTGTTACGTTGATGACTTGGTTGATGGGATTTATAAAATTTCCATCAAGGATGGATTGGATGGAGAAATAATGAATCTTGGAAATCCAGACGAATATAAGATTATAGATTTTGCAGAAATAATTTTACAAAAAATTAATTCAAATTCAAAAATTGTTTATCAAGAACTGCCAGAAGACGATCCTAAACTAAGATGTCCTGATATTACTAAAGTTAAAGGTCTGATTGATTGGAAACCAACAGTATCCTTGGATGAAGGACTGGATAATACTATAAAGTTTTTGAAAACCAAATTAGAAAACTAATTAAAGATTTAAATAATCCTCAAAGGTTATTGTAACAAATGGAATTGGTATTCAGTTATCTCATGATCCTAATCCATTTCCAGATAGTGGTATGCCCAACTACAGTGACTGATTATAAGCAAAATGTTAAGTTGCTTTTAATGTTTGAAAACGTAGTAAGTGTTTCTTCCACGACCCAATGGTTTAATAACACCATAATCTAGGAGTTTCTGTATGTACTTGAATACTCCTGGGTGTGATACTCCAAACATCCTCTGTATATCTTGACTTCTTATCCTTTTATGAACCCTTAAAAACTGGAATATCTTGATTTCGTTGGGAGAAATTGGTAGCTGATTCATGTTATGGGGAATGCATTTTTCTCTGTAGATATCAAGAACATATTTTTTAGTCCTCAGTATTGAAACTAATACAACCCCTGCAAAGTATTCCAGCCAGTTGGTCATGTCTTCAGTTTCTGTGCTTTTAAGCACTGCTTCCTTGTAAGCTGTGATGTTTTCATGGAATTCTTCATCTAACTGGTAGTAGCCGCGACAGTTGAATTGTTTCTGTTTGAAAATCAGGTGCACCATGACCCGAGCTGTTTTTCCATTACCTTTGGAGAAGGGTAGTTTGTTTAAAATGGCATGGTGGGCTATGGCTGCAGTTAAAACTGGGTGCAGATAATTTTCATTCCTAAGCCAGGTGAAAAATTCATGCATGGCTACCTTGAGTTGGGAATTTTTGTAGTTTCCAGACAATGCAGGATTTTTTAAAGTTCCAGTTGTGAGGTACCTGTTTATCTCCCCAAGGGTATCTTCATTGAGTCCTGCTTCATGGAATTTATCAAGTTTTTCAATCACAGTGAAGTAGTTTAGTACTTCCCACACACCAACCTCACTTGCTTGGACCTCTTCACCATTGAAGAGTTGGTTGACCTGTTTAATTGTGAGTGGATTTCCTGCTATGGATATCGAGTGATATGCTGTTTTAACCATTGCACTGTCTTTAAAAAGTAGATCGTACGACTTAAACAGGTTAGTATTGTTAATAATCGCATCTGCTGCCGATATTTGTGATAAAACATCTACAAGTTGGTGGGTGTAATTAAATTTTGGATCAAACATGGTTCATTTCCCTCCAATTTAAAATTTCCATCCTGTAACTTTGACACTTTATAATTGTATGACCTTTTTTAGATATAATAATACGCATTTGAGGTGCACCATCTTGGTCCAAAAAAAATACTATAAACCCTCAGCTTCCCAGAATACACATTTTTGAGTGATTACATCCAAAAATGCCCATATTTTCCTGCAATAAAAATTCCCCAATAGTTGAAAAAAATCTTCTAAAAACTTTTAAAATCCATTGAATAGAGATCTAATTATGCATTGGTGAAATAAACGCTCATCAATCCTTATTGATGGAGTGAAAGAAATTAGTAAAGTATTTAGATTTGTATAATTATACTAGTTTTGTGTAATTAAAACTACTTTAAAGGAGGTGAAAATATGAAAAACAATTTAATTACAACAAGATTACTCATCCTATTAATATTCGGAGGTTTACTGTTCATATGCATGAGCAGTGCATCTGCAGCTAGTGGAGACCATATATACGTCAATGGATCATCAGGAAGCGATACAAATGATGGTTTGACCCCTCAAACTGCCAAGTTAACCATTAAAAATGCAACGAAAACTGTGAACAACGGAGGAACCATAACCATTTCAGGTGGAACCTACAGTGGAGCTGGAAACAGCAACATCAGAATAGACCGCAGCATGGCAATAATGGGTGCTGGGAAAAACAAAACTATAATTTCTGGTTTAGATTCATCTAATATATTTTTAATAGCTAATAATGCAAATTTCATTCTCAGCGGTGTGACCATAACCAATGGAAACAGCAAGTTTGGAGGAGGAATATATAGCGAGGGTTACACATCCATAGATAACTGTGTATTCACCAAGTGCAAAACTACATACGGTTACCTAGGAGGAGGTTCAGCCATTTGTATTGGGGATGATGGCGCATTAGCCGTGTCTAATACAGATTTCATCAGCAATGATGCTTCATTGAGTTCAACAGGAGGAGGAACAATTTACTCCAACGGAACACTGTCCCTTAGCAACTGTACCTTCACTGGAAACAAAGCATACTCCGGAGGATGTGTCTATTCATTTAATGGGGATGAAACCTTCGACAACTGTGTCTTCATAAATAACAGCGCAGCTAGTTCAGGTGGCGTTTTAACTCTTTACAGTTCGGATGTGAATGTGAGGATGCATTTCTGCAGTTTCGTAAATAACACTGCAAACCAAGTTAGCCAAACCAACAACATCGACAACAGGTTGAACAACAATTTAAATGTCAACAGTTGCTGGTGGGGTTCAAATAATGGACCAAACGGAATTTATGAAGATTATACTGCAGATAACTGGATATTGATGATGTTAAAGGCTGATAAATACTATATGAAAGGTGGAGATACTAGTAAATTCATAGCAAACTTCAACAATCTATACAATCCATCTACACAAATTACGACCCCTATCGATCCTTCAATCAACCACATACCCGACGGGTTAATTGTTGACTTCTCAACAGATCTTGGAACTATCACAACGCCGGGCTTAACCCAAAATGGAGTGGCTACTGCAATTTACACAGGAAAAGAAGTGGGAACTGGAACTGTAAAAGAAAGTTCAGGCAATCAAAAACTCCAAGCAACTGTAACTGTGGATCCACTTGATACAAATGTTAATGTGCATCCAGCTCAAAATTACCCTGGACAAACTGTCGACTTGATAGCAGATGTGTCTGATGAAAATGGCTATGATGTTAACGGCGGATATGTAACCTTCACAATCAATGATCAAAACATAAACGTTCCTGTAATTAACGGCCTAGCAATTGCTCAATGGACCATTCCATCATCATGGAAGGCTGGAATCTACATGATAAATGCTAACTACGATGGAACTGATACCATATACGGTGACAGCGGAGCCACCAGTAAGTTAATGGTGATGCTAATACCTACCCAAATTTCCTCTGACGATGTGACTGGTGAAGTGGGTGATAAAGTTGCAATTAAGGCCCACCTAGAGGATATATTTGGAAATGGACTGGAAGGTCAGAAAGTGCATTTCAACATCAAAGGCAGCGATATAACAGGTACCACCGACTACCATGGAGACGTAACAGTTTATTACCCAATCACTGGAAACCCTGGAAATTACAACATCATCATATCATTCCCAGGAGCCAACCCCTACGAACTATCATCATACACATCTAAATTAACTGTTAACAAGATCCCTACTTCCATTACAGTATCTGATACTAAAGGTGCGCGCGGTGATCATGTAGATCTTCAAGCCACATTGAAGGATGAAAATGGAAATCCCATTTCAGGAAAAGATCTAGTCTTTTATGTAAACGGTTCTAATGTAGGCAGTGCAACCACAAACAATGAGGGAGTAGCCATATTTAACTACCAAATATCTGAAAATCCAGGGATTTACACAGTCAACGCTACATTACTAAACGATCCGTTATATCAGGATTCCACAGGATTAGGAACACTCACTGTTAATCACTTAGACACCAAAATTACCGTGACCAACGTTACAGGTAAGCATGGAGAAAAAACCAACTTAACAGCCGTACTTAAGGATGTGAATGGCAATCCACTCAGTGGAAAAACTGTTACCTTCAGTATAGGCAACAACGTAATTGGAACAGCAACAACAGACGCAACAGGAACAGCCACACTAAGCTACACCATAACACAAACCATTGGAAGCTACACAATCACTGCAAACTTCCAAAAAGATGACATATACTCATCTTCAACTGGAACTGGAACACTCACAGTAAATCCAATCGAAACAAACCTCACAGTTAAAAATGTCTCTGGCAAACATGGAGCCAATGTAAACTTGAAGGCTGTTTTAACAGATGAATACGGAAATCCACTCAGTGGAAAAACCGTAGCATTCTACATAAGCAATATAAAAATTGGAACAGCAATTACAGATGCAACTGGAACAGCCACACTAAGCTACACCATAACACAAACCATGGGAAATTACGTAATTTATGCAAATTCCTATGCAGATGACATCTACGAACCATCCAGAAACCTGGCAACACTCACAGTAAATCCAATAACAACCCATGTAACTGTTCCAAACACCACAGTAAAACATGGAGACAAATCCAATTTAGTTGCAGTTTTAACTGATGAAAATGGCAATGCCCTAGCTGGTCAAACCATAACCTTCAGTATAAACGGCAAAACAATTGGAACCGCAACAACAGACTCTACAGGAACCGCAACACTATATTACCTTGGAGATACTTCTGGTAACTTCAATATAAATGCAGTTTTCAATGGAAACAATGTGTACTCTGGAAGCAACGGAACTGGTAAGTTAAATGTGACTCCATGGGCAGGTCTATACATCAAGACCACAGTGAACAACACACATCCAAAGGTTGGTGAAAAATTCACCATAAACTACAAACTCGGAAACAGCGGACCTGACACAGCATACAACGTAGTTGTAAGCTTTAAAATACCTCCAGGACTCGAATTTGTAACCGGAAACACAGACAGCGGGACATGGAGCTTTGACCCAGTGACACGAACACTCACATGGACATTAAACAACGTGGTTGTAGGTGATCCAAACCTTAAAATCACACTCAAAGCACTAAAAAGTGGAAACTACACCATAATACCAACCATAACATCAAACACCACAGCAAACGTGACACAAAACGGGACAGTAAATATCGAAGTCATAAAAAATAACAATAACAACACCAACAACACCAACGGAACAGGAAACAACACCAACCACAACACTAAACTACCAAAAACCGGACTACCAATAGCACCACTCATAGTGGGTCTATTAATGGTAATTGGAGGAATAGCAGTTAAGAAATAAAACTGTTATCCAATTTTCCATTTTTTTACTTGAAACAACCCCAAATACAAATTTTATTAAAAACCTAATTTAATTGATGCAACTAACTCTTCATCACCCATAGTTATCCTTCTTTTAGATGTTAGAACTATTTTATCAAATTTACGAGTAAAAAAAGCGAGTCTTCTAGTAATTCAAGTTATTTCATTGTTAATCTTACAAATTTCAGCATTTACAGAGACTTATATTATCCAGTACAATAATACCGATTCATTTATTGAAATACCTTATAAAATTTAGCTAATTATCCAAAGAATATATATGTTCTTGAGCATGATAATTATAAGTGTAATTATAATTAAAAAAAAATGAATAGTGACCTGAAATGCAAAAATTAATTATTACTCCAATATTAATTTTAATATTTATTCTAAGCATGTCAGCTGTATCGGCCGCAGACCCTGTGTCTTTCACATCTGACCAAGTGATCAATGCAACGGACTCCATACTATCCTACGTTGATGCAAATAATACACTTCCAGTTGATTTGAATATTTCTGGATCTGTGGTGGATATGCCACAATTTTTAGAGCTGTTAACAACAGTGATATTAAATATAAACAGTACATCGAACGATCTGATTAATCTCGGAATTTATGGGAATGCAACCAATTCTTCAGAAAATATCACAAACAGCAACATAAATTCAACTGAATATTTGGATATTGCAAAACGAGTTAAGGATTTTATGGATTCTAAAGGACGTGCACCTAATTATGCTACTCAAACAAGCACTGGAAACAGCATAGGCTTTGAATCATTGGTTTATATGTACTCAAATATTTTAAATTCATATAAAACAAACCATGTTTTACCGGAAAATGTTAATTTAACTTCTTGGTACTGTGTTTCAAATAAAATAAATTGTACAAATCTTTTGGGTTACACAAGTTATGGTTATGTTGAAAAAGAAGTGTATGGTAATCAAAGCTCTAATCAAACGATAGTTCTCATTGTTGGATTACATCCTCAAGAAAATGGTATACACACAGCCATTGCCAATGCATTATTAAACCAGACATTGAATCTCACTAAAAGATATGTTATTTACAAGATACACGTTACTCAAGATGCAGATGACTATAGTAAGGGAAGAATGAACGGACAGTTGTTAGGTCAGCAGTTTATAGTGCCTGATGTTCCTAAAGAAAACCCAATTTTGACGTTGGATATTCACGAAAATCATTACCTGGACAGTGGTTACGATTATGCCAGATTTTTGTATCCCATTTCAAATACAAGCATCACAACCACCTATGCAAATCAAATAATCAGTCAAATGCCATTTTTAGTTATATACACTCCGCCAGATCCTACAAGTCCAGAATATGTTACAATGCCCATTGCAAAATATGGAATACCCACCATAATTTATGAAACATACATGTACGATAATCTAACTAAAAAAGATTCAGATGCAAATGCATTTATAAATGCAGTAGACACCCTAGTTTACAACAACAAAACTGTAGATCCTGTTAAGGATATAAACCTTACAGCAACTGTTAACTGTAAAACTGGGCTTTACAATATTGATAAGAATATTGTTCTTAAAATGAATGCAAATGGAACAATTTATTACACTTTAAACAATACCACACCAACAAATCAAAGCAAAAGGTATAATGGCCTATTTACCATTAAAACCACAACTACACTGAAGTTTATTGCAATACTAAATGGTAAAAAATCCCCAGTTTATACAGAAAAGTACACCATCGATAAGATTGCTCCAAAGGTGGTTTCATCTAACACATATTATTCGAAAGGATTTTCAAGAACAGCACCAATATCAATTAAATTCAGTGAGAACATTAAAACAAGCAGTAACTGGTCGAATATTTATATTAAAAATTTGAATACAGGAAAAAAAGTTGGAATCAGCAAATCAATAAAAAACAACACACTGAATATTAAGATGGTAAGTAAAAGATTTGCATATAATAATTATCAGATTTACATCCCAGGTGGAGCTTTAAAGGATAATGCCGGCAATAACTTAGCTAAAACAACAATTATTAAGTTTAAAACAGGAAAAAGTTAACTATAAAACCTGTACTATAAGAATCCATCTTCAACTAATTTCTCATTTTTTTTATCATTTGTTAAAATTAGGGATCCACCACTTCCTTTATTTTCTTAAAGTAAGTAATTAAATAAAGAAAAAATTGATAAAATTAAATTTTAATTATTCTAGTTTGATAGGTGTTTTTTTTTGAGTTAATGTGTTTTTATGATATGTTTTGAATTGTGATGGGTTGATAATTTCTGTTGTTTTCCACACACTGGACATTCAAGGTTGATGTTTGGATCGTAGTGAGTTCCACATTTTAGACATTTGAATTCTATCTTAGTTTCTGTCATAGTTTTCATTTCCATCTAACTTTGATACAAACAAAACTTAATGTAAGTAAGATTTAAAAGTTTACATATATAAATTTAACTGATAAGTGTGTAGGTTGTCAAACATAGTTTTCATAGAATATATCAAAAAAGATGATCATGATCTGTTATCGCTACATAGATTCCACTTTCATTACAAGTTATATCCTCAACTCGGAAATAACAACCATTAAATTTGGCATATTCTGGAAATATTGAACAAAATCACGAATATGATCATTCTTCATTATACATTGCAGTTTAGTTAAATTAGGAACAATATAAACACATTTAAATATTAAAACTTTTACATTAAAAATTAAGTTATTATCAAGCTTAAACAATGAAAATCTTGGAGGAAAAAATGTTCAATACACAAGGAAATTCTAAAGTTTACAAAATAATACCATTGATGGTGGCAGCACTGATATTAGTGTCAAGTATTAGCTCAGTTGCAGCAGAAGATCCTAAACAGACCCATATAGACGGTGTAACTCATGTAAATTGTGAACAGGGTGATGTAGTAACAATCACAGCACAGTTATGGATAACAAATTATCTTTGGGACAACCCTCTAACAGGTGAAGATCTATATTTTTACGTATATTCCGGAATATCTGATGATAATAATATTTTTTTCCATAGAACAACAGAGACAAGTTGGCCTACAGGAGAAGCATCGGTACAGATAGATACAAAGAATATTAACCCTGGTAATTACACTCTCCTCGTGCATTACGATGGAGGAGGAGATCTATTCGGCTATGATGGTTGTTCAAAGGAAACAACATTTACTGTAAGGCCAAAATCTAATTAAAAAATAGTGTTCAAATTCCATTTTCATCATCATTTTTTTTTATCCCCATAGTACTGAAAATATTATGAAACCCTGAAAAAAGTCAAATCAGAGTTTAATTGATGTTTAGGAAACAAATATAAATTTGAATTACATTTCAAGGAGAATACAATGATAAAATACGGGTTTACTGTACTGTTGTTGGTTCTGTCTTGTTTTATGCAAATTGGTTTTGCACAGTCTATTGATGGGAATAATGGAAAAATGATGTTGATCTACGTAGGAACTGACTACTACAATCCCCAAACCATGACCGGTGGTGAGGTTACACACAACCAGTACATAAAGGATCACGTTGCTAACACAGACATTTCAAATTCGGTATGTAGATTGGCAAAATTTGGGACTCCAATGATCATCCTTGGCAACGGCAGCAGCCCCAAGGTAATGATAACAGCTGGAGTACATGGAAATGAAATACCAGCACAACTAGCTGCAATGGAATTGATTAACTATCTGAAAGGGCGGGAAATTAATGGAACAGTCTATGTGGTGCCATTTGTATCACCAAACGGAACATCTCAAACTTTGCGTTACTGGAATCATCAGAATTTAAACAGCAACGCAAATAAGGAAGGCACACCTTCAAATGCAGTAATATTAGCTTGTAAACAGCTGGGAATTGAAAGACTTGGAGATTTTCATTCCACACAACCCGGAGGCTATCCTGGAAATTACAGTGTGCTCTGTTCTAAATCTCCAGAATACGAAAGTTATGTTATGGCCGAGTATATTTCATCATATTCTAATTCATCACTCATAACCTATGATTTGGCTGGTGTTGATTATGAAGGGGCTGTTGAAGACGTTTCAAACATCCAGGGAATACCCGCAGTAACATGTGAAGTTTTATCTCCACAGGGAGTGGCAACAGAAGAAACAGTCCACAGATCATTCGATCAAATGATTAAATTTTTGGAATATTGTAAAATTGTGTAAAAATCCTCAAACATGAATTGAACCCAATTTCACCAGGGATACTAACTATTTTTTTCTTAAAATCATATCTTTTCTGGGATACTACTATTTTTTCTTGAATTATTTTTTTCTAAAATTTAACAAAATCTATGTCCTTAACCTCCCAAATAGGAATGTTTATATGTCTAAACTTTTACACCTTAAAGTTAACACTTGATTTTGTCCATAAGATCTAAGGTTTAAAGGAGGTTTTGAAGGTAATGGAAGGGTACAGAGGTAATTGTTTAAAAAGAATTGTATCACTTGTATTCATTTGTGGAATGTTCATAGCAATGACAGGTGTATCCAATCTTGCATACGCCGCAGACAACAGCGTAAATAACGGAGTAAAGGTTGATGGTTACTACGAATGTGAACATCCATACATCACTGAACTGGCCGCCAACATAACCCAAAATGTGACTAAAAATAGTACTGATTCCCGGTACAACATTGTTAAAGCTATTTTTAAGTGGATGCACAGCAATGTGAAGTATGAAAAACCCATGTACTACAATTCAAAACACTACGCAGTTCAAACTGCTGTTTTAGGTGAAGGGAATTGTTGTGATCAGGCAAGATTATTTATAGCCCTATGCAGAGCTGCAGGAATACCTCATAACGCTACAAAATTCGATTATTCCGGTGCCGTACAGTTCATGGGTGGAAGTGTTTATGGACATGTTTGGCCTGTGGTTCTCCTTGAAAACGGAACTCAATTAATCTGTGATACATCGTCAAAAACTAGCAAACTTGGTGCTCCAACATGGAAAAATAGGGGTTCAGTATCCGAAACCTACGATCTAAACATGTAGATGTTAACTTTATTTATTTTAACTTTCTTTTTCCATTCTTTTTTTCTAATTTCTCAAACTAATTATTCTAGTTTCAGGTAAAATTTTCATGAATAAATTGCCAGTCAAATAAAAACCTAAAGATTAGTAGTCAAAAAATAGTCAAATATATATTTTGTACTGCACATAGTACCATTAGAAATTAAAAAGGGGTTAGCATGTTTAAACCAAAATTCAACTACACCAACAAAATGGTCAATAATTTGGTGGAAATACAATCCATTAAAGATTTCATAATAAACTCACCGTTAATATTAGAAACGGAAGTATCACTAAGACGGGATGCTGTTTTAAAAGCTGCACATCATTCTACAGCCATTGAAGGAAATCCCTTGAGAATGGATCAAGTTGAAGCTATTTTTAAGACCATGGAAAAAACATCACAACGAAAATCAGATCAAGAAGTCTTAAATTATATAAATGTGCTAAAAAACCTTGAAAACTATCTAGTCAATGGTAAAATAGTCGAAAAAACTATACTAAATCTACATGAAGGCATTACACATTACACACTAGACTACACATATTTAGAAGGCCAATATCGAATAGTTCCAGTTCATATAATTAACAAGGAAGGAGAAACTGTTTTTACACCCCCTCCTGTAAACTCCATCAAAAAAAGCATTGGTGACCTGGTTAAATGGATCAATAATTCGGAAGAATTAAACCCAGTTATTGCATCAGGTATTTTGCACTATGAATTTGTGAGAGTACATCCATTTATTGATGGAAATGGGAGAACAGGACGAGTACTAACTGCACTCTATCTCCATACCAGAAAATTTGATATGGATAGAATGTTCACACTGGACGAGTACTACGACAAAAACAGAGAAGATTACTACTCAGCTCTAAACTCCGTGGATCAAAAAACTCAAGATTTAACACACTGGCTAGACTACTTTATAGAAGGATTTAAACATTCCCTATTAAAAATCAAGGACCAACTGCTTCTTATTTCACCTGAAAAATCGAAAGAAAACCGAGTTA
The DNA here is from genome assembly GCF_000191585.1 of Methanobacterium lacus. Lineage (NCBI taxonomy): Archaea > Methanobacteriati > Methanobacteriota > Methanobacteria > Methanobacteriales > Methanobacteriaceae > Methanobacterium > Methanobacterium lacus. The sequence continues at coordinate 1,646,115 of NC_015216.1, forward strand.
AGCTGTCGGAAAAAAATAGGAAAATATTGGAGTACATACATCTAAATGGCAGCATCACGAATTCTAAAGTTCAAAATCTTTTAAATATCTCTCGACAGGGAGCTTATAAAGATTTAAGATATCTTATGGATGAAAATATCATCGAACAACAGGGCGGTAGCCGTTCCACCTACTACGTTTTGAAGAAGTAGTCAAAAAAGTAGTCAAAAAAGTAGTCAAAAAAGTAGTCAGTCAAATCTTTTCAGCATAGACTATTCTCTCGAGATTTGTAGTTTTAAGGTTCCTGTTGTTGGGTTTGATATAGTCGTCGTTGATATCATCGGCTTCAACATCTTCGATTAATTTCCATCCATATCCTTCTAGAAATTCCTTGGTGTCCTGGGTGAAGAGTCCATATTTCCAGATCTTGGGGAAAACATATTTTTTGTAGAGATTTTTCATTTCGTACATTTCAACACCCTCTATAAATTCCCTTAAAATGTAGGTGAAGATGAGTTTACTGCCGGTTTGAGCTTGGGATAAAAATGTGAACATTTTTTTAACACTTTCTTCATCCAAATACTGAGTCACTGCTTCTAATATGAAGAAAGTTGGCATTTCATCCGAGTAACCTTGTCTTTTAAGTGCTTGGCCAATGTCTTCATGATCAAAATCCATTGCCATGAGTTTGACATTTCCAGGTACTTCTCCCATACTGGTTTCTAGTCTTTGGGTTTTGGTTTCAATAACATTTTTTTGGTCGAGTTCCCATACTGACATGTCAGATAATGATGGGAGAGTGTAGGCCATTGTATCATATCCAGACCCTAAATTAACCACCTGTCCTATTTCAGACTGGGAAGTGTTAATTTTGTGTTGGATGTAAAGTTTTCTGAGCATGATTCCACTCCACAATCCCGGTGTGCTGGTTTCAGTTGTGCCTATAAGCCAATGCCTCACGAATTTTATGTTAAACAGCTTAACCATTAACCTGTAACTCAGGGGTAAAATTGGGTAGGCCAGTTCATCTGTTATTATTCTTTGTTCTTCAGGGAACGATTGTTCAACAGCAATCATAAATGTGGGTCCCATTGCTGTTTTAGCTGCTTCTTTTGTCATTTAAAACTAACCATCCTAATTATGAATCCATAAATTTCTACTTCATTTTGAATATTAATTTTCCCACTAACTAATTACTAGTTTTTATCTTATGTTTTATTAGATAAACTAATATTTTTGTTTTCAATCAAATGATCTAAAAATAAAAAAATGATTTTAGAAAATATTTTAGTGGTAAACACCAAATACAGATTCAATAGATTAAGGTTGAACTTTATTTAAGTGTTCGATCTGTTAAGGTGGGGAAAAATGGGAATTGATGGTGTTAATACTAGTTTACTTGGTTTAATTTGTTTTGGAATATTTTTAATGATTCTTAGTTGTGCTGGAACAGCAAATGCAGCTGAAACTCCCACCATCTATGTGAATTGCCATGGTAATGATTCATGGAACGGGCTTGCAGCTAGTTACAACAGCACAACCCACAATGGTCCTAAGGCCACACTTAAAAATGCGGTGGCAACAGTTAAGAATAACGGAACCATTGAAGTGGCTTCCGGATGCTACAGGGAAAATGGAATTTATATCAACCAGGACATTACCATCCAAGGACATACAAACACCGTGGTAGATGGGTTTAATTCAGATAGGATATTCACAGTTGATAAAGGTGCGAACCTAACCCTCATCAACATGATCATGGTCAATGGAAAAAGCATTAACGGAGGAGCCATATACAACGAAGGAACATTGAACGTGTTCAACTGCTCCATAACTAATTGTAAAGCTGTTAATGGGGATGGCGGTGCCATTTACAATTTAGGATATTTAAATGTTTCAATGAGCAGACTAAATAATAACCAGGCTGCTAATGGAGGGGCTATTTACTGTTACTTCGGATACAACTCCTTCGTTAATTACAATCAGATAACTAACAACCAACCTTTAGCAGGGGAGATCTACTGTCCATTTGGAGTGGTTGATGCCAACTTCAACTGGTGGGGATCAAACACAGACCCATCAGACTTGGTGAACTACGGAGTCAACACCACATCATGGATGGTGATGCTTATGAAAGTTGATCGTACCACAATTGGGGAGGGATGTTCATTAAATGTGACTGTGGATATGGTTCATGATAATTTTAACAACTATCACGATCCTTTAAATGGTCATCTTCCAGATGGAATGCCAGTATTATTTAACTCCACACTCGGAATAATTCAACCTTCAGTTAACACAAAAAATGGACTGTGTACAACCACCTTAAAATCTGGCGCAGTATCTGGAACCGCACTCATCACATCATTTATGGACAGTCAAGTGTTAAACACAACCATTAAAATAAACGTGACCCCCAAAGTCCAGTCCCAAACACCACCCAATAAATCCCATTTCAAGGGAAAAATTAAAACCTTAACACTCCAACTCAGCGAAGCTGTGCAGGCCGGACCAAATTACGGTGGTATATCCCTCAAAGGCCCCACTGGAAATGTTCCAATAACAACCAATATCTTTGACAACATCGTTACAGTAACCGGAGCATTTTATTTACCGGATGGTAATTATAAACTTTATTTACCTTTTAACAGTCTGATGGATGTATCAAACAATTGTATGAATCAAAGCTTTTACTCAAACTTCACAGTGGACAACAGAGTACCAAAACTAACAGTAACCCCTGTATCAGGATACTACAACGGCACGAAAACTGTTACAATTAAGATGGATGAAATTGGAACTATCTACTACACCCTTGACAACAGCACACCCACCAACCTCAGCAAAAAATACATCGGCCCATTTAAACTAGTAAAAACCACAATAATAAGGTATTTAGGCGTGGACCTTGCAGGCAACACCTCAACTGGTAAAGCCACCTACACCATTGATAAAAATCCCCCTACAATCAAGTATACAAGCCCTAAAATGATGAATACCCATGTTTCAACACGAAGCAACCTTGAGATCTACTTCAACGAAGCCATTTTTAGGGGTATTAATTTCAATAACATAAGAGTCACCAACATGGGAACAGGAAAACCAGTTCCCACATATAAAACTTTGAATGGCAATGCATTAATTCTTCAAAACAAGAAAGCAGGGCACACCTGGTACAGCATAATCATACCCAGGGGATCAGTTAAGGATAAGGTAGGAAACCAGTTCAAATCCAACTACATTTTAAGATTTAAAACCGTTTAAGCAAATTTTTTTTCCTTTTTTTAGGATTATGGCAGAATTCCCTTGGGACCAGCTCCACTATTTAATGAGGGGAGGTAATTTCTTAGGGCGTAGATTTTTAAAAAGAATAATAAAAATTTGAAGTTTTAAAAAAAAAATATTGGATTTTTAGGTTGAAAACAAATTATTTATTCTGCGTCTATCATTTCTCCGTAAACTATTTCTAATTCACAGCCTTTAGGTCCGCAGCACCAGTGCTGAAGTTCAAAACTTACTAATATGATCTCACCCCCATTTCCATCTTTAATATACGATATGCAATAAAAAACATATATATCTATCGGACATCCAATATTGATTTTCCGATACAATTTAATAGCTCCAAACCATACAAATTAGTATGCAGTGCGATATGAAGGGATATTTGACCTTTCTCATACTCTGGACTCTAAAAAAGAGTGAAATGAATGGGGCAGAAATATCAAGGGAATTTGAAAAACGACGAGGAACCAAGCCCAGCCCCGGTACCATCTATCCCGCACTTAAAGAACTCAGAAAGAATGAATTAATAACTGTGGATGAAGCTAAAACATACGCACTCACTGAAAAAGGAGAACTGGAACTTAAATCTGCATGTAAATTTTTCTGTAAAATTTTCTACGATGTAAATGAGATGTCACATTACTCCCAAGAATGATATCCACACAAAAGAACCCTAACATAAAAATTAGGTAAAAATTAACAACTATTTTTTTTGATGCTATTTTTTAGGCTGTTAGTGGTTAATCTCGGATGTAAAGTTTGAAAAATGAGTATACTGCCCTTAAAAAGGACCATGAACCATCTATCACAAAAATGGATGCAAAGAATATGATGAGTTGTAGTGGTAAGCTTCCAAAGCTTTGAAGAACTGCTAATATTACGTCATTTTGCAGTGCAAATACTAAAATGCCCAGTATGAAAAATCCAATTATTATGGATATGGAACTTTGAAAAAATAGTTTTCCTATGATCTTCAAAGTTTTGAAGTTGTATATCTCCATGGAATATTCTAGGAGTGTTAAATTTTCCAAGATTTCATTTTCAAGGTCCTTCAATTTTTCATACAGATCCCTTGCTTCTATAAGGGAAGATTTAAGTTCATGATCTTCATCGTTTCTTTCCAGTTCTTCCAGATCATCATCAAAAACATCTAAATCTTCGCTTATTTGAATTAATTTGGATTCAATTACGTAGGTGGGCATTCTGCTATCCCTATCTATTTCCCGTAGTTTGAAGACGTCACTTCTTTTTTCATGTTTTCCATGTTTGTTTCTGGGTTCTGAGTCTAAATTTCCGTCTTTAATTCCAATTTTATCTATGTATTCCAGTAACTTTTTTTTCTGACTTTGTAAATGCCTTGATTTATCTTTCAATCCTTCTTTCCAATTTTTGATTATGTAGCTTATTTCTCCGGCTGATTTATCACTGAGTATTGTTGTTCCCTTTAAATCCATTGAATTTTGATCATCCTCTTTAATAACCAAGAGATATGTGAAGGACAGTAGTGCTAACGTGGCATCCACCAATATCACAGTTAAAATGAAAACCATTAACTCCAACCTATTTTCCACATTAAAAAGAAAATTTATGCTGTTAAATTCGAAATAAATGAAGATATTTAAGATTAAAGCTATCAAAATCAGTGAATACAGTCCATTAATTCTGTTCATAAGATATTTATTTATCCTATCACTCTGCATCATGAGCTTGTGCTTGATTAAAGTATCTCTATCCATGAACCTTCACCCAGAAAAATGATCATTTAATAATTTATTCATCTTGAAATATCTTTAATTTTTCCCTAAACTAGATCCGCCTCTATGAAACTTAAATTTATTTAATTTATCCTGCTCTACTTGGAATAATTCATCAAAGTTTAAGTATTGGGAAATGAGACTAAGATCATATCGTGAATAAAATCATGGAGGTCAAACATTGGATATTGGAGATATTGTTAAGAATTCGTTGGGTTATCCCCTTTCAAACAAAAAGAATTTTTTAATTTTAGGGGTAATAATTTTATTTGCAGAAATTTACTCAATTGTACAGTCGTTTGGATTTAAAAGTAGTATTTTTGGACTTTTTCTCATTTTAACACTTTTACTTATGATTTTCAGGAGTGGTTACAACCTGAGGATACTGAACTCATCCATAGGTGGCTACGATGTTTTACCAGATTTTGGAAACTGGATGGGAATGTTTAAAGATGGTGTGAAAATATGGATAGTGTTGATCATCTTCATAATTCCACTCCTAATACTCTTGTTTGTATTTGGTTTCATCATAAGCCTGATCTTAATTTCCTCAGGAGCTTCAACTAGTGTTTTGGGTAAAATTATGCTGATGGCAATCCTGGCCATTGTTGGAATCTACCTCATCATTGTTTATCCGTTGATTCTCATGGCCCTTGCCAACATGGCCAAAAATGAGAATAATATTAGTTACGCGCTTAAATTAAGTGAAATTCGGACCAAAATATCTGAAATTGGACTTGGAAACTACATTGGATGGTACATTGTGACTGGAATCATCTACGCAGTTATAATAATTATTGGGACGACCATTATCTTTGCTTTTGGACTAGGACACGTTAAATTTATTGGAATTATTATTAACGCCCTGATTATTGGACCATTTGCATCAATATTTCTATATAGAAGTACCAGCCTCATGTACAGATCAGTCCTTGAATTAGAAAATGAAACTGATTCAAGTGAAGATCCAGAACTAACAATTTAATCTTCCATTTTTTTATTTTTTTTGATCTAATCTGAACAAAAATAGAATTTTTTAGGAATAAAACCTTAATCATAATAATAAATCTGAATAAATAGATAATATAATGAATAAATATATATAGTCTCACTTTTACATTAAAAGTATCTAACATTGTAGTGGATTGAGGGGTTAAGTGATTTTTTTAGGATGGTTCTCAATGAATCCCTAAAAATGAAATTTTTGGAGGTTTGGTCATGAAAAATCTGAAAGTTGTATTCATACCGTTAATAATTTTAATAATTTTAGGAACAGCATCTGCAAGTCAGGCTACAAATGCTTCCCAGACCGTGAATAATGGTGGTAAGTTGGTACAGAGTTCTAATCCAACATCAAACGATCTTAGTGTTTACTACGTTGATATGAAGGGAAACGATAATAACACGGGAAAAAATCTTAAACAGGCATTTAAAACCATACAGAAAGCCATCAATGTTGGAAGTGGTAATTTTTGTGTGGTTGTTGCCAAGGGAGTTTACTTTGAAAATCTCGTGATAAATAAGAATGTTAAGTTAATTGGTAACAGTTCTAAAAACACCGTGATCAACGGGAACAATAAAAGTTCTTGTGTTTGGATTAAAAACTCTGGAGATGTTCAAATAGATGGATTAACCTTCACCAATGGTAAAAGTTCTTTAGGTGGAGGAATTCGAAATCAAGGTACACTAACCCTGAAATATTCATGTGTTACATCCAACAGGGCCAATGACGGTGGTGGAATTTACAACGAAGGTACTGTAAACATCAGGGGATCCTCTATTTCAAACAACAGTTGCAACTACAATGGTGGAGGTATTCAGAATCTCAACACCGCCTACATCATGAGAACCAATATTCTTTCAAACACTGCAGAAATGGGCGGAGGAATTAATTCAAAGGGAGAACTGCAGCTCTACCAGTCTCGGGTTTCAAATAATAAAGCTGAGATCGGTGGTGGAATAAACAACGACCATTGTGTAATATCCACAGTCAGTTCGTACATAAATGGAAATAAAGCCATTGAAGGTGGTGGAATTTACAACAACAATGGAATATTCGACATATTTGTAACCCAAATAAATTCCAACGTTGCCAGTTACGGAGGAGGAATCAGTAACTACGGATTAATCAACCTGCACTTCAGCACAGTCACAAAAAACTATGCATCCATCAAGGGAGGGGGAATTTACAACTACTCCTCAATCTTCAAAGACATCTCCACAACCATCACAAACAACACCATAGACAACGTGAACTTAAACCCAGTACACAATTTCCCAGTTAACCAATAAAACTTAATAAAACCATTCAAATATCATTTTCAAACATGATTATGGCTAAAATTTGATGTGGCAAAAAAAATAGGGTGTGCAGTTGTTAAAACATGAAATTTATGAAAAGGAATTAAAAATAAAAAAGAAGCTTGATGAAAATTTCTAAGGTTTTTCGAGCTTTTGAAGTCTTTCCTCTATTTTTTTAATTTTATCGTTTGTTTCATCACGATACTCACTGAAATTAGTATCTAACGTTGAAAGATCCTGTGCTACCTTGCTGTATTTCTTTTCAATGTTCTCTATATCGTTGTTGGTTGCAAGTTCCCAGTCAACAATTAGCTGGCTACTTTTCTCATCTAAATAATCATCAATTCTAAGTGATAAATCATCTGTACTCTTGGAAGCTGATTTTGGAACACTCTTAACTGTGCCCTTAATTTTTTCTCCGAGTCCTGATACCTTCTCACCTACAGAGTCAACTACACTTCCTTCATCACTACTTGAAACCTTATCTCCTACACCACTTACTACTGTGCGTGCCTTTTCTCCCATTCCAGACATTTTTTACAGCTCCAGATCCTTTGTTAAATAAATTTAAAATTTTTCAATTTATATAGTGCCTAAAAATATTCCTTTAAATTCCAAATTGTAATCCCCTAAATTAAAGGATCAAACTCGAAATACACCATATTATTAGTATATAATATGAAATTAAAACATGATATAGTTGTCGTTAACTCCTTCTTTATCTGGCACCCCTCCATTAAATTCATTTTACGTTACTCTATTTTTTGTTCAGTTCAAACCACTTCACAGACAATAGCTTTTTTTGTGATTCCTAATTTTTTAGTTATAAAGTAATATAAAAAATTTAACTGATTAATATGGATCAATATTCATAAATGAGCTTATTTATGGTTTTAATTTACATCCTCTTTTTTTTAACAATCCAAATAGGCAGCTTTATATGTGTGAATTTATTATTTTTAATATGGATATGAAATATCATGTTAAAGATATTTAATTGGTTAATATATTAAAAAAATCCCTATTTGGTGCTTAACTAAATTTTTTATTAAATAGTATCTTTTGTGAATTTTTTAAATAGGATCATGAGGTATATCACCTTAATAACTACACATGTTCATTTCCAAAAAAAATAAACAGGAGGTGAAACATGACAATAGACAATAAAAAGGGTATTATAAAACTATTGCTGGTTGTATTTTGTTTTTTTATGTGTTTAAACAACGTTAGTGCAGCTGATGTAAGTATAGATAATAATACCTGGACCACAGCTGATATCAACAACTTCTTTAGCGGTATTACAGTGAAGGGACTTAGCATATCTGATGGAGATAACATAATTTTTCAATCAGGCACCTATCTAAACTTAGCATTGTCCGTGAAAAATGCAGTTAACATCGTTGCAAACAGTACTGTAACCTTAATTGGAAAGGGAGCAGCCATTTGTATTTCAGTATCTAATGCTAACAATGTGAATATAACAGGATTCTCAGTAAGTAATTACACCTATGGAATCTACGTAGCAAAGTCCAATAATACATGTATAAACAATAACACAGTTTATAATAACTCCAAAAATGGTATAACCCTAGATAGTGCTTCAAATACAGACATTATTAACAACTCACTCTACAACAATACAAATCGTGGAATATATCTGTCGTCTTCCATCAATTCCAATGTATCTGGTAACATAATTAATAACAGCCCAGGAAATGGTGGAATTGTTTCAGCCACTTCCATCAATTCCTACATATTCAACAACACTATAACCAAAAATGTTGATGGAATATACGTGTATGCCAATTCTGTTAACACAACCATAATCAACAACAACGTGAGCAATAATATAAACAACGGAATAGTGGTTGGATCCACAACAACAACTTCATCTAACAGCACCATAATTAATAACACAGCAAATAACAATGGTTATGATGGAATTCGACTAATAAATACATTTAATTCCACTATAACTAATAACACAGCATCAAACAACAAAAATAATGGAATTTTATTGTTAAATGCAGATAATTCTAGTTTAACAAATAACAGCCTTTCTAACAACACACAAAACGGAATAAGCGTAACAGGAACAGGAACCACAACACTAAACAACAACACAGCCACAAACAACAAAGTATCCGGAATATCAGTATCAGGAACAGGAACCACAACACTAAACAACAACACAGTCACAAACAACAAAGTATCCGGAATATCAGTATCAAGTTCTGGAAAAACCACACTAAACAACAACACAGCCTCTAGCAACACACAAAACGGAATAAGCGTAACAGGAACAGGAACCACAACACTAAACAACAACACAGCTACTAACAATCAAGGATCAGGAATATCTGTATCAAGTTCTGGTAGTTCTGTTATCAAGGGTAGCACAGTTTCTGGCAACTCTCAAAATGGGATAATTATATCTGGAAAGGGAACTTCAACACTGACGGATAATACTGTGTTTAACAATGTTTTATCTGGTATTAGATTAGAAAATTCTGGAAATTCTGTGTCTGATAATAATCTGTTAAATAATGGTGTAGGTGTTTCTGTATATGCAGTTAACAACAACATATTTGATAACACGGTTAAATACAACGGTGTTGGTATTGTTATAGGTTATAATAATACTAATATTGTGTTAGGACAGAATACTGTGTCGGATAATCAGTATGGGCTTGCTATTAACGGGAACAAAGATATTCTAAGCAATGTTGTGGTGTCAAACAACACCAACGGGATTATTGTTAATGGCATTAATAATGTTTTAAACAACGTGAATATTATTAATAACCTTAACATGGGATTGATATTTAATTCAACTTCTTCCGGTAATTTATTCACCAATGGTTCCATAATTGATAATGGTAACGGGATCCTTTTAAATGGTAATAATAACACAGTTTTAAGCTCTTCAATCCTTAAAAACACAGGATATGGTTTCATTGTTAATGGTACTGGTAATGTATTGAATTATAACAGAATATACCATAATAATTTGGGTTTGAATAATAATGGTAGCAACACCGATGCTAATTTGAATTGGTGGGGTGTTAACAATGCCACAACGCAGGTTAACGATTCTGGAACTAATCTGGACATGAAATATTGGTACGTTCTTCAGTTATCTGCCAATAATTTCAACACAACTGTTAATGCCACGAAAACAGTTGCTCCAGGAGATTCTGTAACTTTAGGTTATTCACTTGAAACCAACATTCCTGTGATTAACAATCAATGGTTGTTACCCTACTTTGAAGTGAATGTAACCAAACCAGATGGTAGCATTGTTACAGGAGATATTAGAAATACGACAGTGAGTTACAATATCATTGCCAAAAATGGCATAGTTTACACAATTAAATCGTTGGCCGATGATGAGAATGTTAAAATCTCTATTAATACACCAACATCATATTTGATTATAAACAAGACAGTTAGTAACTCTAAACCTAGATTGAATGACAATATTACATACACCATAACTGTAACCAACAACGGCCCAGACGACACAACCAACGTCACAGTAACAGACAAACTACCACAAGGACTAAAATTCATCTCAACCGACGGAAACTACAACCCACAAACAGGTATATGGACCATAGGAAACCTAAAAAACGGACAAACAGCAGTACTAAACATCATAGCACAAATAACCAAAACAAACACCAACATAACAAACACAGCAACACTAAACCAAACCAACTACAACCCCAACCCACAAAACCAAGCCAACAACACCATAAACATAGAAAAAGAATCCCAACTAAACATCAAAAAAACAGTAAACAACACCAAACCACACCTAAACAATAAAATCATCTACACCATCACAGTAACCAACAACGGCCCAGACGACACAACCAACGTATTCGTCACGGATATACTACCACAAGGACTAAAATTCATCTCAACCAACGGAAACTACAACCCACAAACAGGCATATGGACCATAGGAAACCTAAAAACGGACAAACAGCAGTACTAAACATCATAGCACAAATAACCAAAACAAACACCAACATCACAAACACAGCAACACTAAACCAAACCAACTACAACCCCAACCCACAAAACCAAGCCAACAACACCATAACGATAGAAAAAGAATCCCAACTAAACATCAAAAAAACAGTAAACAACACCAAACCACACCTAAACAATAAAATCATCTACACCATCACAGTAACCAACAACGGCCCAGACGACACAACCAACGTATTCGTCACGGATATACTACCACAAGGACTAAAATTCATCTCAACCAACGGAAACTACAACCCACAAACAGGCATATGGACCATAGGAAACCTAAAAAACGGACAAACAGCAGTACTAAACATCATAGCACAAATAACCAAAACAAACACCAACATAACAAACACAGCAACACTAAACCAAACCAACTACAACCCCAACCCACAAAACCAAGCCAACAACACCATAAACATAGAAAAAGAATCCCAACTAACCATCAAAAAAACAGTAAACAACACCAAACCACACCTAAACAATAAAATCACCTACACCATCACAGTAACCAACAACGGCCCAGACGACACAACCAACGTATTCGTCACGGATATACTACCACAAGGACTAAAATTCATCTCAACCAACGGAAACTACAACCCACAAACAGGCATATGGACCATAGGAAACCTACAAAACGGACAAACAGCAGTACTAAACATCATAGCACAAATAACCAAAACAAACACCAACATCACAAACACAGCAACACTAAACCAAACCAACTACAACCCCAACCCACAAAACCAAGCCAACAACACCATAACGATAGAAAAAGAATCCCAACTAAACATCAAAAAAACAGTAAACAACACCAAACCACACCTAAACAATAAAATCATCTACACCATCACAGTAACCAACAACGGCCCAGACGACACAACCAACGTATTCGTCACGGATATACTACCACAAGGACTAAAATTCATCTCAACCAACGGAAACTACAACCCACAAACAGGCATATGGACCATAGGAAACCTAAAAAACGGACAAACAGCAGTACTAAACATCATAGCACAAATAACCAAAACAAACACCAACATAACAAACACAGCAACACTAAACCAAACCAACTACAACCCCAACCCACAAAACCAAGCCAACAACACCATAACGATAGAAAAAGAATCTGTATTGGCCATTAAAATAGCAGTTAATAATTCAAAACCAAAATTAAACGATAAGATCACCTATACCATCACAGTAACCAATAACGGACCAGACAATACAACCAATGTCACAGTAACGGATATACTACCACAAGGACTAAAATTCATCTCAACCAACGGAAACTACAACCCACAAACAGGCATATGGACCATAGGAAACCTACAAAACGGACAAACAACAGTACTAAACATCATAGCACAAATAACCAAAACAAACACCAACATCACAAACACAGCAACACTAAACCAAACCAACTACAACCCCAACCCACAAAACCAAGCCAACAACACCATAACGATAGAAAATAAATCCGACCCTGCAGATCCTGGTTCCAATTCTGAAGGTAAAACAATTCCTATGCAGCACACAGGCGTGCCTATTGGAGGATTAGTTTTGGCCATACTAGTTGTTATTGCTGGTTTCATGGTACCGCGAAGTAAATAAATTTACTTCATTCTTTCTTTTTTTTACTAAAATTTTGTTTCAAAACAATAATCCTATCCCGGGTTACAAAAAATTAAAAATCATAGCTACGGTATTAAATGCAAAAAAAATAAAAAAAATGGATATTTGGTATTAGGTTGCACTGGCTGTAGTGTAAGCGTCGTACATACCGTAAAGCCATACAATGACGTAAAGTATCCAAGCAATGATTCCAAGTAAGAAAACAGTTGCTAGTGCGCCTAGTATAAGTGCTACGATGAAAATTATTATTCCTTTCATAATATTTCCAGCATAGACTGTACCAATTCCAGGTAAAAATAGAGAAATAATCAAAGCTAATATTGGATTTGCCACATTATCACCTCCAATTAAGTTATAATTAATATTATTATAGTTTGTCCAAGTAATTATTTGTTTTTATTATATGGTTACAATTTCATAAAATGAGTTAATGTTAGTGAATGCTCATATTAGCCCCCTATTATTAATCTTATAAACTTTTAAAGAGTTAATACTATTTTATTAAGTTTTAAAAGGATATTTTTCATTGATAAGCCCATTAGTTTAAATAGAACTTTTTTTAAAATAAAAAAGAATACAAAAAAAATTCCATTTGGTTGTACATGGCAGTTCAACTTAGATCTATTTGAAATTATTTGTAGGATCAATCTTTTAAAGCCAGGAAAAATCCTATTTTTTTAATTGAAGTTAGAAAATAAATATTGTCGTAAAAAAACAGGTTTTAAATCGGTTATTATCATGAAGAAATATAGGTTAGAAATTACAATAGTTATTTTAAGTGTAATTATTTTTATATCCATATTTGGAGAAGTTAATCCGCTGATAAAACAGGATCTTGATGATAAAATTGTTGAATACAACACACCACTGGTAGAACAAGCTATTAATGGTTCTGCTGTTTACATTACTGGTGTTGTTAGAGATGATTCCAAGGAAAATTTTGATGATGTTCTTTTAAATGTTTATGGAATTGGTTCGCAGGGGCAAAGAATTGATTCGAAAATTATCAAGATCGATCGAATTGAGAGTGATTCTAATGTTAATTATAATGTTACGTTGGAAAATAGTTCAGCAGTAGTTGCAGGTGATGTTAAGGTCTTAAACGCCACAGAAATTAGTTAAGTTCCTACTTTAGGATTCAAATTCGAAAACTTAATTTAATTTATTTCTTATGACAACTGTTCATTAACATTTGTTTTGATTTTTGAATATATTTATCGTCTGTATCTGGTAGTTATCACTTAAAATATGATTGAAATGAGTTTTATGGCTGTAGAGAGATGATGAACCCAATATTTATTAGGTTTGAAGTACCATAATAATAGTTAATAATGTGTGTTGTAGCTATTGTTTGAAATAAATATAGTCTAAGAAACAAATGGGGGATGATTTATATGCCGGAACTAGGACCTATGGGACGTGGGGGAGCAAGAAGAAGAACTAGAAGAAGGATGACATCTTTAAACTCGATGCAAAATGATGATCAGGAAACTGAAACATCTCCACAAACTGAATCTGTTTCAAGTCAAGAAGGAAGTTCTGACAAATTGGTAAAGTTAGCAAAACTCCTGAAGGATAAGGGAGTAATATCTGAAAGTGAATACAACTTGATATTTGATTGATTTTGATTGGAATCAAAAGTATTCTTTTTTTCTATTTTTTTTGTACAAATTTCTTTAACCAATTCCAAAATACGAAAATTTGTAGAATATCATTTAAACCTTGGAAGATAAACTAATTCCATTATGAAAACGGTTAGAACTTCGTTGTGAACCGTAGCATTTATTATAGATAAATGGACTGATTTAATATTAGAAATAATTTAAAAAAAAGTTTTGTTGGGAGATGGCTATGGTGGCTACTGTGAAAAATTTAAAAGAAAAACGCTGGGGATACATAGCAGTACTTGCAGGATTTTTAGTTGGATTCACATCGGCATACTTTTGTATCCTTTGGCACCTGGTGATCTTTGGATTCAACATAATGTACATCATAAGCCCACTAATAGCTGGTGTTGTTGAAACCCTAATTGCACGTCAGAAGTATGGAAAAAGTACTGGTGCAATAAGTGCACTTATAACCTTCATCTTGATCAACATCTACGGCTGGTTTTTACCGGCATCAGTCATTGACCCCACCAAAGAACCTGCAACACTCAGCCTCATAACCATAATAGCCATTATACTCACACTTCAGGCAGCATTCCCCACCCTTGTAAATTACATTCTCATGGTGACAGCTGTGGGTTTTGTGAAAAAAATCATCGGATTTTTACTCTACATTCCAAGAAGGCTCATGGGAAAAGGTGTTAAACCTGAAGAATCAATACAAATTGACACTGCAACACCAGGAGTTGATGAAAAGTTTCTTGACGACCTTCCAATACCTATTTTGTCAATAGCAGCAGATATTAGCAAAATAGAAAAGTACATGGGAATGGTTAGTGGTGAAGCTGTTGCAACTGAAAGGGAATCTGAAGGAACTATAGAAAAGCTCACAAGCATTATTGAACCTGTTGAACTGGGTGATTACGACATGGCTAGCGCCCGTGAAATGGCCATATCAAGAATGTTAGATGAAGCTAAGGCAATTGGAGCAAACAGTGTCATTGAAGTGCTTGTTGAATACGTTTCCATGGGCGGTCTTCAAGGCAGTTCTCTCATTATAACAGCTACAGGAACAGCTGTGAAGTACAAGTAGGTACCATTTTAGCACCATATTCTTTTTTATTTAACCCTAATTTTTTTTTGATTCCATTCAAAAATCTTCTGTTAACTTTTCCAACTTAAAAATTGACATTGAGCTATAATTTTAATTTTCAACTGCAAAAAATACTTAAATGTGTGATGGTTTTAGATGTTATAGGCAGATATAAGCCGAAATTATTATAGGAATCAAAGCCCATAGTAGTAGTGTTGTTAGTTGTTTTATTAAAAAAACTAGGGGGAATTTACTCAATGCAGTACATCGAAGTTGGAAAGGAAAACTCCAAAAAAATCAAACTCCACTACGAGGATCATGGATCGGGAGATCCTGTGTTATTAGTACATGGATGGCCATTGAATGGAGCATCATGGGAAAAACAGGAGTTGGCCTTGTTGAATTCAGGGTATAGAGTAATTACCTACGACAGGAGAGGCTTTGGAGATTCAAGTCAGCCTTTAGAGGGTTACGATTATGATACATTTGCAGCAGATCTTGATAAGGTCATAAAAACCTTAGAACTTGAAGACGTGACACTTGCAGGATTTTCCATGGGTACTGGTGAAGTTACCAGGTACATAGGAACTTATGGAACAGATAACATTAAAAAAGCATGTCTTCTGGCTTCAATTCCACCATTCCTTCTTAAAACTTCGGATAATCCTGATGGAGTTGATGGGGAAGGATTTAACCAAATTAAAGCTGCAATCAAGGGAGATAGACTTGCATTTTTAGCCCAATTTTTAAATGATTTTTACAACATGGATCTACTCGGAGGAAAACTTGTGAGCAAAGAAGTCTTTCAAAACAGTTGGAATGTTGCTTCAAAAGCGTCACCTACAGGTACATACGAATGTGTTGATGCATGGCTAACAGACTTTAGAAAGGATGTTGACGCCATAGATATCCCTACTTTGATCCTCCATGGAGATGCAGACAGAATACTTCCAATAGACGCAACAGCTAGAAAACTTAAAAATTTAATAAAAAACAACAAATATGTAGAAATAGAAAACGGGCCGCACGGCCTCATATGGACACATGCAGAACAAGTTAATCAGGCCATTTTGGACTTTTTATAGGTTGAACCCAAGCTAATAACAAAACCTAGGGATTAAAAGAAAAACTAATTTTCTTTTGGGCTTTTTTCAAACTATTTTTTTTTATTCCCACATCATTTTGTAAAACCAATTGAACAGAATAATTTAATAACTAGCCAAAGTGCAGATCATAAGACATTAATAGCCTAATAAACCTCTTTATTTATTAAAATTGTCCATTAAATTTTTAGAAAAGTTTATTATCGATTCTGTACAAATAAATAATCATAGAGATTGGTGATTTGATTTGGCTGTTAAAACTGATGAAGATTCAAATCTTATACTTTGTAAGGCTCTTTTTAAGAATAGTTTGGATCCTATATTGTTAACTAAAATTGACGGCACCATCTTCTATGCAAATCCTGCAGCTGAAGCTTTATTTGGATACACAAAAGCTGAAATATGCAAACTAGGAAGAAAAGGCATAGTAGATTCCCTAGATAAAAACTTATCCCTCCTTTTACAGCAAAGAATAGATTACGGCAAGGCCAAGGGCGAAGTAACCATGATAAAAAAGGATGGTACCAAATTTCCTGCTGAAATTTCCACAAGCATATTCAGTTATGCTGGAAACAATGACTGCACATTCATGATTGTGAGGGATATCTCTAAACGTAAATTGAACGAAAAGCAGATTGAGTACCATTCCATGTTACTAAGCAGTGTGGACTACGCAGTTGTTGGGGTGGATGAGAACTTCAAGATAAATTATTGGAACAACGGTGCTGAAGATACCTATGGCTACACAGAATCTGAAGCCATTGGAAAAACAACCCACAAACTGCTACGACATAAAAAGTTCCTCTACAAAAATATGGAATTACGTCCTAAAACTACTTTTATAATTGATACCTTCAATAAAAAGATGGAAAAAATTGTTGCAGAAGTGAATTCAACAAAAATAGTTGATAATTCTGGTAACAAGGGTTATCTTATTGTTTATCATGATATAACAGACAAACAGCAGGAAAAAGAGATCAAAAAGAAGTTAAGGGAACATGAACACATCCTCACAGACCAACTTCAAACAACCAACATCGACCTTAAAATCATGACAGAGAAACTCAAGGCAACCAACAAAGAATTGATGCTGCAGCAGGATTATCTTTTAAACCTGAATCAAGAACTGGAAGAAAGGGAAGAGTTAAGCCAGGCTTTAAATCGGGTGAATGCCCATATAAATTCAAAGCACAGCTACGATGAAATAATGGAATTCATACTTGAAGAGGGAGTTAAATCCATAGGTGCAGAGTCATCAGTCATAAATTTACTTGAAAATGATAAATGGGTTGTTAAGTACAGTTACAACTTTCCAGACAGCATAAAAGGACAGGTTAAAACCTATGGAGAATCCCCAACATCTGTGTACGTAGTCAACGAAAGGAAAGCTGTTGCATTTAACGATGCTGTTTCCGACCCACGTGTTGACAGGGAAAGTATGAAAGCAGATGGAATTGCATCTCTACTGGTTGCACCCATCCTGATAAACGATGCTGTTATTGGTGTCATTGCATTTTATCGCCATGAGAGTCAGGTAGTTTTCAGTGAAGCACAGGTAGACTTTGCAGATAAATTAGCATCGTCACTGTCCTATGCAGTGGAAAATTCTAAACTCTTTGAAACCATTAAAAAGAGTGAAAAAAAGTATCACTCACTCTACTCTGCAATGAACGAAGGAGTGGCACTTCACGAACTAGTATACAACTCAAGGGGTGAAGCTGTAGATTACGTTGTCACCGATATTAACAACAGCTATGAAACCTTGGTGGGACTCAGCGAAGAAGAAGTGATTGGAAGGAAAGCTTCAGACATATATGGTATTGGTAAACCTCCCTACTTGGACATATACTCCAGGGTGGCCAGTACAGGAGTGTCTGAAAAATTTAAAACTTACTACGAACCACTCCAGAAACATTTCAGCATATCCGTTATTTCTCCAGATAAAAACAGTTTCGCCACAGTGTTCGAAGATATTTCTTCCAGAATAGAGTACGAGAGAAAATTGCACAAGAGTGAAGAAAAATATCGAAACATCATTAACAACCTCCAAGACGGTTTTATAAGGGTAAATACCGAGAGTAAAATAGTTATGGTAAGCCCATCTGCAGCCATGATGCTTGGTTACAGTTCTTCAAAAACAATGCAAGGTGTGGAAGTTAAAACTCTCTTTTCTGACAGCACACAGTTGTCAGGGATAATTCACCTATTAAACAGAAAGGGTGAAGTTAAAAATTTAGAGAGCACCCTCATCAAATTGGATGGTGGATCGTTTTATGCATCATTAAATTGTCAGTACCATCTCGGAGAACATGGCCAGAAAAAGGGCATAGACATGTTTGTCAAGGACATAACAGAACAAAAACAAACAGAAGCAGATCTAGAAAAAAGCAGGAACAACTTAGCTGAGGCCCAGCGCATAGCACTTATTGGTAGCTGGGAATGGGAGGTTGAAACTGATGAGCTTAGCTGGTCAGACGAACTCTACTCCATTTTCAACCTTGACAAGAAACATTACACCCCTACAATGAAATCATTTTTCAAATATTTACACCCTGAAGACCGTGAATTTGTATCTAAACAGTTTAATACTATTGTTTTAGATGATGAAAAGGTTAAATTTGATTTTAAAGTTGTTTTAAACAATGTTTCAACACGTATTCTAACTGCCCTTGCAGAGGTTACTGATCATGACCTTGCTGGAAACGCCAAAAAGATCATGGGTATTTATCAGGATGTTACAGAAATTAAATTGGCTGAACAGGAAATATTAACTGGAAAAAGTGTGATTGAAGCAATTAATAATGTTTTCCAGGAATCTTTAACAGCAGAGTCTGAAAAGGAAGTTGTTATGAAATGTCTTGAAGTTGCCGAGGATCTAACTGGAAGTGAATTCGGGTTTCTAGGGGAGATCAATAAAAAAGGCCGTTTAGATGACAGGGCACTGAGTCCTCCAGGATGGTCTAAATGTGAAACAGAAAATGCAACTGAACTTTTAAAGGACATGGAAATAGTTAGTTACTGGGGCCGAACTATAAAAGAATCTAGATCCCAATTGGTAAACGATCCAAATTCTGATCCTGATAGTAGGGGATTGCCTGATGGACACCCTCCAATAAATAATTTCCTAGGAGTTCCACTTAAAGAGGGTGCTAAAACAATTGGTATGATTGCACTGGCCAATAAAAAAGGTGGTTACACCCATCAGGATAAAAGAAATATAGAAACCCTTTCAGTGGCATTTGTGGAAGTGCTACTCCGTAAAAAGGCAGAGGTGGAAATAACTAACCACATGAAAAGACTGGCTCAATCCAATAAGGAACTGGAACAATTTGCATACATAACCTCCCACGACCTCAGAGAACCTTTAAGGATGATAACCAGTTTTTTACAGTTACTCCAACGAAGATATGAGGACAAGTTGGATGATGATGCCAATGAATTCATAGAGTTTGCAGTAGCTGGAGCCAAACGTCTTGATAACATGACCAACGACCTCCTGTCCTACTCACGAATTGCAAGTAGTAAAAGACAGATCAAACTCGTGAACTTCGAAGAAGTTCTAAAAGAAACATTGCAGAACTTGAAAGTACCAATAGAAGAAAATAAAGCGGTTATAACCCATGAACCCCTGCCAACAATCAAGGGAGATGCTAAATTAAAGATTCAGCTCTTCCAAAATATCATTGGAAACGCAATTAAGTACAGGAGCGAAAAAACTCCTGAAATTCATATTTCAGCTAAAAAGGAAAATGACCACTACCTATTCAGTATAAAAGATAATGGTATAGGCATGTCAAAGCAACACCTGGATAAAATATTCACCATCTTCCAAAGGCTCCACACACATGAGGAATATGAAGGAACAGGAATTGGCCTTGCAATAGCCCAAAAAATAGTTCATCAACAGGGTGGAACCATATGGGCAAAATCAGAACCTGGAAAAGGCAGCACCTTCTACTTCACAATACCAATCAAACCAACTAATTAATGAATTAAAACAGTTACAGACTAACTAAAAATGTATGCTGTGTAGTGTTAGAATTTATCTAAAAAAAATGATTGGAAAATAAAATTTTCCTTCAAACTACTTCTTTTTTAAGTGGGCCTCGAGCTTGTCCAGAGATTCCTGCCAGCCAGTTTCTGCCATGGCACTGTTATGATGGTCTGGAAAGCCTTGATGTTCGATGGTTAATCTGGTGGCACCATCTTCCTCATTAAAGGTGACTGTTACAGTGAGTTCCATTGGCCAGTCTTCACCCATTCCATAGTGGCTTGCTGGAACAACGTTACCATCTTTGTCTGCAAAGCTGTCTGTTGATACTATTTTTTCTTTGGGTACAATTTCCCTGTAAACACCGGTGCTCCAAACTTCATCTCCCTCTGAAGATTTCATTGAATTTAAATAAGAGCCTCCCACTTGAAGATCCATTTTCACCAAGGGTGCAGTGTAATTTTTCGGTGCCAGCCATTCTTTAACATGTTCAGGTTCTGTCCATGCTTCCCAAACATCCTCAATTTTAGCATTGAAGAGTCTTGAAATGTAGACCATTGTAACCTCAATAATTCCAAACACGTTACCCTCAGTATCTCGAAACAGGCCATTAAAACCCATGCCTGGTATGGGCATTTTATCAGTCAACATCTTCCCACCGTTCGCTTCTATTTTTTTAGCAAATTCCTCGTAAGACTCGACATTAATGGTGTCCCTAACGGTGCTCCCTGTTTCTTTGGGATAGATTGCCCCGTTTATCCCATTTTCTTCTTCAGATCCTGTGGAAACAAGCCAATAATCTCCATGTTCCCATTTTTGAATTTCCCAGCTGAAAACTTGTTCATAAAAATTTATAGCCCTCTTAGGATCTTCTGCAGGTATTTCAAAGTGTATGACTCTTGACATATAAAATTCCAACTCCTTTTAAATTAGTATGCAATTTCAATTTATCCAAATTCATTACACCCACCCTTAAATGATTACACTATGGTTTTATGATCTAATAATTTTTTTTAAACAATCCCTCAATTTATTAAATGAAACCTAATATTAAGGTACAAATCTAAATATATTTATTTCAAGCACCCCTCAAACAACTGTGAAAAAAATTTGAAACTAAATGGATCATAATATTCCTCCTAAATTTAGTGATAGTTCCACAGGGGATGGGTCTTTATTTCAATCGCAGATTTAAATTGATTAAAATCATATTTAACTCCAAAATCTTATGTTAAATTATTTATACATGGTTGATCTAATATGTATAAAAATAAACAATCGGTACCACAATGTCTGATGTTTCAAAAGAATTCCTAATAAATTATAGAACTATTTTTAAATCCAGTCCTGATGCTGTAATAATTACACTGCCCGATGGGACTATATCCTATGCAAATTCAGCTGCAGAGAAATTGTTTGGTTATACTCAAAGGGAGATTTGTGAAATTGGAAGATCCGGAATAGTGGACACCACAGATCCGAATTTAGATTTGATACTCGCAGAAAGGGAAAAAACAGGGAAGTACCAAGGCGAACTCATACATATAAAAAAGGATGGAACCAAATTTACTGCTGAAATATCTGCCAATTCTTTTAAGGATGATAAAGGTGTCAAACGCAACTTAATAACTATTCGGGACATTACTGAACGGAAAATCGATGAAAATAGGATTAAATTTCAAGCACTTCTTTTAAGTAAAGTAAATGATGCAGTTTTTGGGTTGGACATGAATTTTAGGATTGTTTACCTCAATTGGGGTGCTAAGAAAATGTTTAGTTACACACAAGAAGAAGTTCTGGGAAGAAATCCCTACGAACTACTCCAAACAAACATAAATCTTGACATCCCACCCCAAGAACCTGTATTAAATGGAAGAACCAGCACACTTGTTGGAGTCAAAGATAAAAATGGAAAAAATTTGGTTGTTGAACAGAACACAACTAAAATAACTTCAGATTCCACTACCACAACTGGTTACGTGGTCATCTACCATGATATGACAGATTATAAAATGGCAGAGAACATCGCCCAAAATACCTTAAAACGTTTATACAGTATTTTATCAAATATAAGGGCCAGCGTTTTACTTGTGACCAATGATAACAGTATCGAATACTTAAATCCCGCTTTTTGTGATTACTTCCACCTTAATGAACAGCCAGAGGATTTGATTGGAATCTCTGACAAAAACATGATCGAGAAGATCAAAAACAGCTACAGAGATCCTGAAGCAGAGATTGCACGTATAAAAGAAATTACAAGTACAATGAAACCAGTTTCAGGCGAGGAAGTGACTATGAAAACTGGGGAAACCTGTATTAGGGATTTTATTCCCATAACAATGGATGGCAAATCCTATGGAAGGTTGTGGCTTCACCTGGATATCAGCGAACGTAAAAAGGTGGAAGAAAATAAACAGAATCTTCTTGAAAGCAGGGAAAAACTCACTGAAAAGCTTCAAGCCTCCAATCAAGAGCTTGTTTCCCTCACACAAAAACTCCAAATTACCAACCAAATAGTGGAAGCAAATAGAGACGAACTTTTAACAGTGAACCGTGCCCTTAAGGAAAGTGAAGAAAAATTTTCAAAAGCATTTCATGCGAACACAACATCTGTATCCATAAGCGACCTGGATGGGTACTTCTCAGATGTTAATCATAGCTACACCCAACTTACAGGGTACAGCAGATCAGAACTCGTTGGTAACAGATCAGTTGATCTTGGGATCATAAGATTAGAAGATCGTGAAAGATTCCAAAGGGAATTGGTGGACAAAGGTTCTGTAAAAAGCATGAAGCTTGAAATTTATACGAAATCCGGTGATAAACGTATCGTTATCACCGATGCTGAAACCATTGAAGTGGAAGGGGAAATCAAGATCATCACATTTAACTTCGATATGACAGAACGTATCCAGATAATGAAGGAAAAAGAAAAGTTATTGAAGTATGTTCAACGAAAGAAAGGGGAGTTATCAACCCTTATAGAAAATATTGTGGATGAAGTATGGTTTTGTGATGCTCAAGGCAATATTATACTTGCAAATGCTTCAGCAAGAAATTTCCAAGCAAAACTCGATGCAAATGATCCTGATGTCCTCGATGAAGTAATTTCTGCCGTGGATACATACAGTTCAGATGGATCAATACGTTTAAAAAGTGGTTCGCCATTGTACAGGGCTTTGAAAGGCGAAGTTTTAGAAGATTTTGAGGAAGATGTGGTTGTACCAAAAACTGGGGAAAAACTAAACCGCCATGTGACATCTGCACCCATCAAAGATGATAAAGGCGTGATAACTGGGGCAGTTGCAGTTGTGCGTGACACAACCAAACGAAAAGAAACTGAAGACAGATTAATTAACACCTTAAAAGAACGTAATCAGTTGAACAGAATACTTGTAGCCCTTAGAAAAAGTAGTTTTGCCATGATGCATGCTGTGGATGAAGACTTCTACTTAAACGAAGTATGTAGGATAATAATTGAAGAATGCGGACATTCAATGGTGTGGATAGGTTACACAGATGAAGAAACTAAGAAGGTTGTTCCTGTTGCCTACTCAGGTTTTGAAGAGGACTACCTTAAAAATCTGAACTTCACATGGGACGACACCAAGTATGGAAATGGACCTACAGGCAAAGCCATAAGAACAGGCAAACCATGCATGTGCGAAGACATGCTCGTGGATCCAAAATTTAAACCCTGGAGAAAGGAAGCTTTAAAACGTGGTTATGCTTCTTCAATTGTGTTTCCGTTGATATACAACAAGACTGTCTTTGGTGCCCTCACCATTTACTCCCCTGAAACCAACCCATTTTCAGAGGAAGAAAAAAAATTACTCCAAGAACTTGCCAATGATATCTCATTTGGAATAACCACCTTAAGACTTCAAAGGGCACATAAGAAAGCAGAAACTGCATTGAGAAACAGTTTAATGGATCTCAAACGTTCAAATGCCGAACTTGAACAGTTTGCATACATTACTTCCCACGACCTCAGAGAACCACTTCGAATGATCACCAGTTTTTTACAGCTTTTAGAGAGAAGATATAAGAATGAGCTCGACAGTGATGCCCATGAATTCATTGATTACGCAGTGAATGGTGCCAAAAGGTTGGACACCATGATCAACGATATTTTAATATATTCTAGGGTGGCCAAGAAAAAACGGGCTTTGGAACGAGTGGATATGAACACCGTACTCAAAAAAACATGCATAAATTTGAAGACCGCAATCGATGAAAACAACGCCAGAATAATTTACAATCATCTTCCCACTGTAATGGCAGATGAAAATCTAATGGTTCAACTTTTCCAGAATCTCATAGGTAATTCTATTAAATATAAGGGTGAATCTGAACCTGAAATCCGTATTACATCGTTAAAAAAAGGTTCAGAATGGCTGTTCTGTGTTAAAGATAATGGAATTGGTATTTCAGAGGAGTATCTTGAGAAAATATTTGTTGTGTTCCAGAGGTTACACACGGATCAAGAGTATGAAGGAACAGGTATTGGTCTGGCCATAGCCCAAAAAATTGTACATCAACATGGTGGAATCATATGGGTCAAATCCAAACTCGGAGATGGTGCAAAATTCTGCTTCACCCTACCAACAGAACCTGAACACACCCAATTAATCTAAAACTTGTATTTGTTTTTAAATGAGGTATCCCAAACCAACCCCCCAAGAATCTTCCAAGTTATTCACTATCAAAATTCTGCAATATAAAAATTCTCTACTATAACTGTCAAATTTAATTTTAAACCGGCTGTTTTCCTTTTTTAATACTTTTAAACTCTGATTAAGTTTAGAAAGTTAAATTTTCATTTATTATTGGAACTTTTAATTTAAAAGTTTAGCTATTTATAACTATCGATAGTTTAATTATCCACCACACCAATATTATTGTAATATAAGATCATTTGCTGTAGCCCAGCTGTGATTTTTGTGGGAGTGATTTTTTGACAGTTTCAAGTAAAACTAATGGGACAGTTGATTGTTTGGAATTTGAACAGGTTTTTAATGCCTTGTCTGGATGCAAATTAATACTTAAAACTGATACTCCAAATTTCACCACTGTTGGTGTGACTGATGCTTATCTTGAAAGAACCAGAATAGTGAAAAGAGATATTATCGGAAAAAGCTTTTTTGAAATTTTGAAAAGAAATTCTAAACCTAATGAGGTAAAAAAACTTAGATCATCCCTTTTAAAATGTGTCAATAATGGGGCTGAAACCAAGGTTAAGATCATCAGTAACGACTCCGAATGTTCACTGAGTAATGGTACAGGTATGATGCGCTGTAGTAACGTTCCTGTTGTTGTGGATGGAAATGTCAAATATATCATTCACGAAGTAAGAAACCTGGAAAGTCCCAAGAAAAATGAAAATATCGATTTAAAAGGATCCCACAGCTTAAAATTATTGGATGATCTAGAAAAAATTGATAGTTTTGATGCTTTGAAATCCTACGATGAGAGGTTTAAAAGATTGTATGAATCTGGTTTGTTTTATGAATCAGGGCTTTTCGGTGTCATATATTGGAACATGGATCATAAAATTGTTGATGCAAACGACAAGTTCCTGGAGATGGTGGGCTACACAAGAAAAGATCTTGAGGATGGAAACTTAAACTGGTTTGAAATGACACCTGCAGAGTACAGGTACACCGATGAAAATTCCATAAAGGAACTCAGATCCTTTGGAGCCAATCAAACTCCATTTGAAAAGGTTTACACAAGAAAGGACGGTACACAGATGCCCATAATCATAGCCTGTGCCATGCTTGATGAAGCCTGTTACAATGGAGTGGCCCTCATTTTAGACATTACCAAAAGAAAAGATATGGAGAAGGCCCTCAAAAAAAGTGAAATGGAATACAAACATCTGGTGAACTGTGCACCCACAGCAATATTTGAAATAGACTTTGAAGGTCCGAGCTTTAAAAATGTGAATGAAGCATTCTGCAACCTTTTAAGCTGTTCAAAAAAGGATATTCTGAGCAAAAATCCACTGGATATTTTAGACAAGAAAAGCCGGGCTGACTTCAAAGAAAAGATATCACTGGCTAAAGCTGGGGAAAAGATCGATGAAGATATCGAGTATCAATTTGTTGATAGTAAAGGCAGGTTAATTTGGGTTCTTTTGAACATTAAATTGATCTACAGTGCAGATAAGCTTGACGGAGCACTTCTTGTTGGGCACAATATTACAGAGAGGAAACAGGTGGAAAATCTCAAGCAAAAACTCTTTGATCAAGAAAAGAAGCTTACTGAAAAGCTTCAGGCCTCCAATGAAATGTTGATATCCACCACAAACAAGCTTCAGCTGACCAATGAAGAGTTGGTTACTGCACAGACCAATCTGAAAAACCTTGTAAATCAATTGATGATCTCCAACAAGGAACTGGAACAGTTTGCATACGTTGCAAGCCACGATCTTCAAGAACCACTGAGGATGGTTTCAAGTTTTACCCAACTTTTAGAGAGACGTTACAAGGGTAAATTAGATGATAATGCCGATGAATATATTGATTTTATTGTTGAAGGTGCGCAGAGGATGAAAAACTTGATCGATGACTTGTTATCCTACTCCAGATTAAACAACAGAACAGCGAAGTTTCAGTGGATTGATTTGAATGATTGTTTAAATGTGGTTCAGTTGGACCTTAAATCCTCAATCAACGAATCAAACGCCACAATCCAATATGATAATCTGCCTGAAATAAAGGGAGATCCCATGCAAATTAAACAGCTTTTACAAAATTTAATTGGAAATGCCATTAAGTTTCAGGGTCAGGACCATGTAAAAATCAATATTACCTGCCAAAAATTTGATGATCACTGGTTAATAACTGTAGGTGACAATGGAATAGGTATCGACCCCAAGTATCATGACCAGATATTTGACATCTTCAAAAGACTGCACACAAGAAAAGAATATGAAGGCACTGGTATGGGTTTATCCATCTGTAAAAGAATTATAGAAAGACACAACGGTAACATATGGGTGGAATCAGAACTTGGAAAGGGTGCAACCTTCTGCTTCACAATTTCAGAAAATGCAGATGAACTCCTGAAACCATGACACCCAGGACATCTAAAAGAAAAAAAGTAAACCAACTAAAATTTATACTAAATACAACTTAAAATTTGAATATAAGGTGTGATTGGAAATTTATTTGAATCCATATGAAAGTAATGAGAATTAATGAAAAGTAGATGGGGGTATCAATATTCGAATTTTTACTACTTCAACGGTTCTAGGGGAAAATGTCACTAAACACATGGGGCTGGTAACAGGAGAATCTCTCATAGGTGCAAACCTGTACAAGGATATGTTGGGAGAGGTTAAGGGTGTAGTTAAAAAAAAGCAATCCCAATATGAGGTGCAGCTAGGTGAAGCCAGAAAAATTGCCATCGACAGTATGATGGAAAAGGCTGAAAAGCTCGGTGCAAACGCAATCATAGGTACTCGTGTTGAATACAACAACCTAGGCGGCTCCATGGGAAACACCATAATGGTAACAGTCACAGGAACTGCGGTACAGGTAACAGCCACAGAAAACTCATCCTAAACCCCAAAGCCCGTGAAAATCCCTAAAAAAGTTTTTTTTCAAAAAGTTTTATTTATAGAAATTTCTCACAAAAATCTTAAAAATAATAAGAAATTCCTTTTATTTTATTTACGTTTTTTATATGTGAAATTTGTTTTACTACAGATTCATAAATTCTATTTCTGAACTATTTTTTAAGCCATAATAATGCTAATGATCGATAGAGGTACATGTAGAGATAGGAAATTACAATTAAGGACATTAATATGGTTATAATTAATGGTCCTAGAGCGTTTCCAGCGCTTGGAATGATTAGATGTGATATCTCTTTAATTATAATTCCAGATATAAATAATATTATTAAATATATGAATTCAGTCAACACGTACCATACTATCAGGTTTTTCCATCCTACACTGGAAAGTTTGTTCGTTATTTGGCGAAATTTGAAGGCTGCACTGAGTTTGCCGTTGTTGTTTGCCATATTCGCAATCGAAATCATGAACATGATGAGAATTATGTTTATAAACAAAAATAAAATAAAAAACTCCATCAAATGCAATATTCCAACAGTAGTAAAAAAAGACATTTTAATGGGAGATTTGAAAATTAATTGTAAAATTGCTACAAATGGACCTTTTAAAACTAAATATATAAGAACAAAAGGGATTAAATAAACAATCGTAACTATAGACAGTTTAAAACCATCTTTTAACATACTCATCCAAGAGTTAAACTTTGGAAGTTCAACCATACCATTTAAAGAAGATTTTAAGATCCTAAACTGATAACCTCTTTCTATAAATATACTTAAAAGTCCAATTATGGTTAAAACAACTATACTTACAGAAGCACTACTATCAAAAAACAGGTAAACAGTCCCTATCAATTCATTGATACTTAAAGTGGCAATTACTCCAAAAATTCCTAGAACTAGAATTTTCTTCCAATCAGAAAACGGATACCTCAAAGCATCTTTAGTAATTTCCCCAATACTCATCTCTTCTACCCCAAAATTTAATTATGTAACCCAATAATTTGAATTACATTAATTCTTCTATTTAAACATGACAACATAAAATCCATTTACGAAATATGTAGTGTTTCAACTTTTATCGTTCATCTTAACTTGAAGCATGAACTGATTCTTTATCGGATATGTACAACAATGCCAATAGCCTATAAATGAACATTGAAAGATAAGGGGCTATTATTAGATTAATTGGGAGATATGTAACATCTGTTCCGAGTACAATTGCAACATACGAAATTAGAAATATTGGAATTACTGCCGCCATATAAAATGCTATAAGTTTTTTTAACCCTAATTTTGTGATCCTACTGAATATTTCCCTAAATCTGAAGGCTGAAATGAGTTTAGAGTTATTATCTACCATATTTGCGATTGCAACATAGGATACAGGTATGATTATGAATAAATACAACGTCAACAAAACGATGATCCATTCTTTAGCAAAAACATAGCTGATAAATACCCATAAGAAAGATGTAAACTGGGATATTGGAGCTGGATAGACAATAACTTCAAAAGAACCTGATATTAATGTAAATAAAACGAGGGGAATTAAATAAACAATAAATACAACGTAAATTTTAATACCTTCTTCAAACATTTCCATCCAATTTTTAAATTGAGGAAGATCTGAAGCACCATTTAAGGATGTTTGAATGATTCTGAAATAGTAGCCAAATATAAAAAATAGTATTAAAAGTCCAATTAAATTAAAAAGAATACCAGCGGTCCCAAAAAAAATATC
The DNA here is from genome assembly GCF_000191585.1 of Methanobacterium lacus. NCBI lineage: Archaea > Methanobacteriati > Methanobacteriota > Methanobacteria > Methanobacteriales > Methanobacteriaceae > Methanobacterium > Methanobacterium lacus. Next base: position 1,676,244 of record NC_015216.1, read on the forward strand.
CCCTGCTATAAAATTACCTAAACCAGTTATATTTAAAAATACTGTGAATATCGTAGGTCACTGCATAACCCAACATATTTGAAGTATAAATTAGTAGTAAAATTCCTAAAATTAGAATCTTCTTCCAATCAGAAAACGGATATCTTAAAGCATCTTCGAAAATTGATTTCATAGTCATAAATGTTGAACTCTCCCTTGAATGATATAAATATTCATATGGAAAGGAAGCATTTAAACTAAGCAGTTCAAGTAAAATAAAAATGTGATTAAAACTTAGAAATTCAAAACCTGAAGATATAAAGCCTGAAAAAAAATCGACTGGTTGAATCCAAGCCTATGGTAAGTTTAAACCAATGAAACAGCTAAAGAGGACGGAAAAAAGAAACAACTCAACTCTAAAGTAAGTCCAAAAGGCGTAGTGAAGAAAGGATCTCTGTCGCAGAATTTGAAGGTTAGACACATACAGAAGGAATAAAGTAGAAGAAAAAATAAATTCTACTTTCTTTTTATCTACTGTATGTGTAGTATACTGTAAATCTGTCAAATCCCATATATTTTTTAGGAGTGAACACATTTTTACAAGTGTAATATGTATTAGAATAAAGTTTACCGCTAGGATAACCTCTAGATCTAATAGTTATCTTCTTGATTTTAACATGACTATTTAAAGGTGTAATTTTAACCCTATAACCATAAACAGGAGCTTTCTCAGATCTTCCAGTCATAGGATTTATTCCAGTCACATAACCATTGACATAACTCGTACCTTTTGTAATTTTAAAATAACTATTCTGATAAGAATATCCAAAAATTTCCCAAGCATAAACAGATGTTTGTTTATTTACAGTTGTTTTCACAAATGTTTTAGAATCAGCGGCTGAAGCTGTTCCTAATACTAAACTAATTCCCAAAATTAAAGTTAAAACAAATATTATGTTTTTATTAATTTTCATATAATTCCCCCCGATAACTTATTACTCCTTATTTAATTTCTTAAGCTCTCTTAATATTAATTCGTTGTGTTTAATCAAAATTTTATCTGATCCATCAAAGCCTTAAAACCAGCACTAATCATCTGTTTGGTAGAATTAAAAGACCATAACATACCAACACGAATCCACTTTGTACCCACTTAATATTTTAAAGCTCAATGCGTTATTATTCATACATTTAAATAATTGGATCTATAATATTTTTATCATAACTTCTTTTAATTTATCAAAAAATGCCCAGACATAAGTTATAATAAAAAAACGCGTTTAAATTCTTTTGTTAAGGATGGAAATCATCCATTTCTAATTTTTATGATTAAAATATTAAATTTTAATAGAGATTTATTGCCACTTCTTTATGGAATAATTATCACTATTTTCCCATAAATTTGAGAACTCTATGATGATTCCTAATTGATTATAACAAATATTAATCACCAAAAATATTTAATGGAAATTTAAATCGCCCTATACCATGATATTCTTCAATTGAAGTATTAATTTTAAGTTATTATGATAAAATAAAAGAGTCTCCGTTACAGTATATTATGAAGATGAATCAATTAAAATCTTATTTTTAAATAGTGAATCAATATCTCCAATATTGGTAGTATTAAGACTCTTTTTAAATCCTTACAGAACATCATCAAAAATAAGGTGATATAATGGCAAACAAAATAGCGATAGCTAGAATTATCATAGTCCTAGCCCGCATAATACTCGAAATAGCCTCATTCTACCTAAGAACAAATTAAGCTAAACTCAAAAAACAATAGTGGAAAAATAAAATAACCCACAGGAGGTGATACGGGTTCATATCTCAACACCTTTCAAATTTCAAACCACTGTTTTCAATAAATATCAATTTTCAATAAAATAAATAAAATAATCGCACTAAAAAAGATAAAAGTTAAATAACTGGTTTAAATCATATTAGAACTGTATTTTAACCTTTAAGAAGATTACTTATTCCAGTTTAGACATAACTATATACAAAGATCTTTTCATTAAAAAATTTTTGGACGTGTTAGTAATGCCAATGGTTCAAATAAATGTCTGGAAGGGTTTTGAAGAAGAAAAAATTGAGTACCTGATAAAAAACATTACCCAAGCCTTTGTTGAGGTTGATGTGCCTGCACAGGCCGTGGAAATTTTAGTGAACGAAGTTCCAAAATCCCACTGGGGTGTGGGTGGAGAGTTGTGTTCTGTTAAATTTAAGGATGTTGGACCTGGAAAATGAATTTCCATATAATTTTTTTTTAGATATTAAAAATCCCTGAATTCACAAATAACAGGTTTAAACTAGGTTCAATTCAAAAATTTTATGGGGGAAAAATATGAGTAGTATTCCTGATGTGATGGACGTAGCAAAAAGTGGATATAACCTTCTTCTAGAAAATAATAGGGTTAGAGTCCTAGAGATTAGATTAAAACCCGGTGAAAAGTCTCCTATGCACAACCATCCAAATGATCATGTGATATACGTTGTGAAGGATGCAGAGTTTAAGTTGTACTTTCCAAATGGTAACACCGAAGTTTTTAAACTGGTGGAAGGACAGGTTAAATGGATAAAAGCTGGATCCCACCAAACAGAAAATGTTGGTTCAACAGAGGGCCACTGCATCGTTGTTGAAACCAAGAACTGATTTAATGTAAGGGGTGATTTAAATGATCTATCTAATGGCCATTCAGAAGGTTGAAGATTTTGATAAATGGAAAAAAGTTTTTGAGGAACACAGCACCCAAAGAAGGGTTAGGGGTTCTAAAGGAGCTGAAATACTCAGAGATTCTAATAATCCCAATGAAATTGTGGTTATCACAAAATGGGAAGATGAAGATACTGCAAAAAAATTCTCCAGTTCACATGATCTGAAAAACGTGATGAAAAAAGCTGGAGTTGTGGGATTTCCAGAACTTAAGTTTTTAGATGAGATAAACCAAACAGAACACTAAAAAACCTGTTAAAACATGGAAAAGCATTACGAACCGGAGTATATGTCGTGTTGAATGAGTAATAATACACATACCAAATCCATTCTCAAAGATACTGGACTTAATTTCTTAAATAACCATTAATACTTCTTTTTTTTTAAAATTAAAACCGTAAATTTTATAAGGGTTAGTATGAAATTTAACAACATTGAAGATTTTTAGAAATTTATTCAGTATTTTTTTGGATTGGGAGGCGGTATAATTAAGCGAAATTGGATATTACCAGTACTCATGCTGGTGGGCATGGTACTGATTTTTAATGTAAGTGGGGTTTCTGCAGCTACAACAAGCAGTTCAACCACCATAAATCACACCAAAACAGTAACAGCGAAACAAACAGCTGTTAAAATTAATTTCACACCGAGTCAAATTAACACTGCAGCATCTAAAGTTAAAACTTACTACGAAACAAATCATAAATTACCTTGCTACGTGAACATAAACAACCACAAAGTCACGATGCCACAGTTCCTTCAGTTAGTTACAGACAACATATATCAACTAAGTAACAAAAAATCAAACTCCATAACACTCAAAAACGTAACAGCACCATCAAAACCCGTTGAAAATGTAAAAACAGGACAGTTAACTCAGGCACAGTACATCAGTCTGGCTAAAACTACAAGAAACTACATCTACACCAAAGGTGCAGCACCAAACAATGTAAACAGTTCACTTGGAACCATTAAATTCCAGAACCTGGTTTATAGTTTCAGTAAAGTTCTGGCATTTCAAGCAACAAACAACAGGTTACCAAACTACGTTTCAGTAACATCACTCACACAGATCAGCACATCAACTGTTAAAAACGGTTCTAATGCTCAGGCAATAGTTGATTCTATAGGATATGCTGAAGCTAAATTTGAAGATATTCAGGGCCAGTCAAGTCCATGTGTCATGGATCAATGCGGTTACGGAGATTGCTGGGCAGATAGCGGATGGTTGTACAACAAATTATCCAAGGCAGGAATAGCTGTAAGGGTCATTGGACACACAAAAGGAAGTTACCCACTCCACAGATGGATAGAAATCAACATAGGTAACGGATGGAAAACTTGGGATTATGCCAAGTACAACTCCCAACACCACGGACCGACTGGTAGTGGAGATTACGTTGTAAAATCCTCAGTGTAACTAAAACAATCAACATCAAATCACACAGAAGAAAATATGAAGTATTTAGAGGGTTAGGGGATTTAAAAACTAGCATAATATGTAATGTAATCCCCTTTTCTACATTTTTATGAAAATATAAATCTCATTTTTATTTTGGATTAGAAGTATAAAAAAATTCATTTTTGTTTAGAGGAAAAATCTTTGCATTTTTGATCCAAACTCACATAGATCTCATGTAGTTTACATTTTCCTGAACATTCATAGCCCCAATCATTTGAATGTTCACAGTTTCCACAACACTCTCCTTGACCCAATTTTATTTCATTTTCAATTCTGTTGGTTCTTATTTCATCATCATAAATACGATCAGAAGAGTTTTCATCGATATTTCCTGTTAAAATACCACACTCTGGACAGAATTTATTCTTTTTTGATATTTCAGTTCCACAGTTTTTACAATTGGTCATTTATAGATCTCCCAATTCAATTTTTTTTTATCAGGTTTCAAATCCATAAATCAAAGAAATGAATGAATTACCTCCCTTAAATTCTATGAGATATAATTTAGTTTAAGAAATTGATCATTAGATATATGTGAGCCAGAATTCCTTTATCTCTTCTATCACGTTTTTGTATTCTTCAAAGTTATCGGGTTTAGTTAAGAATAAATCTGGATGATACTTGGCAAGATGTTTAACTTTTTCAAAATCATCATTTAAGATAAATACAGGAACATTTTGTATTATGCTATCCTTCACCATTATCTCCTCTAAGATTTTTATTCCATTCTTCCCAGATAATGTGGGGAAATCAAATATTATTATGTTTGCTATGGGAAAATCTGTATAAACTCCCTGTTGAAATATCATGCTATGCGCTTCTTCAATACTTCCAGTAAACCTGATAGTTGTTATCAGATTTGATCTTCCAAAGGTGGAAATTATTTCTTGCATAAATTTGGGATCGTTTCCAACCAACAGAATTTCAACTGGTTCATTGATCTTCTTTGCAAATCCTTTCACAATTTGTTCAATTTCATGTTTAACAGAAGTTTTCATTGAATATACCAGGTTTTCTGTGTCTTCCTCATTAAAAACATTATTCAATATCTTTTCAACAGATTTCCATTCATCTTTTCTACTCATTTAATAATCAACTCCATGTTTATACCTAAAAATTCCTTAAAATTCCTTAAATACATGCAAGCAAGTTAAGAGAATTAATTATTAAATCAATCCAATTATTTTATGTGAATATGAAAGCAAAATTTAATATATTTAACAATAAAATATGATCAATAAAATTATTGGACCATATTACTTCCTGTTATATTATGTTCTTGATCAATATTAAAAATTGTTATAAAAAAAATATTGGATTAAAATTTAAATTATAGGAAAACAATAAACCAAAAATAAACTCTTTATAAAAAGGAGTTAAAACTAATGCAATACTATATAATGGATGTATAACAATATATTAGTATAGAAATTTTAATTATTTTGCTTAATTTCTAAGTAGATTTTATTTTAAAACTAAAAAGTACAAGGAAATATTTTTCGGATATTTTTATGAATTTGACAAAGTGTGACTATATTTTTAGAAGGCTAATCAATAAATTTTATCATAAAATAATAGATTTGAGGAATATTTTTTTTAAATAGGTGATATTTATGTCTAATTTAACTCATAAAAGTGATAATGGAATAATGAAAGTGGTTAATAATGGAATTAAATGCCAAAAATGTGGTTATTTTGTAAATAAAAATGATATAACTAAGGCATACCTTAAAGGTAAAATTGATTTACCCATCCAGAAAGGTCCTGCAACAATGGATATGAAATAAGATCACATTTTCATGAAAAGAAAACTCAAATAAAAATTTTTTAATCAAAAAAATAACATTAATAAATTACAAAAAAAATAGAAAAGGGGTAAAATAGTAAATTATGTCTAATTTTAAGAACTTGAAAAAGGTAATAGAGACAAATGTCGAATCTGTTCACAAAGATTTTAAATTACAACCCTCAGAAATTGGGAAGCCTTCAACCAAAACAGATCTGAATAAAGTTGATGTCTCAAAGGTTCCCAAGGAACAAAGGGACAAGTTAGATTCCTACATCCAACAATGGGAAAACCCTTCTAAATGGTATGAATGCCGAATACAAGGACTTGAATGGTTCTTATCGATTGCCCAAAAAAATAATGTGTCACCAGAAAATATCGAGTTTGTAATTGAAGAAAACTCCCAAAAAAAGCCCAGATTAACTCCTATGTTGAAAAGCATGGAAGTTTCCAGCCAAATTATTCCAAAAACGGACGATATGGATAGATTAAGAAAATTTCTGAAACTGTACCCTAAGTACAGAATCAGAGTTGAAAATGGGGAGAATGTGGTTGATATGGCAATTTCCATAATAAAGAGCTATGTAGAGAAGGAAGAAAGAAGAAATTTGGGACTGGATAATAAAATTTAAAGATAATATACATAGAATAAATGGTTTTCAAGATCAGGTCACTTCAAATGTTTATGAAATTATTAGATGTAGAACTCATTAACTAGTTTGTAGGGGTAATCTGCTCCAACAGCATAGGAATAGATTACATTACAACAAACGAAAACAAAATGGGTTTCTTACTTCAATTTTATGAAACTGGGGTGATTTTATGAAGTGCAAACGTAGACTTGTATACTGTAACGAAAAGTTCCATGTTATATTGCCAAATGAATGGGTTAAAAAGGTAGGCCTAAAAAAAGGTGGGCATGTAACTTTAGAAATTGATGAAAACGATTTTAATAGGTTAATTATAAAAAAGAGCTACGAATGATATCTATCTATTAAAACATCGAAATTTGTGTCTATATTTAATTTTAAATCTCATACAAAAAAAAATGGTAAGATTTAATCAGATATGCCAACAAATATTAGGTTAGTCTTAAAAGAGTTTAGTGATTAACATGGATAACAAAACTAAAAAAATATTTCAAAAGGATTTTAGTATTTTAGAGACTAAAAATTCCTTATTAAAAGAACCTGAAAACTTGAAAGTTAACTCAGAAGCATTAGGAATAGGATTACCAGATATATATAGTAAATTAGAAAAAGAAAGAGTTTCATCCTTGAAGTTTGAAGATATTCAACACAGAATTGATATCCTGAAATCAGAAGAAAATGTTGATCCAGAACAGATCGAACTTTTAGAGGAAATGAAACGGGCTTCCCATTTACACAACAGGGCAGATTCAAATCCTACAGACGAGATCAATGGATTTAAAAATGTTCATGATACCGTAAGAGCAGAACTAGAATCTATAGGAAACCTATCAGGGAAGAGTTTATCCAAAGAATCAATACTAACCATCCAAAAACAGATAGATTCTGATCCATTGATGTTTAGATCAAAATATCCAGAGTTATTCGATTATATGACATCCAATAACAGGTAATTTTTTATATATTCATACCTTAACAATCTTTTTTTTAATACCTAAAAATAGAAATTACTGTCCTGATAATTCTATCATCAAATGTTAATGTTATAAACCATCTTTATTCTTTAAAATATCAAATTAAATCGTTTAAAATAGATTAATTTTGAATATAGAATTAATATGGTATTTAATAAGATATTTAAGGATTTTTTTCAAATTAAAATCTTTTTTTCACTTAAAAATAAATTTAATGATAATTATATACTGTTTTGAGTATATAATATATTATTAAAGTTTAGAAAATGTGAGTCATTTATTTAATTTTTTCGAAAAATTAAAAGAATTTAACATGGGGAGGTTTAGTCAATGGATTTAATAACATTAATCATAATTTTAATTGTCATTTTAGTTATTTTGGGACTTTCAATACGTATTGTGAATCAATATGAAAGAGGTGTTGTTTTTCGATTTGGAAAGGTTATTGGAGTCAAAGAACCGGGTTTAAGATTATTAATTCCATTTGTGGACCGTATGGTCAAACCTTCACTGCAAATAATTACCATGCCAATACAATCACAGAAAATCATCACAGAAGACAATGTATCAATTGATGTGGCAGCAGTTGCCTACTTCAAAATCATAGACCCATACAAAGCAGTAGTTGAAATTGAAAATTACACCGCGGCTGTAAACCAGATATCCCAAACAACTGTAAGAAGTGTTGTTGGTCAGTTCAACCTAGATGAGATCCTATCTGTAACACCTAAAATTAACCTGAAAATTAAAGAGATCATAGACAAACACAGCGAACCCTGGGGAATTAACGTTACAACGGTAGAAATCAAGGACATAACACTCCCTGAGAACATGAAACGGGTAATAGGATTGCAAGCTGAAGCTGAAAGGGAGAAAAGAGCTAAAATTATCGCAGCGGAAGGTGAATATTTATCTGCATCCAAACTGGGAGATGCTGCCGATATAATATCTGAACATCCAATTGCACTACAACTTAGAATTATGCAGGTGCTAAACCAGATAGCTGTAGAGAAAAATTCAACCATAATATTCCCTGCGCCACTTATGAACAGCATCACAGACATTTCTAACTTCCTGAAAACAGAAAATATGGAAAAAGGAAAGAAATAGGGAAATTTCGCCCTATTAATTTTAAATTAAATTTCCCATACCTTTTTTTTACTAATATGTTAAATTGGTATTTCTGAACCTTTTTTTATGTATATACCTCTTGTAACATCAAATAAACAAATTGTTAGTTGCTTTTCAACTTTAAATTATTTGAATGGGTTTATTTTATTCATATAAACATTAAATTAAAGAAATTCTAATTTTAAAAAATTTAATGCTCCATTTCTAAATTCCAATTTCATTTTATACAATTTTATTGGTATTCACAGATAATATAAAAAAAATACATCCTAAGTGGGGCTTAATTGAATTTATTTCAACTTTTTTCAGCATATAATGATAAACTATTTAGGTTATGGAAACCAAAAATAATAATTAGGATGGGAAATGTCATTACACTCCGAATTCAATGTTTTTATTTGCATAAAAACAGCAAAAGAATACTATTGATCAATGCTTTCAACAATTATTTTTAATTTAGTCCTATCGTTGTTGGATATTTTATGGATGTAATAACATGTTTTCAATTATTTAGACCCCAATAATTTATGATTTTCTCAATCCGAGAATAAACATAAAGGAGGTGAAAATATAAGAAAACAAAAAATTACAAACGAAGACAGTAACAACTTCATATTTGAAAATAAAACTAAAATATTGGTTCCATTACTTCTGGTAGCCCTAACTTTAGTTTTATCATTCTCTGTTAACGATGTTAGTGCGGCAAATAGCACATCTAACCATGTGGTAACTTCATCACATGATGTTAAAGTGACTAGTACTGGACAAGTTGCGAATACCCAGACAACTGCTCAGTCAAAGGCCAAAACTAACTCTTCAAAAAATAACAAAAACTCTAATTCACCAAACTCTAAAAACGGACAAAAGATAGCAGATCCACAAATTTATAATAGTGGAGCTCCCGTGGCCCGTGGAGGACACCCTGCAGGATACATTTTCCCAACAATTGCTTCTGCAATTACAGATGCTCAAAGTGGAGACACCATCATGCTTGAAAAAGGTGCAACATTCTTTGAACATGGACTTTTAATCACTAAAAATCTGGATTTCAATGTATTTAGCAATGGTTATGCCACAATAGACGGCCAAAATCTTGGAACAATATTTCTCATCAGTAAAGGAGTTACGGCACACTTCAGAAATTTAATAATTACCCATGGAAAGGGAGTTTCTGGTGGTGGTATCCATAACGATGGAACTTTAACTGTTACAAATAGTGTTTTCAAGAGTAACTCTGCAACAAATGGTGGAGCTATCTACAACGGCGGCACATTAACTTATGATTCAACCACACATACCGGTGAAACCATTGGAGCAAACGGTGGAACATTAACTGTAAACAACTCTACATTTACAGGTAACACCGCAACGCAAAATGGTGGAGCTATATTCAACGGTGGAACCATAAACATAACAACCAGTACAACACTCACAGATTACACAATAACACAGAATGGTGGAACTTTAGTTGTAAATAAAAGTATATTTACCGGCAACACCGCTGGAAACAACGGTGGAGCAATAGCAAATGATGCTACTTTCAGCGTGGTTGATAGCAGCACATTAACACGTACCATCATTACAAAGAATGGTGGGACAGTTACAATCACAGGTAGCACATTTTTAGGAAATAAAGCTACTAATGGTGGTGCTGTGAGTAACGTTGCTAATTTTGTAACGCGTAATGCTGTAACCCTCACAGGTCCAGCAGCTGCACTTAACACTGGAACTGTAACAATCACAGATAGTGCAATAATGGGCAATATTGCTTCAAATAATGGTGGAGCCCTGTATAATGCCGCTATAACCAGTGCAACTACCAGTACGTTTACAAGTTACCTCATAAACAATGTTGCTACAATAACAGCAACCTTTAGTACCTTGGCTGGTAACACTGCTCAAAGTGGTGGGGCTCTATACAACGACGCAGTATCAACTGTAACTCAAAACTCACTAACAAGTACAACTCTAGCAAATGCAGCTACCTCAAGTGTAACAGATAATGCTCTTGTGGACAATCATGCATCAACTGGTAGAGATATTGTCAACAATGTTGTTTCTACACAAAACAACAATGTATTTGTCACAAGCCCTATTCCTGCAAATATAGGAGTAGTAAATGCTGTTAACAACTGGTGGGGTTCTGTAACAGGTCCTGTGGCCGGTGATGTGGTAGGTACCGTGGCTGTAAATCCTTTCAAGATTTATAACATGACCTTTACCATCACTGCCAGTAACAGTTCACCTGCTGTAGGTCAGCAGTTCCATTACACAATAACTGTGACTAACAATGGTCCTGATGCAGCTACAGATGTGCAGTTGACTGATGGTATACCTGCAGGTTTAACATTTAATAGTTACACTGCAAGCCAGGGAACATATACACATTCCACTGAAATATGGAATATAGGTACATTAGCAAGTGGTGCAAGTGCTGTATTACAACTGTTTGTCACACCTACAGTTTCCTTAGCAGGTACACTTGTTACTAAAAATGTAACACTTGTCAATACAAACACTACCAACAGTACAACTGTAACCATACCTTCAACACCACCAACTATCGGTTTAACCAAAACTGCAAGTACAAGTACACCTAATGAGGGTCAAAAGTTCCATTATACGTTAATTGCAACAAATAATGGTTCAAATACCGCAACAGGTGTTCAGGTGACTGATCATATACCTAGTGGTTTAACCTTCAACAGTTACACCGCTACACAAGGAACCTACAACAGTGCAACGGGAATATGGAATGTTGGAACCCTGTTAAGTGGGGCTGTTGCAACGTTACAACTATTTGTAACCCCTACAGCTGCTGCAGCAGGTACAACCATAATAAACACCGCAACAACATCTGGTCATTCAGCAACCGCAACTGTATCTGTACCAGTAAGTCCTGTGCCCGTGGTTTTAACTAAGACTGCTAGTGAAATTGTGAGTAACGTGGGTCATAGATTCCATTACATAGTAACTGTGAAGAATAACGGCCCTAATACAGCTAACAATGTTCAGGTAACTGATCATGTGCCAAGCGGGCTAACTTTCAACAGTTACACTGCGACACAAGGAACCTACAACCACATTACAGGAATATGGAACGTTGGAACCCTGTTAAATGGCGCTAGTGCAATATTACGAATATTTGTAACCCCTACAGCTTCTGTAGCAGGTGAAACAGTAATAAACTCTGCAACAACAACAGGACAGATAGCTAATTCAGCTATATTTGTTAATACTGTATCTGCAGCAAATGTGGTTTTAACTAAAACTGCAAGTACAAGTAAACCTATAGTGGGCCATAAGTTCCATTACACGTTAAGCGTGACAAATAATGGTGCAACAAATGCAACTGGTGTTCAGGTGATGGATTTAATCCATAATGGATTAACATTCAACAGTTACACTGCAACACAAGGAACCTACAACCATATTACCGGAATATGGAATGTTGGAACCCTGTTAAGTGGAACTAATGCAATATTACGAATATTTGTAACCCCTACAGCTTCTGTAGCCGGAACAAATATTGTAAACACTGCTACACTGTTGAACACAGGACAAAATGCGACCACAACTGTTCATGTACGAGCTGCTGGTGGTAACAACAATTCTGGAAACCATTCAACTACTTTGAATGCTGCGAAAGAATCATCTGGAACCATAGGCATGCAAAAAACTGGTGTACCATTCACTGGAATAATTGCAGCTTTACTCCTGGTTCTTGGTGGAACAATCATTCCTAGGCTCAAACGGTAAAACCAAAAAAAGCAACTAAAATTTTTTTCCCCAATTTTTTTTTTTGACATGAATTCCATATTATGTAAATTCTGATTTTAAAAATTTTAAAATAATTTCCATAAAATATTAATTATGATATACAGCATTCTGGTTTGAAATACTTCAAAATTAAACAAGCTATAATCTGTACCGTTATATTTATTCCAGGCTTTTAATTCAATATCATTTAAATATTTTAATATTAAAAGGGAATTATTCTGTTTTCTGAAGGATTTGGATTCGAAAAATTTAGTATACTAATAAATTTAAATGAACCCAACATAGTTCAGGATTTCAATTGTTTTATCCCCTAATATTTCCTTGGAACTGGTGTAACAAACATCCAAAACATTTTCTAGTTCTTCATCACCATCCCAGTGTTCATCTAATAATTCTATTCCAATTTCTTCTTTAACTTCGTTTAAAACATATGAACACAGGAATATGTCATCTATGTATCCATGGGGGCCGTATATTTGTTCGGGGATTATGTCAAATGGTACTACGAAGTAACCCAGTGTGGCGCATATTCTGAGTCGGTACTTGGATTTTAATGATTGGTCGTTCAATAAATCTGATAGTAATTTGTAGAGATCCGGACCGTAGTCCACAAATCTCTCATAATCTCCCCTGTAGTTATCCAGGTTTTCTCGCAGTACATCGTAAAAGTCTTTGAATTGATTTTCCATATTAATTATCCCCTTTAACAGCAGAATTTAAATCCGCAGTGTGTGCAGAAGTTGCTTTCTTTAGGTGTGAATTCATGTTCATTTATTTTGTCGCATAATTTTTCCAAATTCTTATCAAGTTCATCAATATCTTCAGGTTTGGAATCGAAGAAAGTCTTTTGTTTGTCTTTAAATGTGTATGCACAGAGTTTATCAAATTTGTATTTATCCTTCAATGCATACTCATACATTTTTAGTTGGAATTCAACACTTGTTTTTTCTATTCCCATCTGTTCCCTTGCCTTGAAATCTAACAGTTCTATTTCACCCTGATTATTTTCAAGTATCAAATCTGTACGTCCATTTATCTCCATATTCTTTTTGACGATGGAAAATGGTTCTTCTGCTGAAATTATTTTTCTGCTGTGATCCTTCACTTCGTGGACGTAGTCCAATAAATTTCTTTCCACCATCATCCTCTGATTTTCATCCTTCTTCTTGTTAGTGTGAAGAGTTATCCAACATGTTTGGACTATTTCTTTAATTCGGGATCCATCGATATTTTCATCGTTTTTAAGGCCTATATGAATTTTTTCAAGACAGTTGTGGATTATAATACCATAATTTTGCATGTAAGAGGGAGGAGTTTGAAATCCGTATTCATAAAGCATTTTATACATGAATGGACACCTGTTGTAGGTGTCTATTGAGGAATAACTTAGGGATATTGGTTTTTCCTTTGACAAATCTCGATCTTTGCACATTTCCATGAATTTGCAGCTGTTAGTTACCTCTTCAATCTTCTCTATCTCCTTCACGTAGGGAGAGTAACCAACTTTGTTAACCTTTATCTTGTCTGCAGTTGAAACCACCAGCACATCCTGGGCCCTTGTCATGGCAACGTAAAACAATCTGCGTTCCTCCATATCAAATTCATCGGGCAAAATTGTGTCTTCTGTTAACAGGGTTAAATCCTTTTTTTTAAATTTTAAAAGGAGTTCTTGGGGTATGGGTACTAAATTTTTTTCTTTTTTCTTCCTTCCAGGAAATCTGTTCTTAATAACAGAACATATGAAAACAACTGGAAATTCCAGGCCTTTGGACTGATGTACCGTTGATATATTAACTGAAAAGGGATTGTCCACAACATGTTCGTCGTACTGCATTCCACTTGGTAGTAGATAGAGATAAAACATGAAATCCTTAATTTTCGGGTTTTTGTTCATGTATTCGTACTTGTTTAAAATTGAACTCAGCTGGGCCAGATTGTAGATCTTCTCCTGATTTTTTGGGGTTTCATCAGTGACCAACCATTTCAAATAACCTGAAATCTCTAGGATATCATAGTAGGTTTGGAGTATGGTTCGTGGTTTCTCTGAAAGTTCCTGTTTCAACTGGTTTAACTGTTGTAACTTGTTTATATCCTGATCATCTTCCATTCCAATATCTACAAATTCTTGTTTTGTCAGGAGAGAACTGATATCAAAGTCTTTTTCAAGGTTGTACAGTGCTTCAACAGTTTTTGGGTTCAAATTTAAAAACTCTGTTTCGAACATTGAAATATTCCACCAGTTGTTCCATGATGTGAATCTGTCATCATAACTGGGTGGATCTACGTATGACAACATGTAAAGCATTGTTTGGATTTCTTTCCTGTCTAAAAACGATCCATGTCCTTTGACTGTGTATGGTATGTCGTTCTTTTTAAGTTCTGCAATTATTTTATTTGCATGATACCTCACACTTCTAAATAGAAGTGCAACATAACCGTAGTGTGGAATTATACCATCTTCTTTTAGTTGTTTTATGGTTCTAACAACATTTTTTGCTTCGTCTGTAACATCGTCACTTTTTAGTATGATTATGTTGTTTCCACATTCCCTTGAAGGTTCTATCTTCTTTGGGTAGGATCTGTAGTTTTCCATGAATCCATCGAATAGTTTTACTATGTTAGATGTTGAACGGAAGTTTTTATCGAGGGAAACATACTTTGAATCATACTTCTCCTTGAACCGTATGAAGTTCCAAGGATCCGCCCCACGAAAAGCGTATATACTTTGATCCTCATCCCCAACCACACAGATATTTTTGTGCGTGTTTGAAATTAGATCAAAAAATTCGTCCTGTATTGGGTTGGTGTCTTGGTACTCATCAACCAAAATAAACCTGTACTTATCTCGAATTGCCTTTAAAACATCAGGATTATTCTTTAAAAGTTTTAATACGTTAATTTGTAGGCCTGCAAAGTCTATTTTCTTTTGTTCTCCAAGGGCCTCCAAATATTTTTCGTAGGATTTGCAGAATTCCTGATATTTCTTGTTGTCAGGATATCTTTTTTTCAGGTGCTCTGATAGTTCGTTTGGAGGGATGATGTTCTCTCCGCACTTATTAAATCCATCTAATACTTCAGAAATTCTGCCCATATTAACAAGTCTGTTTATTCCCAGTTTGTAGAAGTTTGCCCTCATGAACATGAGCTGCATTTCACTATCTAAAACATCAAAGGTTGCACCTAACTCATGATAATCTGAGTAGTCCCTCAATATTTCGTGACAGAATGAGTGAATGGTGGATATCTGCATTGAAACTATTTCTTGCCCCACACAGTGGCTTAATCTGGCTTTTAATTCCTCTGCAGCTTTAACTGTGAAGGTTATAACGAGGATGTTGCTTGGATCCACCTTCTTCTTTTTAACTAGATACGCAACCCTTTCAACAAGTACCCTTGTTTTTCCAGCGCCCGGACCTGCCACAATTAATAATGGACCTTCAAAATGTTTTGCTGCTTCCCTCTGTGCAGAAGTGCAACTATCTTCCCTGTTACATATTGAATTCATTTTTACCCCCAAACTAATAATATAAATTAATTGTTTAATTAATAATTTAAAATTAGCTAAATCTGATTA
Source organism: Methanobacterium lacus (assembly GCF_000191585.1). NCBI lineage: Archaea > Methanobacteriati > Methanobacteriota > Methanobacteria > Methanobacteriales > Methanobacteriaceae > Methanobacterium > Methanobacterium lacus. Next base: position 1,692,299 of record NC_015216.1, read on the forward strand.
AGATTTAAATAGTCAATATTCAAAAGTACTAAAAAGAGGATTAAAAAAATGGAAACTAAATTCAACATCAGAAATCTGTTTGAAGCCTTCATTATTATTTTGATCATCGCAGACCTTGTAATGTTGATGTTGATAACCTTCACCAGTGTCAGCTACTCTATATTTGTATCTGTTATTTATTTCGATTTAATGGTGTGCATAATATTATTTTTTGATTTTATCCACAGGATGCGTAAAGAAACTGATAAAAAACAGTTCATTAAACGTAACTGGCCTGATATCATCGCCATGATCCCCTTCGATATTTTCGCACTGAATCCTACCTACGTGTTCTTTGCAAGGTTCCTTAGAATTTTCAGGTTGGCAAGATTGTTTGCGCTCTTCAGACGTGAGTGGAAGTATATATCCTCATTTTTCAAGCAGACACACATCAACTTTGCATTTGGAATGTTACTTTTCACGCTCTTTGCAGGTACCATCATATTTTACATCGTAGAAAACGGCTCAAATCCCAGCATACACTCATTTTGGGATGCTCTGTGGTTCACAGTCACCACCATGGTTGCAGGAAACAGTAACATCAGCCCAGCCACCTACGATGGCGAAGCCATATCTGTTTTCATGATGCTTATAGGTGTATCATTTGTAGGTGTTCTAACAGCATCACTTGCATCGTGGTTAATGAGCAAATCAAAGAAAACTGAAGATGAAAGGGAAGAAAGGATAAAAAATATTGAAACTTCCCTTCAAGACATTAAAAAAGAAATAACTGAACTCTCAGATTTGTTAAAAAAGGAGTAGATGTTTACTCTGAATTAAATAAAAAGTTGTTATGTAATTCTAATTTTATTTATTTTTGTATATAACAGTTTATAAGCTATTATTTATACTGTATACAATATTATAAAACATTTATATATTTTCATATATTAATTGGCTTTGTGGTTACAGCTGCAGACAATTTTAGATATATAGGTTGGTCTTCTTTATACCTATACCACATAAATTTTATAAATACAAGATACGATAAATTCTGAGTCGGATACGATTGGAAAAAACCATTGAATTTACTAGGTAGAGAGACTATTACATTCAGTAGTTTTTATGTATATTAAGGGTGCAAAGGGTCCCGATGGGAGTAATACAAATATTGTGGTGCAGTTCGTGGAAGGATTGCTACTTTACAATCTTTGGATGATTTGTATAAGGCTTGGAAAGATCTTTGGAGTTGATAATAATATGTTAAATTGGAAATATATTTTTTTAGGAGCGACTTTGGTTGTGGTACTAGGACTATTTCTACGAATAGTTGAGTATGGTACTTTTATTGGTATGTTTGTTCCGGGGATAATCGTGGGATACCTTGTCAACAACGATTATAAGAATGGTGCTAAAAATGGAATTATTACCGGAATTATAGGGGGATTTATTCTGGGAATTTTGCTTGTTATACCTCTTCTTAATCTACCATCAGCTAATCATATAATATTTTACTTATTCGTGGGTGGAATTATCAATGCGATTTTCACAATGATTTTGGATGCTATAGGTGGAATTATAGGAGTTATAATACGGAATAAAATATATTAATTACTTGAACAATAGATTTAAAAGCTTTATAAGACTTCATCAACAAAATTCGAAGCAAATAATTAATCTAAACACAATTGAAGCTAGAATAGTTAGGAAAATCCATTTCTCAATTTAAAACATTATTTTTATTCTATATGGTACTAATTGATAAATTAAGAATATTTGATATGAATCATTTGGTTATAAATATTTTCAAAAAAATGAATCCTTTATAAATTGATTATTATTGTTAAATCAAATTTATTTAGCATCAAAGAATTGATTAGTAAGATCATTTTAACAGATAGCATTACGGCTAAATTCATATCAGAACGGATAACTCATGTGTTTCATTAGATAAAGAAGTTACATTAGATATAAAAAAAAATCCCGGAGATTAATGTTGAAAAGATATTCTACACTTAGTGCCATAATAATTGGAATTTTTTTCGTTGGTTTTTTAACATTTATTTTGCCAGCAAATATTCCAGGTTCAGATATATTAGTAATTCTAATATTTATTGTGGGTGGTTTCACTTCCACATACTTATCTAAAACAAATAAAGCAATAATAGGATTTTATGAAGGTTTAACAGGTTCGATAGTAGGATATTTACCAATGATACTAATTTTTAGATCTGTAACTTCCGTACTGATAATCTTGATGATTATTAATCCAATATTAGGATTTTTAGGAGGATTCATTGCAAAATATTGGAGAACACGCTTAAATAACAAAAATCCATAAAACCGCTTTAACTTTCTTAATTTTATCCAACCCATTATTTTTAGTTAAACTTTAGGATTCATGAAGGTTCATAGCTACATTAGTGAGGTCACAATCGAATAAAAACCCCCAATAGGTAAAAATGAAACTGTAAACTTATATATATATATCGTGGTAAATAGATTGTTTGTCATCTTAAAGAGAGATAGGAATATATTAAAAGTGATATTAGAAATTTAAAGATTTCTAAAAAAAATAAGTAAAATCAAGGAAATCCTTGATCTAGGAAATATAATGCTCTAAATATGAAAATTAACCTAAAAAATAAGGGATAATGTGTATTTTCATCATTCCAAATCTTTATTCCGGTTTAAAGACTTGGAAGAATAATTTTTTAAACTCATCCAAGTATTCCCTTGGGAAGGTTAGTCCCACGCAGATAATGAGCACTCCTGTTCCTAATACTTCATCTTCGTTGTTTGGGTCTTCCATGAGTTCTTCATCGTAAACTAGTTTTACATTGACTTTTTCTTGGAGGAAATTCCATAGGGTGTCTGTTTCAGGGACGGCATTTGTTTCGATTTTGTTTTTTAATGCCAACTGTAGAAATTTCTGCCATTCTTCGAAGTCGCAGAATTCTATCCACACAGATCCCTTGTAATCAATGCATGAGTTGCAGGTTTCAATTTCCCAGTGAAAGAAGTTTTCAACAACGTCTTCCAATCCCTTATCAACCAGTATAACAAAGTCATCATCAATTTTTACTTCAACTTGTTCGTGTTCTTCCATGGTTAACTATCTGTTTAACCAAGTATCTACATATTTCCACAAATTTTTTATTGAAATGGATGGGTATTTGTATGGATAATCTCCTAATTTTCTTGTTGGCCAAATCCAGATATGATCGTTAAACAGATTAAAATCGTTAAATGTTAATAGTACTGTGATTAAATAGTATGTATTGGCTATTAGGAGTGATAGTAATGGAAGAACATGAAATTAAAATCATAAAGTTGGTGGCTAAAGCTGAAAACGGTATATCTGAAAGGGAAATATCAGAAAAACTGAAGATAAAATGCCCACTTTTAAGAAGTTACATCCATGATCTCAGACATAAAAGACATATCAAGTACGCTGGAAAAGGTTCAGACGGCCACGTTGTAGAACTCACACGTGAAGGCGTTGCCCTTTTAGAAAAAATTTAATAAAAATTCATCAATTTTTTTTTACATAGATCTTGATTTAATAAAAATTTCATTCTGACTAACTACTGGTTAACTTAGGACTTCTGATTTTTTAATATTATTAATTTTTCATTTTCCCAACTACCATTCCAAGGTAACTTCCAAACAAAAGTTATCATCTCATTGTAATATGCAAATTTATGGATCAAAAATTGTATTAATTATGCTGTATAATAATGTATTAAGGTGAATTAAGACTGTAGAAGTTGAATTTCTTAACACCTTATATAATATAGTTTTTGAAAAAAAAATAAAAGAGGGAGATACTATGTGGGGACAACACAAAGAACATATGATGGGTGGACATGACATGATGGGTGAAAAAATGATGGAAATGATGAGTAAAGAAGATATGATGGCAATGTATGCCATGAAAATGGATGAAAAAATTGAGATGTTAGAACTTAAACTTAAATATCTCAAAAAAAGCCGTGAAATGTTAAAATCTAAAATGTAAGTCATTTGACTAATAAATTCTGAAAAAGGAATTTATTAATCCACCTATTTTTTTAGTATTAAAATTTGATAATAAATCCAGTAACTAAAAACACAGCTTTTTTTGAATAAAAAGTCAACACTGCTTATTTTAGATTTGTTCCCCTAAATAATCTTAAAATATACAAGATACTTTAAAATATTTGAAGTCTTTTTTTATCAAAAACCTGCCAGATTTTTTGTCGTTTTAAACAAAAATTCCGTTTTTATAATAATTATTTGATAAGTGTTATATGTGGATAAAGAATATCAAATATTATGAATATTTTATTAATTTAATAAAATTTTTTAGGAGGATACCGCCATCATGAATATCAACAGTAATTGTAAAGTACCGACTAATTTGGTTCTGTTGCTCATTGGAATTACACTTATTTTTTCATTTGGAGTTAGTTCTGTATCCGCAGCTAACCCTTCATCCATTTATGTAAGCACTCATGGTAACAACAGTTGGGATGGTCAAAGTGCCACTTATAACAGCACTACAAAAAGCGGACCCAAATCCACCATATTAAATGCCACTGGAACAGTGAAATCTGGAGGAACAGTGTACATTGGAAATGGAATTTACAAGGAGCACGGCATCACAATTAAATCCAATATGAAAATTCTGGGTAAATCGTACCAAAAAACCCAGATCAATGCTGAAGGTCTTGGAAATATTTTTATCATACCTCAAGGTGTGGATCTGAGCATAATTAACATAACATTTATAAATGGAAAAGCCTTTAGTGGAGGGGCCATTGAAAATAATGGAACTCTGAAACTGAGTGACTGTAAATTTGAAAATAACGGTGCAATATCAGTTGGGGGAGCCATAAAAAATAATGGTAACTTAAAGGTTGAAAAAACCCTATTCACCAACAACACCGCCATGGGCGGAGGCGCAATAGATAACTATGGAACATTAACCATAAATAACAGTGTATTTAACTACAACACCGCACCAAACGGAGTTGGTGGTGCATTGACTAACTACAATGAATTAACACTGACCAACAACAGTTTTAACCACAACACAGCATGGTTCTTTGGTGGGGCAATATACAACTCAAAAATTTTGAAAATAAACAGAAACAGCTTCACAGAAAATGAAGCAACCAACAATGGTGGAGCAATATATAACCATTTAACAGGAGTAATAAACATTAACAACTCCCAATTCAACCATAACCAAGCAACTGACAGTGGAGGGGCAGTTTTTAACACTGGAAATTCAACTATTTCAAACACCAGCTTCACCAACAACTTTGCTCTGGATGATGGAGGAAGCTTATACAACCAGAACAGGTTGACTGTTACAAACAGCTTATTCAAAAACAACTCGGTAAACAAAAGCGGCGGAGCAATATTCAACAGTGACAAGGGGACCTTAAACGTTTCTGGAAGTAAATTCACCAGCAACAATGCAAACGATACAGGGGGTGCCATCGAAAATGAGGGATATCATGGTGCATTAACAGTCACAAACAGTGATTTCACATCCAACTCAGGATCAAATGGTGGTGCTGTTTACAACGATGGAACAGCTACTTTGATAAACTCAAAATTCACAAAAAATCATTCCAACAGGGGAGGAGCTCTCAGGAATAATATGTACGGAACAGAACTTGTTCTGAACTGTATTTTTAATTCTAACTATGGAGATATGGGTGGAGCCATTTATACAAATGGTAACTTAACAGTATCTGGAAGTGAATTTAAAAACAACACATCCCCAAATGGAGGGGCCATCATCAACTATGTAGGACTCTTAACAGTAACTGGAAGCAGTTTCGTAAACAACACAGCAAACAATGGAGGCAGTATCTACAATTTCCAGGGAACTTTAAATTTAAACGGAAACAACCTCAGCTCTAACAGGGCACTTGTCAATGGAGGAGTTATTTACAATGAATATGGGAATGTAAATGCTCATTTCAACAGGATCGTGGCTAACAACGCAGCTAAAGGTAAAGCCATCTACAACAACGGTGGAAATGTTGGTGCAATTTTAAATTGGTGGGGATACAATAGCCTGGCAAATATTAAAGCACAGGTTTACAACAAGGGAAATGGAAGCATCAATTACAATCCATGGATAGTTCTATCAATTAATGCCAGTCCATCAATGGTAAAACCTGGAAAATCTTCAACAATAACTGCTGATTTACTCCATGATAATTACGGTGTTTATTATGGCTCAGGTGTAACTGTACCATACAACTATTCCGCAAATTTCATGACAACCCGGGGAAATCTTAAGAATTATAATTTCGCAAATGGAAAAACAAAAACCACACTAACCAATTTAAACAATGGTGAAATAGCCTATGTTTCTGCTAAAGTTGATAATCAAAGGGTATCAACCAGCGTGGCTGTTAACAGTTTAACTGTTAAACAATTAACAACTGCAGCAACAAGCATAAAACAGTACTACGAATTACATCATGATTTACCAGTGAACATATTGGTATCTGACCATTACATCAGCATGCCACAACTACTCTGGCTACTTACCACAGCTACACAGAATATCAAAAATGGAAATCTGAATCCAATAGTTATACCATCAACTGATTATGGCTACAAATCAGTAGCAAACTACACACCAGGCCAGATCAACAGACCCGAATACTTAGGAGTAGCAGCATCAATTCAGAAATACTTCAAAAACCATGGTACACCACCGAAGAACATTAAAACCAGTTTAGGAACAGTTTCCTTTAAAAAATTAGTATATACCTACGCTAAGATTATAAACTTCTATAAAGATCAGTCTAGGTTACCCAACTATGTGAAGCTGTAAAATATACATTCCATTCTCATTTCATTCTTCTTTATTTTTTTAGATGGGCAAATTCAAACATATCATGACTAAAAAGACCAGGTTTGGGAAATCTGTGTAAAATCAGTTTATATTCTTTTTTTAGGATTTAATCCATGGAATATAAATTAAATAAGAAAATGTGGAGATTTTAAGTTTACTTGAAATATTTTTATGGGATTAATTTAATAATCAAAGAAAAATCCCGGTATTTTGTAAGTTTTTATTGCAACCACCTGTTTATTAGGATTTTCAAGTTTCATTACAACTTTTGCACCTGTTACACCCACAAATACAAATTGTTCTAATTTGTCTTCACCAATTAATCCTGATCCATCGATGTAACTATCGTTTATCCATTTAACTTCGGAAGAGTTGAATTCTGGTACCCACATATATCCTGTTGAGGGATTGCAAACTAAATTTATCGTCAACTTATAGCAAGGAAATGCGCCTCCTTGATCTATATTTTTAGTATCGGGATTTGCTGCGGAAGATCCTGAGATCATTGCAAGACACATGAAAGCAATTAACAAACCAAAAAAATTCTTTGTATGATTCATTTATTCTACCTCCATTTTAACATTAAAAGTTATATTATTTAAGTTTATAGAATGGAATACTAAATTTGTAAAATGTAATATATAGAAGTTAATGAAAATATTTCAGTTCTAACAGTTTACATTAAAAAAAATATAAAAAAAGAAAAATTGGTGGTGGACCTATTCATCCTTCAATATTAACCTCATGTCCACTGCCAGTGCACCTTCTCCCTCATCGAATACCATGAGCGGGTTTATCTCAAACTCGTTGATCTCTGGGAAATCTGTGACGAGCTGTGATATTCTGAGAATGGTGTCTGTTATTGATGCCATGTCTGCTGCATTTTCTCCACGTGCACCTTCCAGAAGTTTATAGGATTTAACTCCCTTTATCATATTACTGGCTTCCATTTCATTTACTGGTGCAATGGCAAATTTAACATCCTTTAGTATCTCCACATATGTACCACCCAATCCAAACATGAGGGTTGGTCCAAATGTTGGGTCCTGGATCATTCCAATGATCACTTCCTTGCCCCCGGAGAGCATCTTTTGAAGTTGAACACCTTCAAGTACAGCTTCAGGTTCAAGTTTAGGTATGTTTTCCATCATGTCTTCGTAGGCTTCCCTCACATCAGCTGCACTGTAGAGGTTGAGTTTGATTCCGCCAACATCTGACTTGTGTGATATCTGTGGAGACATTATTTTCATGACCAGAGGATATCCAATTTCCTCTGCAGCCTCAACAGTTTCTTCCACTGTTTTGGTTATTGCTGTTCCAACTGTTGGTATACCATAGGCCTTTAAAAGGTCGAATGATTCTAAACCTAGGGTTGTGACACCCCTATTTCTTGCATCCGCAATTATGGCCTCGACCTTAGCTCTATCCACATCGTACTTAGGTGGTTCAGGATATTCCTGATTCTTTATGACTGTGTAGTCGTAGAGTGCCTTCATACTTGTTACAGCTGTCTTTGGATACAGGTAGTTTGGGACCATCTTATCTGTTAAAACTTTTTCTGCTTCTTCACATCGGGTTCCTCCGAAGAAACTGAAAAGAACTGGTTTAGCACATTTGGTTGCGTGTTTTATTGCAACCTTGGCTGTTCCCTCTGGATCAGTTACTGATTGTGGTGTTACAAGGTAGATCACACCGTCAACATTTGGGTCTTGAAGCACTATGTCCAGTGCAAATCCAAACCTTTCTGGGCTGGCATCTCCAAGTACATCCACTGGATTTTTAACGTTTGCTGTGTCTGGTAATCCTTCCCTTAATTTTTGTTTGGTTTCATCAGTTAAATTTGCAAGTTCTAGACCTGCCTTGATGGTAGCATCTGTTGTCATGATACCGGGACCACCAGCATTTGTGATTATGGCTACTTTATTACCCTTAGGAAGTGGGAAAAGTGCTAGAGTTCTGGAGAAGTCCATCATCTCTTCAAGGGAACTTGCACGAAGAATTCCACATTGGGAAAATGCTGCATCGTATGCAGAGTCCGAACCTGCTATTGTTCCAGTGTGGGAAGACACTGCCTCTGATCCCTTGGCAGTTGTTCCGGACTTTATAACAACCACAGGTTTTTTCTTCGAAGCTTTTCTGCTTGCTTGGATAAATCCCGGACCATCCACGATTCCCTCGAGGTAGGCTGTTATTACACCTGTGTTTTCGTCTTCCATGAAATTTTCCATGCACTCCTTCTCATTGACCCCTGCCTTGTTACCAAGACTTATGAGTCTGGAAAATCCTATGTTCTTCTTATCTGCGTAGTCAAGAATTGCAGCAAATATTGCTCCTGACTGGGTCATGAAACCAATTTTTCCCTTGTGTGCAATGTCTGAAGAGAACGATGCATTCATATCGTTGTAGGTATTCATTATACCCAAACAATTAGGACCAACCAGGTTTATGTTGAATTCATTGCATATTTCCACCAGTTCCTTCTCGAGCCTTGCTCCCTCTTCACTTGCCTCTTTAAATCCTGCAGATATCACAACCACATTTTTGATTCCTGTTTCTCCACAATCCCTCACTGCCCTGAGAACTAATGGAGCAGGTATGACTATAACAGCAAGATCTACGTATCCATAATCCTTGATGGAGGTATGTGCTGGAATCCCCATTACTTCTCCACCCTTTGGATTTATTGGTACGATATCTCCATGGTAATAATTTAACAGAGAGATCATCAAATCATTTCCTATTTTACCCTTGGTTTCAGATGCACCTATAACTGCAACCGATTTCGCATTGAACATGACATTAAGCATTGTACATCACCTATCATATGATTTTTATATACCCATAAGATTTTATTAATTCTAAACCTTCAAATGAATAAACAATTCAAAAAAATAACCAATCCTGAAGTTATTTAAATCATTTAAATTAATAAAAAAGTAGTATAACTCTATTTATTAAACTTTCGTTTCTTTTCCAAAAATAAATAGAATATTATTGTAAATATTACATTTAAGTAATAATTATTGGCTAAAAATAATATTACATCTAAATTGAAATTATTTGCCCCAAATACTGGTTTATATCATTAACTGTTTAACAAATCAACATAAATAAACAACTAATTAAATGTATGGTTGTAACATGGTGAGTTTGTTCAACCCATCATACAAAATTCAACTAAAAAGGAATAATAAAAATTGGGTTTATGAATCTGTGATCAAAAAGTTAAAGCTAAAAAATCATGAATAAATTAAGTTACTCGATGTTTTAACCAGATATGAAGAAAAAAAATAGTTAAGTTTGGTTTTTATTTAAATCTTTCCTTATGAAGAGGAGTATGACTCCAATAGCAACTGTGAATGAAGAAAGGTTGCCTATTAAACCTGCAATCATTGGTTTCCTCAGATAAAATGCTGATAAAGTAAACATTAAAACACCTACTAGCAGCATGCTCACTGCCAGCCCCCCAATTCCAACTAAACCTATAATCATGTGTAAATTATTGTTAAGATCAATCAAACTATCACCGGAAATATGTTTCCTTATGCTTGCATATAAAACTTGCCATGACCCCATATCCATTCCATGACCCTGAAAATAGAATAAAATAATTTCAAGAATAGAATAAAATCATCTAAAATAAGACTTCAAACTATTTAAAACAAGAAAAAAGGGAGGTTTACAAACCTGCCCTTTCAACAATTACATCAGCTACTTCTTTTGCACTTTTAAATGGGAAATCTTCACCAGTTAATACTTTACCTGCATCACCAGCTTTAAGCTCAACCTCACCAGATCTGCAGGTTGTTTCTGCACCATCTGGAAATGATCCTAAAAGTTCTTCAGGTGTTTCAAGGGGAAATTTAGCCCCAGCTAGTGCTCCCATAATTTGTGCATGAATCTCTTCTTTAACTCCCATAGTTTCACCTCAAAATATTTTGACTGACAATCAATATTATGGTAAAATATAAGTATATACTAAACCGTCATTAAAATGTACTACATACAGTTTTGTAACGCTACCTAATAAAACCCAAACAAAATAAAACCACATCAGAACATTTTAAATCCAAAATAAAAAATATATCTATGATAAAAACTAAAACAAAATGAAATCAGCCCACCCAATCACAAAATCTACAGGATTCAGTTTTCCTTAATTTAATTTAAATGTTTCATTCACATTTCCAAGGTTATAAATTCCATAGGCATTATAAAAATTATGAAATGAAACTCATCTACTTATAAAAAAAAAATTAAGGGGGAATAATTTAATGTTATCGGATAAAAAGAATCTGGAACATATGAGCAAATCTGAAAGGGAACACACAACAACTTACGGTAGTCGTTACTTCAGAAAAACTGTACCCAAGTATGAAATGTCTGAAGAAGGAATGCCTGCCAGAGCAGCATATCAAATAATACATGATGAACTGAATCTGGATGGTAACCCTGCACTCAACCTTGCAAGTTTCGTAACAACTTGGATGGAACCTGAAGCAGACATGTTGATCATGGAAAGCATCGGAAAAAACTACGTTGACAACGATGAATACCCACAAACAGAAGTGATTCAAAACAGAGTAGTCAACATGCTTTCAAGACTATTCAACGCACCAAAAGATGCTAAATCAATTGGAAGCGGCACAATAGGTTCCTCAGAATCTATAATGCTCGGTTTACTTGCACACAAATGGTCATGGAAAAAGCGAAGAGAAGCAGAAGGAAAATCCACAGACAAACCCAACATCGTGATAGGTGCAGATGTCCACACAGTATGGGAAAAGTTTGCACTCTACTTCGATGTGGAACTCAAACTCATACCACTCAAGAAGAACATTTGCAAAGAAACAGAAACAGAAATAACCCAAATAATGTCTTCATTTAGCTGTATAAGCGGACTAAAAGAAGATGTGTACACTGTTACAGCGGAAGATATTAAAAAACATGTGGATGAAAACACCATAGCAGTGGGTGCAGTGGTCGGAACCACATTCACAGGACAAATGGATCCAGTGGAAGAAATAAATGATGCCCTGGTTGAAATTAAAAAAACCAAGGGATGGGACATACCAATACATGTTGATGGAGCAAGTGGGGGATTTGTTCTGCCATTTTTAAATCCCGACCTTAAATGGGACTTCAGACTCGAACAGGTCAGATCAATCAATGTTTCTGGACACAAGTACGGACTGGTGTATCCTGGTGTGGGATGGCTAATATTCAAAGATGTATCAGACCTTCCAGAAGAACTCATATTTAAAATAAATTACCTCGGAGGAATAATGCCCAACTACTCCCTTAACTTCTCAAAGGGCAGCAGCACAATAATAGCACAGTACTACAACCTCATAAGATTGGGAATGAAAGGTTACAGAGACATCATGGAAAATATGAGCGAAAATGCCCATTATTTAGCATCCAAACTGAATGGATCAGGAAAATTCGATGTGATAAACAAAAGCATACAGTTTCCAATCGTAACTGTCCAGCTTAAAAACTGTGACTTCACTGTATTCCATCTATCAGAAAAGTTAAGACAAAAAGGATGGATTGTACCTGCTTACACACTCCCTGAGGACGCAGATGATGTGGCGGTGTTAAGAATTGTTGTGAAGGAAAGTTTCAGCAAGGATATGGTGGAAATGCTCTTTGACGACATCATGGAATCCATTGACACACTAAACCAAACAACCCACGAACGATTACAACATATAGATGAAAAAGAAAACCCCACACTACTCTACTAAACAAGAAATAATAGGTTGAAATCTAAAAAATTGAACACCAAAAATAAATTGTAAGGAATGGAAGAAATAGGAAATTTCCCATTCCAAAATTTAACTATTTTTTTATTCAACCATCATGAGTCGTTGGATTTGTAAATTCACATGGAACTGCTGTTTGACATTTTCCACAACCGTAACGGGGATGGTTTCTTTTTAATATTTTGTTTAAGAAACCGAAACACTGCTCCTTGTCCATGGTTTCCATGGTTATTGCCTTGCATGGACACCGTGAAATACAACTACCACAACCATCACAGTACTCGTTAACTTCTGTGTAATCCCTAGGTTTGGGTTCAAGCTCCCAATCTGTTATAACACTTCCAAAACGGCCTGCTGTTCCCCTGTTGGTTATTAATGATCTGTTAATGCTGAAGGTTCCAAGACCAGCTATGTAGGCAACATGACGCTCGGACCAGTTGCTCTTATGGTTTTCCACAGAAAATCCTTCATTCAGTGCAGGTGCAACAGCTCTGAAACCCTGATCTTCTAAAGATTCCACCATAAAGGATCGAAGTGCATTGTTAAATAGTTCACCATCCCAACGTCCGTAAAGCCATTCTATTGAAGGCATACCCTTAGTTCTGTTTGATTTTCTCACAGCTTCAGTGAAGGGCAGAAAATATGATAGAACGGATTTTGATTCGGACATCCATTCAGTAGGTGCCATATGGTCAGGCCCCACAACTTCGGGTTTTTTCAAGGTGTTCCAGAGGGAATCATCCGAAGCTGCCACTCCAATGAGGGGCTTGTCAAATATCTGCAGCCCATCAAGATCCTCTACCAAGTTCATATCACTGGTTTCAATAAATTTACCAATCTTCAGTTCTAATTCCTCTAAAAACAAATCACTTTCCTCCCCACATAGTTAAAAAAAAACTCGTCTCCAATTTTTATTATTTTTTAACTGAATCGTAGATCAACATGGATCCCACAAGAATTGAAAACAGCCCCCCAGGTATTACAATCATGTAAAAAAAATTGCTTACAATAATTAGAACACCTAAAACGCAAAATATAACTCCCAACCCTACTTTTAGCCTGTTATCCATGTTAATCATCAATTCAACTGTAACAATAATTCAATACATATTATCTGTTCTCAAACTTTAATATTTATTTACATTTTTTCTGTAACAACAGCCAGATCATCCATTAATTTGACTGCTTCTTCTTTGTTTAAAAGTAAAAATGTTCCAGTGCAACTGTTTTCTATTTTCACGTACGTTTTTTCTATGTTCAGTTTAGCTGTTATTGCCATATCTCGGACCACCAATAAAATAAAATTTTTTTAACTAACTGTATCACAACTACTTTTTAGTGTATCAAAAATAAATGTTTCACAAGTGTAAACTTCAAAGACATGCAAACCAAATAATTTCTTATAAATGTTAATACAGTTTAAAAATTATTAAGTATCGATCTACTAATGATTTTCCCAACTAACAAATTTAGAAGATTTTTTTAGTCAAGGTGGAAAAGATAATGGACCTCAAGAAAATTTTAGGGCTACAAAAACCCGATATTAAAAAAATGGAACGAGAAGGAGATATTAAAGGACTCACAAGGCTTCTTAAATTTGAGCAGGATGAATCTGTTCGAAGGGAAGCTGCATTTGCCATTGGAAAAATTACAGGACCCAATTCAGGGATGGAATCAACTGATGAAAACCCTAAACCAACAAAACAGTCTGTTGAGGAACTCGTAAAATCTCTCAAATCCGATGATCATGAACTTCAAAAACAGGCCACAGTTCAACTTGTTGAAATTGGAAGTCCCTCTGTCAAACCCCTTTTAAAATCTCTTGAAGATAAGAATTGGAAAATAAGATGGTATGCATCCGAGATACTGGGAAAAATAGGGGATGAACGAGCAGTTCCCGGATTGATTGAAACATTGGGGGATGAGAACAGTGGTGTTAGAAATAAATCCATGGTAGCACTGGTGGAAATTGGTGAACCCTCGGTAGATCTTCTTACAAGTGCCCTGTCCAATGATAAATGGCAAATTCGCAGTCAAGCTGCTGAGGCTCTTGGGGTCATTGGTTTAAAAAAATCTGTAGAACCACTTATTCAAACATTGAAAGATGGAAATTCATGGGTTAGAAAAGCAGCTGCAGAATCTTTGGGAAGTATAGGAGATAAAAAAGCTGTCAGTCCACTGAAGAATCTTTTAAAAGATGATAGTTTAGAAGTCCAAGAAGCAGTTTCAAATGCCCTTGAAAAGTTGGGATAAATAAAATTTTGTTTACTGCCTTTTATTAAGGGATCTTCTAGGTTCAGTCTTCTTTTCTGGTTTTCCTGTCTCTGGAATCTTATGAAGTTCATGGATGATGAGTTCCTTTGTTTCGTCTATTTTTTTTCCAATATTTTCCAGGAATTGATCAAGTTCCTCAGGGTCCTTACCCACATCATCATGGATCTCCCTGTTAATGGCCCTATTTTTTGATTGTTTCCTAAGCTTCATGGTCATGGTTAATTCTCCATCAATTTTATGTTTGTATCTAAAGCTTCCAAAAAGAAATATATCCACAAATTTTTACATTCAAAACAACATAGTAAGGAATATTATTTACAGACAAACCCACCACGTTCCATACATCCCCAATCATTATATTATTATTTGTTTTTAGTCAATATATAATTTTAGTATGATATCAACACCAATCAACAACTTAAATAGATATTTTCAAAATTTTAATTGGAAACTGATGTAAATCCCTAAAGAATTGTTGAGAAAACTATAAAATTTTATAAAACAAAACCGAAAAAAACATTGCATCTACCATTTGTACCTAAAAAAAAAGGAAATTTGAATTTTTTGGTTTAAGGGTTGCAAACTTTACATGGTAAGTATCCTGCATTTATTGCGGCTTGTCTTGTACTGAAGTACACCTTGTGATCTGGACTGATTTGATCCACGTATCTGCAGTTCTTTAGATGGAATTTCTTGGTTTTTGAATTGCCAACGTACTTACCTGTGTTGGTTAAAATTGGTTTGGTTGTGCTGCTTGATTTTATGCTGTTACATATTGCCATGTAGGTTACTGATGCTGCCCTGTTTAGATCCTTTTGGGTGTAGTAGGTGCTACGTGTTTTCTGCCAGTTGGACCAGTCAGATTTTTCAGTTGTGTACCCATTGTACATGAGTACCTTCAAGTTGCCAGTGACTGCAGTGATATGGGGTTTGAGTTTGCTTGCCTGATTTTCATATGCCTGGTGCTGTGATGATAATTCTCCACTCACACAGTGGGGTGCTGAAAATGTGTCGGATATGTAGTGACTTGCAATACCAAAGGATTTGCTTGCCTCATAATATTTTTTCTGCTTGTAGTAACTCGAACCCTGGTTTAAGTAGTACAGTGCCTTGTTGTAGCTGTTTGGATAGCTATGATCACGATAATCATGAAATTTTTCATCAGGATCGTTTGAACCATCTCGCATTGCACTTAAACTGAGTTTAGAATGGATCGAAGTGGGTAATGAGTAATATGTAGAATCAACAATGTTGCTATGGGTACTCCATGTCCATGCATCAGATACAGGTGCAAAAATGAGACACACTGCTAAAAATATCATTGGTAGTTTATAATAATTCATTGAAATAATTCCCTCCCCTAATTATATATCAATAATAGGGTTTGAAGAATATTTAATTGTTTTTAAAAATTTTCAGCAGAGTGACCATTAAAGCACTGCATAAAACCAGAATGAACCTAATACTACACTAAATTTTAAAATAGGCATTATAAAATTCATGTTTTATTTAAGGACTTCAATGTATATTTAGTGGATTGATTTTCCGGTTTTATTCAAATATTTTCTAGTTAAAATTAATTTAACATTATTGTTCATTAAAAAATAAACATATATAGGATATTTATAAGAACAAAAGACGAGGATGTTCCCATTTAGTCTTACATCCCAATACTAAAGAATTAATTTAGGAACATCCTCACACCTAAACTGTTTTGTAATTCTTAATACTGTTTAAATATCCCCAATCCTTCCATTTGTATTATGGGGACTTGCGGTGTGTAAAAAATTAGAATTTTTGGTTGGTTTCAAGTAGCCCAGTTATTTTGCGTTTAATAGCAAGGTACTCTTCGGATGTTCTGTCACGTATCCTTTCTTGTTCTATGTTAAATGTTTCAATTATTCTTCCAGGGCGTTCGCTAAACACCAGTATGCGGTCTGCCAAGAAAACTGCTTCATCAACGTTGTGGGTCACAAAGATTATGGTTTTAGTTTCCTGTTCCCAAATTTGGATGATTTCCTTCTGTAGTTTGTGTCTTGAGAGCACATCTAAAGCAGCGAATGGTTCGTCCATCAAGAGTGAGTTAGGTTCGTTTACAAGGGCACGTGCAATTGCAACCCTCTGTTTCATACCCCCTGACAGTTGGTTGGGGTAGCTCTCGAGGAACGCTGATAATCCAACCATTTCAATGTAATTTTTAGCCTTTTCGTACCTCTCTTCTTCATCTATCCCATTGACCTCTAGTCCGAATGCCACGTTATCAAGCACTGTTCTCCAAGGGAATAATGAGTACTGTTGAAATACAAAGCCCCGTTCTGGACTTGGATTTAATACAGGTACATCATTTTCTGTTATGGTCCCTGTAGTTGGGAAATCAAGTCCAGCTATCATTCTAAGCAGGGTTGTTTTACCGCAACCAGATGGCCCCAGAAGAACTAGAAATTCTCCATCTTCTATGGTGAGATCTATGTCCTTGAGAATTTCCATTTCCATTGTCTTGTTTTGAAAGTTTTTATTGACCTTTTTAATTTTAAAAACCATGGACACTCACCAGTTTAGTTTTCTTTCCATTCGAGTGAATATGTATTCAAATGTCAATCCTATAACTCCGATTGCCAGCATACCCACTATTGCACTTGCACTGTCAAGCATACTAGTTGCAGTCAGTATCAGGTATCCCAATCCATTGTTTGATCCTATCATCTCTGCTGCCACGGTACACATGAGGGCTATTCCCATACCTACCTTGAGTCCTGTGATTATGTTGGGCAGTGCAGCTGGAAAAACCACTTTCTTAATGGTTTGAAGTTTATCGGCACCCAATGTATATGCAGATTCTATGTACACCTTATCTATTCTTTTAACACCATCTGCAGTACTTATGAGTATTGGAAATACGCTGCCTACAAATATTATGAAAATTGCAGATCCAAGACCTAACCCGAACCAGAGTATTGCAAAGGGTATCCATGCGATGGGTGGTATGGGCCTGAGTATTCCTATTATGAAGCTCAGATAATTTTCAACAGTTTCTGACCATCCGATTAATATTCCCAGTGGAACAGCCACAATGGCCGCCACAATAAATCCTAGTATAACACGACTCAACGTGTCAATAGTGTCTTGTATAAGTGTGCCATTCATTAAAAGGCTTTTAAATGCTTCAAAAACATCATGTGGACTTGGAATAAGGTACGATGGAATTATTCCAGTATAAGTGGTAAGAACTGCCCATATAACTATTATTATAGCGGGTATTACCAGTGAGATTATTGTTTTTCGCAAATTCAATCACCTAAAAAGCTTGAATCAAATATTTGGCTGGATGTAAGGTTTTTCTTCAGATATCCCATTTCGATCTCGATGTTCATAAAGTCCAGTACCTTGGTTTGGAAGTCGTTGTTGAGTTGTGATACGAAGATCACATGTTTAAGGGCTGTTTTTTCAAGTTCAGGGTTGGTTGTTAATTCATCTGAAACCAGGCTTGCTGTTTGGTTTGTGTTGTTGTTTGCAAATTCTGTACAGTTTTTATGTATGTCCAGGAAGGTTTGAAGTTCCTGCGGGTGTTGATCAATAAAATCCTGCCTTGCAACAATAACACAACATGGATGGTTGGGCATTATCTCATCAGAGTACATCAGCACCCTTCCAACATTTGTAAAAGGTGCAATTGAAACGTAGGGTTCGTATGCAATGTATCCATCCACCTTGTCCGATGCAAGGGTGCTTGGGAGCATGAATATATTGACAGATGAAATATCAACTTGATTTTTTGTGATGTTGTACTTGGCCAGTTGGTAAAGGAGTAAAACCTGTTGTATGGAGCTCACACCAGGTGTTGCTATTTTTTTACCCACCAGATCTGTTGTGTTGTTGATGTCTGAATTGGTATTTACAACTATTCCACTGCCATCCTCATTCACTGCCCCGACTATCTTGATTGGTACACCCTCAGCTATTCCCTGTAGTGCCGGTGCTATACCAATATAACCCACATCAATATCTCCACTTGCAAGGGCTGACACTATGCTGGATCCTGTTGATATCGATGTTGGTTCAACATTCAAACCATTGGCACTGTACTTGTTCTGTGCAAGGGCAATGAACAATGCAGCATCATGATCACAGGGTATGTATGCTACTTTGATCTTGTTGGTGTCTGAACTTGAGTAGGTGGTGGTCAGAGCCAATCCAACCACTATTAAAACGCCCAAAACAATGAGCACGGTTCTTTTTTGATTCATTGGAAAACCACATTTAGTAGGAGTAGTGTATACATTTTTTGGGATTCCCCTTCTCCTAAGATTATTACTAACTAATTTATGCAGTACTCATTATTAATAATTAACATTAACTTAACATTTCTACTATAAAAACCAATCATTTCCTAAACAGAAAGTGAATAAAATGATTAAATTGGATCAAGCTAATAAATTTAAAATAAGTATGTTACAATTAGTATAATGGAGTTTAGAATCTGTTCTCCATTGTTCGTGATTTGTCAAGTTCAAATGTTAAGGGAGAATAATTAATAGGAGAATATGGTTGGAATTTTGGACCTGTTGTGGATCTGTTGTTCGTAGGTGTAATGTGCAAGTAATTTTTCTTCACCTGTTTCTGTTTTAATTTTGTACGCTGTTATGGTTTCATCATCAACCAGTACCTTGTTGTATGAGGGTGAGTTATCTCCGTAGAGTCTGTTGGTTGTGGCTGTACCTGAATTTAATATCACCATATCATCTATTTTCCAGGCATTTGAAACGTGTTTATGTCCATTTAGCACTAGGTTAACACCGTGACTAACCAGAAGTTTTAAAACATCTCCAGAATCCAGGAGTATGTTTCTTTCACGGCCGGTTTGTGGTATTGGCAGTAGGTGATGGTGGAATGTCACTGCGGTAAATCTGTCCCTGGGAATCTTGTTTAGTACATCATTTAACCATTCTATCTGGTCAAATCCTATTTTTCCATCGTGGATGTCCGGTTCTGAAGAATCAAGACCAATTAGTACGATATCTTCATTTTTGTCCGTTGCAACAAATCTTCTTTCTCCTATGAGCTTTCTGAAGTGTACCAAACCAACGTTGCATGAATCATGATTTCCTGGTACAACGTAGGTTTCAGCTATGTTGTTGAGTTCGTATAGAAATTCCCTGGCCAAGTTATAATCTTCCAGATATCCCAGGGCAGTTATGTCCCCTGCCACCACTATAAGATCGGGATTTTCGTATTCTATCTGAAATTTAAGGTTGTTTTTAAGCTTTTCATCGAATTTATATTCCCCAAAATGAAGATCAGATATGTGAATCAGCTTTTTATCCATCATTTTTCACCATGACAGGTTTTTATTTCATATTCTTTCTTAGCCTCCAGGATTAGTTTTGTGAGAGGTCCTGGAGGCATTCTATCTGGATGTTCTTGAAAAGATTGAATCATTCGAACGGAACCTTTGTTTAAGGCTGATGATGAAATTAAGCTGGTTCCATTAGGTATGAAAATCATTTTCAGTGTTTTTTCCAAGATATCGTTTTTTTTTCATCTTCCCATTCTCATATAAAGTAGTAGACCTACTACTATAAAAAGTTTCACATTTGGTCATAAATAGTTCTCATAATGCACTATTATTTGTACTTGTACATAAATACATTTTTTCACAGTTCGTGATGCTCACTAGAACATATAAATAAAAAATTCGTAGGAAGATAACTATACCAAAAACTTAAAAAACATTTAACTGTTTAAATCCGGGTTTTTAACAGATTTATCATCTAAATAAAAGTAAATTATGAATATCACGAGCATTAATAGACTGTAACTTGCCCATAAAATTATTGAAGGATATGTTGCTGTGTTCTCTCCATTTCCAAGTTTAATAATTCCCACAACTATGGAGATGGTTAAAATGATCATAAACCCTATTTGGGGTAGAATTTCCTTAAATTCAGTTCTCTCTACATTATTTTTCGCACCTTCCTTTGGAGTTACATTGAACTTTAACTCCTTGTTCATCAGTCCATATATCAGTGCCTTGGTATAAACCGGGAACAAACTGAAAAATAGGGCCTGTGAAAGTAGGAGTTTTCTGAGTGGATAACCCCTTTCTAAATAGCTTGCAAGTGTTTGGGTTATGATCATCACTACAAATATGTAAAATGGTATGTTTAGCGACCCCAACACCAATGGTTTGAGATTGAAAATGAGGACGATAACAGGATACAAAAGCCATACAAATATAGCAACACCTATGAAGTACCATGTACCGTTTAAAACTATGTACTCCCACCATTGTAACGATTTAAGAGTACCTGGTTCCGTTATAAATCTTTTAATAACCCTCTTTGTGTTTTGAAATGTGCCGTAGGACCATCTGAGCTGCTGACCATAGTAAGCAGATAGTGATGGAGGTGCCAAACCTTCTGCATATACTTTATCAATGTAAATAGATTTACAGCCGTTACTGTGCAGTTTGAATGATGTTGATATGTCTTCAGTTATACAAGTTTCATCCATACCTCCAACTTCTTTTAAATGGTTTAAACGTAGGATAACGTTGGTTCCACATATGTATGCAGTTTTGTTTACACACAGTCCTCTGCATATGTGTTTATAAAAGATATGCTGTTGAAATGAGTACGCCAATCCCAGCCTGTCATTTTCACGGGCTTTGAAGTACTGGGGCGTCTGTATAAAAGTTAGATCAGGATCATTTTCCAGTAGTGGTATGAGATCTCCCAGTACCGATCTTTTCAGTCTGTGATCAGAATCTAAAATAAGTAGGTACTCAAATTTCTCATGGAGGCAAGCAACTGAATCATTGATGGAACCCGCCTTGTAACCCCTCAAATTATCCCTGTAGATATAGTTTATATTCAACTTCTTGGACATTTCCTCAGTTTTATCACGAATTTCCAGGTCTGTAGAACTGTCTATTAAGAAGATATCGTAGTTCTGGTAGTCCAAAGATTTAGCATCCATAACTGTTTTTCTAACCATGTCTGGATCTTCGTTTAACGTTGGAATTACAATGGCCACAAATGCGTTTCCACCATTGGTTTCCTTTTTATTTTCGATTAGTTCATCATCGTAGAGAATTACAGATTTTAATATGTGATCCAAGTAGCCCACACAGTGCAGTCCACTGTACAAAAATGATAACAACAACACTGCCGAAACTACCTTCTCAAATAACGACAGATCAGCATTCATGAGGGGTGTGGAATTGAATAGTATGAAAATGAGTATGGCCAGAAATAAAATGAATGAAAAAAAAGTTATTAAGATGGATAAATTGTCCCTGTACTTGAAACTGTAGATATGAAATTTTTCATGGAAAAAAGATTTCATACTTTAATATATTGACTCCAAAGACATACATTTTTTATGATTTATCCCCTAAAACTGTTTAACTATGCAGTTCAGTTTCATGCATTACAATCATATGATAAATTTGACATAGGATAATTCGAGAGGTTTATCCTTTATTTATCTGTGTTCTTTTAAATTGCTGTGAATATTAGTTTACAGGTTGTCTTATCACTGTTTTGAGGTTTTCTGGTTTGGACCTTCTTATATCACTTAAATATATTTCATGGTGTTTAGTTCCGTCAAGACTTCCATCGAAACTGTATCCATTTGCTTCGATATATTCGTGAAGTTTTTCTACTGTGGGTCCCTCTTCAGAGAATGGACCAACATGCAGTATCTGTGCAGATTTTCCCTCTCTAAATTTTTCAAGCCTTAACTGTTTGATGGATGGAAGTTCCTTCTTCTTCGAAATTTCCTCCACAACTGAGTTTACCATTTCAATATCAATAAAATCTGGTTGACGAATCATCACTGTCCATTTCCAGCCGTCCTTATCCTCTACACTGAAATCTTCCATGTTATCGGTCCACCATAAACCTTCAAGAGGCATGACAACATAGTCCCGATCTAATTCCTTTTTACTCATGAATTTGACCTTGTATGAGACTGGAAAAATTGTTTCCATGGCATTCTGATACTCCTGTGAAGTGTTGGGATCCCCCTCACCATCCAACAATAGGAAGTTCATTTCAGGCACGTCAATCAGATTAACCTGACCTTTTTTAGGATAATACAGTTCTCTATTCTCTTTTTTTAGATCTATCTTTGCGATGGTCATCAATCCCCCATAGTAATCCTATATTAAGATAAGTTAAATTTTATTTACTTCTACCCCATCATTGGGTTGAATACTGGGTTCATCCTTTAACACTCCCCTAATACTAGGGCAAGGGCATGGTGAAGTAGAATGTGCTGCCTTCTCCAGGTGTAGATTCTGCCCATATAACTCCTCCGTGTTGTTGGACTATTTTTTGAGCTATAGAAAGGCCAATTCCTGTTCCATTGTATTCATCGTTCCTATGCAACCTCTGGAATATTGTGAATATCTTAGCTAGATGTTTTGAATCAATTCCAATTCCATTGTCTGAAACTGAAAACAGGTAATGATCATCTTCTTTCTTTGCTGTAGCATGTATCTCAGGGATTTTATTAGTGTCACAATATTTAATGGCATTTCCTATGAGGTTCTGAAAGAGCTGCACCATGAGCTTTTCATCTCCCATTACAACCGGCATATTTTCATGGGTTACTATGGCTCCTGATTCATCCACAGCTACCTTCAGATTTAGTAGGGCTTCATCCAGTATTTTTTGGGTGTCTAAATTTTTGAAAACCCTTTCTTCACTTGTGACCCTGGAATATTCTAGTAGATCGTTTATCATCTCGTTCATGCGTTTGGCACCGTCAACTGCAAATCCTATGTATTCATGGGCATCTTCATCGAGATCGTTGTCATATTTACGTTCTAAGAGCTGTAAGAAGCTGGTTATCATTCGAAGTGGTTCCTTTAGATCGTGGGATGTGGCATAGGCAAAGTGTTCAAGTTCGTTGTTTGAAGTTTCAAGTGCTATGGTTCTTTCTTTAACCTTTTCTTCAAGATCTTCCTTGGCTTTTTCAAGTTCCATTTTTGATTGTTTCAAATCTTGATTGACCTTATTTCTCTCTTTTTCAATATTTTTTATAGAATAACTTGTTATTCCCAAAATCACAGTTAAAAACAAGATTATAAAAAATATCAAGAGAGCGTAGCCATAGGAATAATCATAAATTCCATAATTGATTCCCAATTTTATTAAAAATCCCAGTAACCATGGTACAATAATTATCAGGGGCAGAACCCTTCTTGCAAAGTATCCTCCTAGGGTGTCACTGACTAGGAGTTTCATGAATCCATTGTCTGGATCTGCAAGTAGTATGGCTGAGAAAATTAGGATAAATGTAGTGGCTGCGTAGATTGCAATTCCTGTAAACTGGGGAAGATGGTAGAGTATTGAAGCATTGAAGGAGTATCCGAGTAATGCCAAGATGGAAACCACACCACCTAAAAATGCCAGCCCCTGTGAAAGTTCTTGGCAATGACCTACCCGGACATCAATGACCATCACTGCCAGACCAGCCAACACCAAGTTAACTGATGCATTGAAAGCCATTCTATTGGGTGATGAAGTGTTAAATGCCCCTGCAGCTTCTTTAAAGAAGAGTTGATCGATTCCAAGGTTTAATCCAAAGAGATACTCGAATAAAGTTAATACACCCATTAAAAACACTAATAACGCCAAAAATTTTCCGAGTAACCTGTATTTTGGAATGGATCCCCTTGTTAGGATTAGAAATAAGGCTAAACCAATTAAAATAAATGCAACTGCAACATTTGATTTTATAGTGGAAAAGTCCGAACCGGGACTTATAAGTGGTTTGATATTGAACAGCCATCCAACTAGGAATAAAACCCCTAAAAGTACCACGATAACAGATAGATATGTGGCCATCCCTTTAAATTGAGCTGTTTTTGATTTGGTAATCATGTTTTATACAAAATTAATTTAAATTCTTACGGTGGCCTCAAATTTACTACGAACTTGGTTTTAAAATTTATAATTTCAAAACATCCCCTCTAAACCAATGACCACCATCACCAATTATTTATTTTATATACCCTCTGATTATATAAATAATATCAATAACAAGTCCATAGAAAAAAACAAGGAAAGACGTGTTGATGCCATTTGCAGATATTTTCGAATATTACGGATTATAATCTTTGTTTAATGGTTCACACCAATTTTTGTGGAAAAAATATATTCCTAAATTAAAATTTTAAATAAGTATTATATACTTGTACATACTAAATATATACAAATTGAGCTGTGGTTTTATTATATGGTGAAAGGGAATTTCTAGGGAGGCAAAAGAGATAATGGTAGATATTGACTTTTACGGAGGTGTAGATGAAATTGGAGGAAACAAAATACTGGTTAAGGATGGTAAAACTTCTTTTTTCCTGGATTTTGGTATGGGTTTCTCCAAGGCCAATGAATATTTATCAGAATTTTTACAGCCCCGTAAATCCAACGGTATTTTAGACTTTGTGGAACTTGAATTTCTGCCGTACATCAAGGGAATATATCGTGAAGATTATCTCGAGCATGTGGGAATCAAATATGAACCTGAACCTTCTGTAGATGGAGTTTTACTCAGCCATTCCCATGTTGACCATGTGGCATATGTTCATCATCTTCGTGAAGACATACCAATTTTCTTAAGCCAAGAATCCTACCTGATACTCCGGGCCCTAGAGGAAACTGGAGCTTCAGCCTTTTCAGAGTATCTTCACCTGAAAAAAACCTTCCACATGGGACCAACCAAAAAAGGAGACGGTTATAAACGTCTGAAATTAGCTGTTGAAAGGGATATTAGGATTGTGAAACCCTACAAACCATTTTCTATCGGGGATTTCAGCATAAAATCTGCTCCTGTGGATCATTCCCTGCCAGGTGCATCTGGCTACATCGCAGTAAATGATGAGGAAACAGTTGTTTACACCGGAGATCTCAGGTTTCATGGTAGACAGCCAGAACTAACCAACAAGTTTGTTAAGGAATCAAAAAAATCCAGGCCAAACACCTTGATAACAGAGGGCACCAGAATAGGGGATTCAGAAAGTTTATCTGAATTTGAAATCGAAGCTAAAGCTATAAAAGAAATTGAAGACCTTAAAGATTTGGTTGTGGTAAACTTTCCTGTCAGGGATCTTGACAGGCTTGTGACATTTTATAGGGCAGCACAAGAAACAGGTCGTGAACTGGTTGTAAGCCTTAAACAGGCCTACATCCTGAACCTGTTTGAGGGTTTGGGTTATCCTAAAATAGAGGATGTGATGGTTTACAAACCTAAAAAGGGATGGGGACTCTTAAGTGATGACAGGTACAGCTGTGTAAACGATGAATGGATTTGCAGTTCAGATCTTGATCCTAAGCAACTCATGGCTGACTACAAAATCTGGGAAAGGGAATACATCAATTGGGACAACACAGTAACCCACCATGATCTGAGTCAAAATCCAGAGGATTACATATTCAGGTGCGACTTCTTCGAATTTAAAGAGTTGATAGATATTAAACCCGAAAGTGGAACTTACATCAAATCCAGTACAGAACCCTTCGATAAACAAATGGAAATTATGGAAGAAAAGGCAGAAACATGGTTAAACCATTTTAATCTGGATATTATGAGGGGATACCATGCATCTGGACATGCAAGTGGCAGGGAAATATTAGAGATGGTGAGGGAAATAAAACCACAGCGTGTTTATCCAGTGCACACCCAACATGTTGAACTCTTCGATGTTCTAGAAGAAGACGGAATTGAAGTCATACATCCTGAACTTAAAAAAGGAGAGAAAATTTTGTGAACTAAAAAAAAAAGGTTATTAACCCCAAATTATAGGTCCCTTAAAACACTTTTTCAAACATGTATGAATGATTCAAGTTTTCTTGAGAAAAATTTAAGTAATCTTATAAATTATTTATCCTAGAAGTTCCTATTAATATAAATACAAATGAGTTTAGTTGAATTGATTTAGGGTTAAAAAAATATTTATTATTATATTAAATGGTGAAGAGAATGGTAAAAACAAATCCTTCAATAGACAAAGATATGAATCTAGAGGAAGTGACTGAAGAGTTGTTTATTCTGGTTAGAAACTGTTACAACGTGGGTAATAATGATATTAAACTGATTGTGCTTGACAACTGTATGAAGATCATATTAGATTCCCTAGAAAATCCTGATGATTTAAAACAATTAAAAAGTGTGTTTGACAGCATCACCGGAGATTAAATCCATCGAAATATTTAGTGTAATTATTTAAAGTTTTTAGGGTTAGGTTTAGTTGAGTTAGTCCTGACCCAGTGATTCTTGAAGTACCTTCCTTAACATTTCTTTAAATGTGGATTTTTCTGCATTTGAGAGTGAATGTACATTTTCTTCCCATTTTTCATCTGTAAGCTGGATCTTTGAAGCCACCTTTCTTCCTTTATCAGTAACTGTGATTATATTTTTTCGACGGTTGGTATCGTCTGTCTTTCTGAGCACCATTTCAGCATCTTCTAACTTCTTAAGTGCCCTTGCGATTGTGCTCTGGTTCATGTGGAAATTACTGGCAAGTTCCTCTTGGGTTATGCCATCCTGTTTAGACAGTCCAAGTAGAAATTGGTATTGCCCTCCTGTTATTCCATGTTTCTCTATCTCTGTAAACAGATATCTTAGATGAGCACGGCTTATGCTGGATATTAAGGTTCCTATGGACATTTCTGAAATTTCTTCAGCTGATAAATTTCCCTTACTTCTTGTTTTACCAGATTTTTCCTTGGATAATTGTTTCTCTCCCATTTTATATCACTGAATTTTTATATGGTAACTAATTAAACAACTAATTTACTGATCTTACAACTGGGAATTAAAAAAATGGAGGATGTTTCACAGAAAAATAAATGTGGTGGAAGAATCAAATATTCCAGTTTTTAGTATCCACATTTTTCCTATTTCCCTGTTTTCTGTATGTTTTGTGCATCTTCCGTGTTTAAATTTTTAGTTTCAACTGTTTTTGTTTCACCTCGCATTGCAGATAGTATGGCTGCCACTATGGAAAGTAGTGCTCCGAAGAGGAATGAAATTTTGAGTGATGGTAGGAATGCATTGGCAAATGTGGTTGGGAACCATGTGGTACCATTTAATGTGCTGATGGTTGTTGAGGGTATTTGTGCCACTACTTGTGGAGGCAGTGCAGCTAACAAGGTGTCCACTGGATTGTATCCTAAAAATGCTGCAAACAATGCGCCTGTAGGTGGAATGTTTGAGAATATTGGTGCGAGTTGTGAGGCTCCTATTGATGCCAGTGATGTTGCCATGGCATCTGGAAATTTTTGGGTTATTCCCACAATGAGTATGGTGAAAAATATTGCCATACTTGCTGTCATCGCTGTGTTGTTTAGTGTTTGCATCATTCCAGATGCCACACCCCTGTTTTGTGGCTGTACTGAATTCATTATTGATGAGCTGTTGGGGGATCCGAACATTCCAGACCCTACTCCCATGAGGAAAAGTACCGAACCAAATTCGATGTAGCTGAAGTTGTAGGGCATTACAGCCAGGAATATGAATGCCAATGCTGTGATGAGCATTCCAAGTGTTGCAATCCACCTTGGCCCATATTTGTCCGAGAGTGCTCCTGATACTGGGCCCATTATGAATATTCCCAGTGTTAATGGTATCATGTAAATTCCAGCCCAAAAGGGTGTTGATTCGTAGCTGTAACCGTGAAGTGGTAGCCATACCCCTTGTAGGAGTAATATTAACACGAACATTACTGCTCCTCTGTTTATGGATGCTAAAAATCCTGCTGTGTTTGCGTAGGTGAACATTCTGTTTTTAAAGAGGTCCATCCGGAACATTGGGGATTCAACCCTTTTTTCAATGAATGGGAAGAGTACAAGTAGTACTGCACCACTTATCATGGATAGTACGACCCATGGATTGTGCCATCCCATGAGTTCAGTTTTGTAGGGCATTAATCCGTAGGTTACACCCACCAAAAGCAGAGTGATACCTCCCATGAATGCCAAGTTACCCCAGATATCGAGTTTGGTTTTAACGTCCCTTATGGATATTTCCTTAAGTTTGATGGATAACAATGTTGCAATCAATCCGAATGGTACACTCAATAGGAATATGTACCTCCAATCAATGGTTGCAAGGACACCTCCAAGTATTAGTCCAAGGAACTGGCCAGCCATTATTGCCACCATGTTGATGCCTATGGCCTTTCCAAGTTCGTTTCTTGGAAACGCGTCTGCAACGATTGCTGCACTGTTTGCCATGAACAGAGCTGTCCCTACAGCTTGAAATATTCTAAATAGGATTATTTCCATTGCCCCTGCATCTCCTGTGGAAGGTGTGAGGTAGAGTAGTATGGATCCTAGGGTGAATATGATGAGGCCCAGCCTGAACATCTTTATTCTTCCAAACATATCAGATAATCTTCCAAAACTTAATAGAAGTGTTGCTGTGACAAGACTGTAACCCATGAGTATCCATAGAAGGTACTGGAATGAGTTGAGGGGATCTATATGTATCCCATTAAAAATTGCTGGAAGGGATATTAGAACTATGCTTATGTTTATCATACCCATGAGAGAGGATATAAGAACCACAAGTAATGCCATCCATTTGTATTGCATTTACTTTACCTCCATCTTGTTTTGAGTATTATTTGTCCTTATTTGAGGGATTAGTTTCATATTTTTATTCTCCTAAAAATTATCAACAATTGTTGCATAATACAACTATTGTCTTATGCAAGTATGTGTGAACTGTTATAAATACTTGCCTAGTGCAAGAGTTGTAGAAAACTAACAAACATCAAAAAAAATATGAAAAATTCAACTCAATACCAAACCTAAAAAAAATAGAATAGAAATAGTTAAAAAAACTAGTTCGACATTCTGGCAGGTTTATTGGCCCTTGTTTCTTTTATGAACCAAATTACAACAGATATTGCCATTATAAATCCAATTATACTTCCTACTGTACCAAATAGCGAGAAAAATGTTCCTACTGCCACCAAGACTATTCCCACCATGATCATATTCCAATTTACCATTTTTAGTTCCCCCTTATTCCATGAGTTTTTCCAAAAAGTCAACATAATTTTTAAGTTCGATAATTCCATAATCCAACACTTTTTTTGCAATTATTGGCATGAATGAACCGTATTCATCTTTTTTTTCCGTTGCTTCCCTTAACATCTCTAGTTTAGATTCGTACAAAGGTTTGACTGCGGCTATTCTGGATTCTTGAGGTATCAGATCGAAGAACACTGCCTTAACCTTGAAATCAAATTCATCGATGCCAGGTTCTGCAGGTTTTGCCACAAGTTCAATCAAATGTTTCTCACCTTCTGCTGTTATGGTGTACACTTTTTTGTTGACTTTCTCCATTGTAACTAGTTCACCTTTGATATATCCATTTCCTTCGAGTTTTTTGAGTGTGTTGTAAAGTACGTTGTTGTTCAAAGTGTAGTGGGGATTTCCAAAGTAATGCTTTACATTTTTCTTGATTATGTATCCATGACTAGGTTTAAAATAAATCAAACCAAGCACAATTAGTTCTGAATTAACCATTTTTTTCACATCCAATTAATTAACCACAGCACATAGTATAGGTTAATTTTAACCTATGTTATTTTTAACATAGTATATTCTGTTATTTAAATATTTTCATTGAAACAAAAAAAAACCGAAACAACAGTTATCAAATTAGTGGGTTACCAGGGACAAAAATGATTTTAAAAAGTAAACTATGGAGGATCACCCAAATTATAAATTTTCAAAGGCACATATCTAATGTACAGAATTAAAAAAAAATTAGTTTTAAGGGAAACTTGTGAACAAGTTTGGAGGTTTAATTTATGGCTGAAATAATTCAAAGGATCACGCCCTTTCTGTGGTTTGGTGAAGATGCTTGTGAAGCTGCCAAGTTTTATGTGTCCATCTTCAAGGATTCAGGTATAAAAAAGGTGGTCCGATACAGTGCAGCTGGACCTGGACAAGCTGGCAGTGTTATGACAGTTCAATTTGAACTTGAAGGCATGGAATTTACAGCACTAAACGGAGTAACTGACATTGAATTTAATCAAGCAGTTTCCCTGGTTATAAACTGCGAATCTCAAGATGAAATCGACTACTACTGGGAAAAACTGACAGCTGAAGGAGAAGAACAAGTTTGTGGTTGGCTTAAGGATAAATATGGACTCTCGTGGCAAGTGGTGCCAAAAATATTGGTGGAATACCTGTCTGATTCCAACCCCCAAAGGGTTAAAAATGTGACTGAAGCCATGTTAAAGATGGTTAAAATAAACATTGAAGAGTTAAAACAAGCCTACAAAGAAGAATAAAAAAAAGGATAGGTTTTTTGTAACCTCGTAAACATTAAAATTATTTTTTTTTAGCCTTGCATAGATTTTAATAGTTCATCGAGCTGCATGTAGGATTCCCTTACACCTTGTTCCATGTTGCTTCCAACCATCCCATCCCTGTCTTCAACAGATAGAAAAACTGATTGCTCTTGAATTTCGGTTTTGTTTGCTTCTAACTCTACGAACTTCACTGATTCAAGAATTACATGGCCTTTTTCAGGTAACCCTTCAAATTCAAAGGTCCCAATAATTCTTTCATTTGGTTCAACCTCATGGTTTACACCATGAAAACCGAACTCGTTGCCGGCTTCATCCCTTTGAATGTATTTCCAAGACCCTCCAGTTTTAGGTTCAAACAGTTTCAGTTCAGTTTCCATGTCCACCGGACCGATCCATTTTGCATAAATCTCAGGGTCAGTAAAAGCCTTAAATACCAATTCACGTGAGGCATCTGCAATGTGTTTGATTAAAATTTCTTGTTTACCTGGTTCAATCACAATTTCTGTTTCACCCATCTATACCATCATCCTCTAATTTTTTAATAAGAATCAAATAATAATTCCAAGGATTACCCAAAAAACCTGGATCAATGAATGAATTATTCTAATAACAACCCACTCTGTTAATTATATGATTTTAAAATCAAATATAATTTTTGAACACAAAACTAAATCTTAAAAAAATTTATTGTAGAATTAACAAAAATATATGCAGAAGGTTAAAAAAATTTTGAAACATGCAATTTTACTCTAAACTGGATATTCAGATTGGAAATGCACATATGGAATCTTTAAAAATTTTAGGGGTGGTACAGTATGATGCTGGTAATTTCTGATTTACATTTAGGATACGAAAAGAGCAACAAGGATGCATTCTACAATTTTTTAGATGATTATAACACCAAACTAGATCATCTAATAATTCTAGGTGATTTTTTTGATTTTTGGAGGAAAAATAACTCTGAGATTGTGCTTGAAAATGAAAAAATCTTGGAGAAACTGTTGGATCTAGAAGCCAAGAAGATTCATTACATCATTGGAAATCATGATTATTACATGCTGAAACTCAAAGAGAGGTATGGTGATAACTTTCCATTTGAAGTTAAGAGAAACTTGAGGCTGGAAGACAGTGGCAAAAAATTCTATTTCACACACGGCTATGAATTTGAAGCTATTCAGCTCGAACCATTCACAATCGACATGTACGAAGATTTCAGCGAAAAAATGTGCTTCAGCGAGGATTTTATAGGTGGAGTTGCAGGCCAAATATGGGATATTATCCAGGGAAGTGACATTAAAGAAAGGCTCGAAAAGGATCCGAGAAAAAGGTTTGAAACCAGTGAAGAATCATTGCAAATATATAAAATGGCCATCTCAACTGGAAAATGTTATGTTTTCGGTATCGAACCCCATGAAAGATTGGTGTTCGGACACACACACGGCCCATTTATAAACCAAAGCAAAACAGTGGTAAATTCAGGTTCCTGGACTGATGAACTGAAAAATAAGGATTACCAAAATAGCTACGTTGAAATAGATGATGGAAACATGGACCTTAAATTCTACAGGGAATGAACCATTATTTCCTCAAAACTTTTTTTAAACATTTTAGATAACCTAACCTATAATTATAAATTAAACTCAACCCTATCCATATTAGATCAGTAAAAAATCTCAGTATCAATTTGAAAGTCCATATTTTTAGGTTAATATTATAAATCCCTATTAATCCTTCGTAAAAACTGAAATATGAATCTTAAAACACTTAATCAAATAGGGTGCACAACGAAATTGGTATCGTGGTTTTGAAAATTATTATTAAAAACTATTTAGAAAACGTACAGGATTCAAAGAAAAGTTTATCGATCATCAGAACATGGAGTTGAAATATTTTATGGACACCATCAATTCTAGAGCTATACTCGATGGAATTAACCATCCCACATTCATATTAAATGTATCCAATGAAATTGTTGCGGCGAACAAAACCTTC
Source organism: Methanobacterium lacus (assembly GCF_000191585.1). Classification (NCBI taxonomy): domain Archaea; kingdom Methanobacteriati; phylum Methanobacteriota; class Methanobacteria; order Methanobacteriales; family Methanobacteriaceae; genus Methanobacterium; species Methanobacterium lacus. Next base: position 1,725,519 of record NC_015216.1, read on the forward strand.
CAAAATAGGGTTGGAATGAACGAAGCCGATATTATGGGTTCTAAATGTTTCAAACTTGTACATGGTGAAGAATGTGGGAAAGCCCTGAAGGATTGTCCAATGCAAATGATCTTGGATGGTGAAATCAAAGAAACTGTTGAAAAGATGATGGAAACAGTTGATGGTTACTGTATGATTGCCTGCACCCCTATCTTTGATGAGGCTGGTAACTTGTCCAGAGTTATGCATTTGACCATCGATAGAAATGGAGCAAATGATGAATGTCCCAGATATAAAAAACTGCACCACGAACTTCTGGAAAATCCCATGGTTCCTGTTTTCACATCCAACCTCAATGGAGATATTCTTTTTGCAAACAACGCCATGGCAAAAATGTTCGGTTACAACGATGCTGAGGATTTAAAAAAGAACAAAGTAACAAACCACTACAAAAATGTTGAAGACAGATCCCTTCTCATCGAACAACTATTTGAAGACGGAACTTTGAATGATTATGAATTAGATGCAGTTGATGTGGCTGGCAACACATTGAAGTTGATTTTAGGGGCTGTTTTAAAAAATGGTATGATTTCAGGAATGTTCATGGACATCACAGCTAAGAAGATATCTGAAGTCCAGCTTAAAGAAAGTGAAAAACGTTACAGGGCCTTGTACTCCTCCATGAACGAAGCTGTTTCAATAAACAAACTAGTTTATTCAAAGGAAAATATTCCAATAGATTATGAGATAGTTGATGTTAATCCTGCATTTGAAGAAATAACTGGGCTTTCCAGGGAATACTGCGTTTCTAAAATGGTTTCAGAGCTTTCTAAGTTAGAAAAACCTCCCTACTTTGAAATTTATTCCAAGGTGATTGAAACAGGGGTGCCAACAAGGTTTGAAACCTACTTCGACCTGTTGGATAAATATTTTGATATTTCAGTGTTTTACCTTTCAAATGATATGTTTGTAACTGTGAGTGAAGATATTACCGAGAGAAAGAAATCAGAAGATAAGATCAAAGCCTCCCTTAAAGAGAAGGAAGTTCTGCTTCAAGAAATTCATCACCGTGTGAAAAATAATATGCAGATAATATCCAGCCTTCTAAACCTACAGACCAAGTATGTTGGTGGTGATGAAGTGGCATTGGATGTTTTAAAGGAGAGTCAAAATCGGGTCACATCCATGGCCATGATCCATGAAAAACTTTACCAATCCCATGATTTCATGCACGTGGAAATTGGTGAGTACATAGAGAAGCTGGTTAACGATCTTCTCTACTCCTACGCAGTACCCAAGGACCAAATTGTACCCCATGTGGAATACGATGACATAGAACTCAACATTGAAACTTCAATTCCATGCGGATTAATAATCAGTGAACTCGTATCTAACAGTTTGAAATACGCATTTCCAGATGGTAAAACCGGGAAGATAACAGTATCACTACGATGCCATGGGGAGGGCTACCTTCTAGTAGTTGGTGATGATGGTGTGGGACTCCCTGAAAATTTAGAATTTACAAGAACAGATTCATTGGGATTGGAGCTTGTAAACAACTTAGTTGACCAGGTGGATGGTACAATTGAACTGGATAAAAGATGCGGAACCAAGTTCATTATAAAATTCAGGGAACTGGAGTACAAAAAAAGGATGTAAAAAAAAGAAAGTAGTATAGATCATGGTTTAAATTGACTTGAATTTTAATAGGTTTACATGGAAGTTAGGGAGAAATGGCGGGTTTTATCCCCCATGTATCATGTTGAGTACCTTGATCTTGTCGTTGCTTCTTAACACATCACTTTCCCTTACAATCACATTATTTTTCTCTATAACTGCTTCAAAGGCAGATATTTTTAATGTTTCTAGGAGTTCTTTTCCGGTTATTTCTTCGGCATCGATTTCTACTGTCTCATCGTTGCCCATTCCATCGGTGGTTAAAACCTTCACTGTTTCATCCCCCCCCCCGGTGTTATTTTTTTTTAATCCACTAATTTACCTGCATCTGGACCTGGTTGCACAGAGTAAACCTCTTCAACCTCAAGTATTACCGCTGCAAATGGGTTCAATTGTGCCATAACACTTTTAGCCCATTCAACTGCGTCATCATAATTTTTACCTGATTCTTCGATCTTCACACTTCCCTTAAACTGGTAGGGGCATTCAGACACGTTTCCAACAATTACCGATGCCTTGGGATTGTTTTTAAGGTTTTGAATGGTTTTTTTCATGAAGTTAGCAACCAGTAAAACTGTTTTGTTATCCAATGGCTTTGCCAATCCTATTGGAACAACGTTTGGGGTTCCGTCTGCTGCTGCTGTTGCCAAAAATACTAGGTTGTTCTTTGTTATGTTATCCATCATTTCTTGATTCATTACCACTAAAACACCTTCCATTAATTTTTTTTAACTTCACTCCCCATATATGTCCCAATATTAATATATACTAAACCGTCATAAAAATATACCTTGTACAGTTCAATGTACTTCAATGACTGTTTTGGTTAAGAAACAAACCTTTATTTATTTAGAAAACCATAGATGATCCCATGGTAAATGTGGATGAATATGAAGTTATGACTACAAGTAACGTTAATGAGAAGTTGGATAAGATACATCAAGATATTAAACGATTGATGGAAAAATCTAACCAGGATTATTTAGAACTCATGTTAAACAACCTCAGAAAGGATTTTACACGTTCCATCATAACATATCTGAAGGATGATGCCCAAACCAGGTTGGATAACAACATGGAAATCTGTGAAATGAAACCAACATGTAAAGAAGTTTTCACAGACTTTTTAAATGGCAACACAGAACTTTTAAAGAACAACAATGCTACAGAAACATCCATCAAAGAAAAAAAGGATGAACTGGCAAGGATAAAAGATAAAGCTCCCTACACTAAGTGTGAAACCTGTTTTAGTGAGGTTCAAACTTTGTTCAATCAACAGTTAAACCTAATTCGATCAAACGACATTTACAACAGCGACAGTGCTCAGGATGAGAAACCTAAGATTTCCTCGATACATGAAAAGAAACTGGTGAAAGAAGTTTTAGATCCCATCTCAAACAAACAAAGACTGCAGATTTTAAAGGAAATGTCAAGCAAGGCCCAGTCCTTCAGTGCCCTTTCTGAACTCACAGGCCTTCGTGGAGGAAACCTGCTGTTTCACATACAGAAATTACAAGACCATGATTTAATCATTCAAAGACACGAACGTGGCGACTACATGATAACAAACAAAGGATTCAACATCCTGATGTTACTTGCAGAATTTCAAAAACAGCTTTAAAAATTTTAACTCTACAAATCAAAATAATTGTCTAAAAACTACTATTTTTTTACCCACCCCTGTTTGTATATCCCAAATAAACTATGAAAAAAACAGGGATAACCAAATTTTATTTAAGATGCTTGGTTACATACCCAGTACATAAAAAGTATCCATCTAAAATATTATAAAAAGGGGGGAAGGGAATAGTTATCCAACATCATAAGAGATTAATTTTTATAGGCATGTTCCTCATGGGAATGGCATTAATTTTCAGTTTGGGGGTAGACACCTCCAGTGCTGCACTATCTTCAACCATCTACGTCAGCCCACATGGTAACGACAGTTGGAATGGTCAAAGTGCAACTTACAACAGCACAAGCAAAAGCGGACCCAAAGCAACCATAAAAAATGCCACCAAATCACTGCAGAGTGGGATGGTGTTTGTTGAAATCGGAACCTACCATGAAACTGGAATTACAATAAACAACGAAATAACCATCAAGGGCCAGAGTAAAACCGGCACCATTATTGATGGGGATAAAAAAGGCCAAATATTTATAATTCCAAAGGGTAGCACAGTTGAAATTGTGGATATTCGACTGATAAATGGTAATTCAGACTTTGGAGGGGCCATAAAAAATTCTGGGAAACTAACACTCACCAACACCTACCTCTCAAAGAACACTGCAAGTAGTGGTGGGGCTGTTTGGAACGAAGGAACAATGACCATCACAGGCTGCACATTCGAGTCCAATGTTGGTAACAGCAGTTCCTATGGAGGTGGAGCGATTTACAATGAAAATGGAAATATAATCATTTCAAATTCCAATTTCACCCAGAACTTAGCAAAATTCATGGGTGGTGCTGTATTTAACTCTGCTAAATCCACTTGCACAATCAAATCCACCAATTTCTCAGGAAATAATGTATTGGGATCCACAACAACTTCTGGAGGAGCAGTATCAAACAGTGGAATTTTAACTGTGAACAACTCCGTGTTCTATACCAACGCAGCACAATTTGGTGGTGCATTGTTCAACGAAAATAGTACCATAGTTAACAACTGTACCTTCATTTCAAACCAAGCTCAGTATGGAGGTGCAGTGTACAACCAAGGATACTTCAACCTCACAGGCAGCACCATGACCAAAAACTTTGCATACTACAATGGTGGGGTTTTTGCAGGTTATGGAGGTAATGCCAATCTGAAATTCAACAGAATAGTTGGAAACATAGCAGATCAAGGAAGAATAGTTTACACAGATAAAGACTATGTAAACGCCAACTACAACTGGTGGGGATCAAACAGTTCACCACAAGCTTTCATATACGGAAATGTTAATGCAACGAAATGGATGGTTTTAACCCTTAACAGTACTAAGCTAATCAAGAATGGCATTCCAACAAATATCACAGCAAATTTTCTCTACGACAACACAAAGGTTAAACACGACCCATCTAATGGTCACGTACCTGATGGAATGAACGTGATATTCTCATCAACCCAAGGCAGTTTCAAACCATCAGGCACCTACACAGTCAATGGCCAAGTAGTGACAATCTACACCGCAACACAAAGTGGTACTGTGACCCTGAATGCATTGGCAGATAATCAAACAGTAAAATCCAATGTAACAGTTGTTAAACCCCTTCTCATTAATGGAACCACACCTAAAAATGGTGCGACAAATGTACCTGGAAATACCAAGATACAGTTGAAGTTCAACCAGAATATTAAAAAGGGAAACATGTCCATTGACTTGTTAAATTCAAGTGGAACAAAAATTGCATTCACAACCAGTATCATCAACAACGTACTAACACTTACACCAAAAACTACACTCAAAACAGGAAATTACTACCTGATATTGCACTCAGGATCTGTTCTGAGTCAATTTAACAGCAGCCTATCCCTTTACAGGCTAAACTTCGCTGTTGATAACACAGCTCCAAAGTTGATGTCCACCAGTCCAAAAAATCTTCAGACCAAGGTTTCACCAACTGCCACCATCAGTATTAGTTACAACGAAAACATACAAAAAGGTACAAATTTCTCAAAAATAACAGTTAAAAATTTGATTACCGGTAAAAACATAGCCATAAAAAGCGGTGCATCAAAAAACAGTATTTTTATCCAGACTAGTACAAAAACTAAAAACACATGGTACCTTGTTAGTGTGCCCAGTGCATCTGTGAAGGATTATGCAGGCAATAACCAGCAAGTTAATTACAGTTTCAAGTTTAAAACTTGAACCTACTTTTTCTTCTTTTTATCAGGTTTTACATCGGTTTTTTTCTCAATTTCAAGGACATCCTTGTAGATATCTCCCCAAATTTGGGTTTTCAAGTTGTCATCTGAACCTTCGTTTATCGCATTGGATCTTTTTTCAAGTAATTCCAGTTCCTTTTCACGTTGGATAACATCGTACTTCTTGTTCAGTTCTTCAAACTTTTTTTCGATTCGTTTAGTATCAGATTTCAAGTATTCTAAATCCATCAACAATCAACCCCTTTGAAATTTAGATCTGCACATAATAAATATATTATGTGAATTTTCATTAAAGAAATTACCTTTTTAAGAATATAAAAGTTGTACTTTTCTTCAATGTTATTTACAAATCAGATTATGAACAAAAGAATTAGTATGTTCCAATTAAAACTTGATTAACAGCTTAAAATAGTGTTATGAAGTTGTAGTGTTCTTAATTTGGATTTACTTAATTGGAAGCTGTAGAATTAATACGATAAATATTGATACATTTTCAAAGCTAAATTTAATTAACCAAAATCCATATATATTATAATTGAGTATTAGTAGTAATGGTATTAATTGTTAATATTATGACCAGGATATAATCATAAAAAGGAATGAAATACAATGGATAAAAAGGATTTAATATTAATTTTGGCAGTTTTTTCTGTTTTAGTAATGTGTAGCACTGTTTTTGCAACAGGAAATGTTAATTCTTCAAAAATATCGAGCTCCACCAATCTTGGCAATTCAAAATATCCTAAGCTCATAGATGCTGGGGTCACACTTACCAAGGGTTATGGTGTCAAGAAGAACAGTGCAGGCCATTATTCCATTGGTATTGCCGATAAAATTTATCCTGGGATGAACAAACCAACCAAATACTACTGGAAAACTTACCTCTATCAAAACGGAACTATAGTTATCTACACCCATTTCTACCATACCACACTCAAGAAGGAAATTTATCAAACCATAGTAATAGGGAATTACGCCACAAAGAATGGTAATATTGTTTACCACTCAGTGAGTCCTAAAAGTTGGGGTGCTAGTAGTTACAAAACATTAGATGGTCTTTGGAGCACTCCTCTCCAATTTTATTGGAACAAAAGTAATGGTTACCCCTCATTTAGAGAAAGAATGATAAATAATGCCCCTACAGGTGCAGAATAAAAACTATTAAATTCTCTTTTTTTTTAAGTTCTAGTTATTTTTTTTAAATTCATAGCCCCCATTACTATATGGATCATGATAGAAAACTAATAGTCAATTGAATAAGAAAATGCTATATATCCATCAAAAATTATAAGAGGTTATGATATTGGTTGAGAGTGAAGGACCAGAAAATTATGTTTGTTTCAAGTTGAACAGGGTTCGGCGTAAGATCCACAGGTACTACGAGGAAAAACTTGCCCAATTTAAGATCACACCTGCCCAGTTCTATGTTTTAAGTGCACTGTGGGACAAAGATGAGATTAAATTTAAAGATCTAGCTAAAAGGTTGGATATGGACGGTGCAACCCTCACAGGTGTGCTTGACAGGATGGAAAAAAGAGATTTTATCCAAAGAACTGAAGATACCCAAGACCGCAGATCTGTATTAGTTTGTTTAACATCTAAATCAAAGGATATCCGGCCACAAATGATAGAAATTGCCAAGGATTTGGATGCAGAATTCCGGAAAAATGTAGTTGAAGAAGATTACAACAAACTCCTAGCTGTTTTAGACCAACTATAGGTAATAAAACCAGATTGAAGAAATTATGTATCCCCTCGTTAGAACAATAAATTTTAAAATTTTTAAAATCATAGGAATCATAGAACTTTGGAGGGTGAAAAATGAAGGACTACGATAATTTTTTTCTAGGTGTTGATGATCTTGAGCAGGCTAAAAAATATTATAAGATGTTTTGGGACTTCAATTAAAGTTTGACTTTTCAGATAAGGGTATGGCAGCATTTAATGTGGGAGATCAGGAACCTGCCATTATTTTGAAGGATTTAAATAGTTTTCCAGATGTTAAACCCACGATATGGTTTGTGGTTGACGATGTTGAAGATGAGTACAATAGTCTGAAGGAAAGGGGAGTTAACTTTTTATCTGAACCTTTTGAAATCATGACTGGAATGGCTGTTGAGTTTGAAGATCCCTCTGGTAACAGGTTAGGCATCACAGATTACTCAAAAACTTCAAAATAAACTAAATTATGGTTTAAAATCCAGTATCTCTATTTTTTTATCAATTGAGGATGTTAGCTATTTTTTTTTGGAATTTACTTATTAAAGTAGTGATAGTGCTACAAATATTATGACAAACGCTGTCATTGTAAGGAAAAGTTGACGAATTCTTTTTCTACCCTCTTCAGCAGTTGTGGTTTTTAAAATTTTTAGGGCTAAATATATAATTGCCATGTCCAGTGGAATGAAAATATAGAGAAATTTCAGGTCAAGCCAGCCCATAATTAGGGGTACTAAGCTTAAAATTACTAGAAATGAGTATAGTGTGCTTGAAACTGTGAGGGCGTACTTTTTTCCATGGGTTCTGGCAATGGTTTTGGATGAACGTTCTTTATCGCCTTCCATGTCCATTGCATCACCTGCTATTTCTTCTGCAAGATCAAATAGGAATGCTAATGCACCAAATATCCAGATGATGCCGTTTATTAATCCTCCCACAGAAAGTCCGCCGAATATGAAGAATCCCGTGACTGAAATTGCCACCATCACATTTCCTAACAAGCCTGTTTCCTTACACTTCCAGTTGTACATGATTGCTACCACCCACAAAAAGATTGATAGTGCCAATGTTAATGGTCCAAGTAGCGCCGCTGTCAAAAATCCTAAAATTGACAAAATAGCAGTTAGAACTTTAATTTCAGACAGTGATATTTTTCCGGATGGTAGCGGTCTTTGAGGATGGTTTACTCTGTCCACCTCCAAATCAAAGTAGTCGTTGGTTACCATGGCTGCGCTGGAGATGAAAAATCCCGTGAGAAATCCCAGTAACCCTACATACAAGCTTGGAAGGTTTTGTAGTACGATTATCTGACCTGCAATGACACATATTCCTCCAGCAAGTGGTAATTCTGGTCGGATGAGCTGAATGATCGCTTTCAATTTTTCCATAGATTCTTTATCTCCACTTAACTATAGTTAACTTATTTTTTTTAGATGTTTATAATTTAAATTATTTTTCTTATAACCCCCACAAAACCCTATGCCAGTTTTTGGATAAATTATATATGTTTAAACCAACAATTTTATTTGTATACAAATAATTTGTATGTTAATAAAATTTAGTTTCCCTCAAAATAGCAGGTGTTAAGTTTATGAAGGAAAAAATTATTGAAAAAGCCAAAGAATTAGGGGTAGATGATATTGGAATTGCATCTATCGAAAATTACAACAGTCCAAACTCCGTGGATGTTCATGAACTATTTCCAACCGTTAAAAACATGGTTGTGCTTGCGTTTCAACAGGTTGATAACATGGAAAGCAACAGCAGCCAGTTTGCATCCGTCGGTATAAAATTGATCTCTGATTTTTCACACAGTGTGAGTTATCAGCTTGCAAATTATATTAAAACCAACTTCAATGCCAAAGTCATGATAGTACCTTCTTCAGGACCCATTACCATGAGTAAACAAACCTTCATGCCGTCAGGATTTGTATCGTTAAGGCATGCAGCATACGCTGCAGGTTTAGGCAATTTTGGAAGGCACAATCTAATCATTCACCCTGAAATGGGTTCAAAGGTTATGTTCATGGCCATATTAACAGATCTTGATCTGGATGAAGATTCACCCCTTGAAGAAACTGACTGCACATACTGTGATAACTGTGTGAAAAACTGTCCAGTAAATGCTTTAGATGAAGATGGCAAAACTGATGTGATGAAATGTTTATCAAACAGTCAGCCATATGGATTTGGAGGAAATAAACAGTTCTGGACTAAATTTATAAATTCAAACCCCCATGAGCAGGAGGAGATGTTAAGTGGAGATAATTATAGGTTAATCTACCAAGCCCAAGCATTGGGATCCCAGTACGTTTGCTTCAACTGCACCAAAACCTGTCCACTTGGACGTTGAATTTTCTAAATAGAACTCAGATTATTCTTATTTTTTCTTTTGCAAGAAATTATTTATCCCGTATTTCATTTAAAAAAATAAAAAAAGGTAGAAAAGGATTTATTCAATATTCTCATTTAAATTTGTCCCGTTTGAAGTAGCCTATACCTATTAATCCTAGGAGTGCTATTATTCCCAGGTTGTTGAAGGGGTTGGTAACTGTTTTGGTGATGGCGTTTTTGATTGCCACTTCAACTCCACTCTCACTTCCACCTGATGAATCTCCTGCTGACTGCTGACCACCATTGTTTGCACTTGTACCTTCAAAACCAACTTGAGTTATGTCCTCTCCAGATCCAGTTACTGTACCGTTACTATTGGAAGTTCCAGATCCACTGTTTCCATTACCAGTTCCATTGGAGTTGGATTGTCCTCCAGTACCGTTGTTAACTGTTCCACCAGTACCATTGGTATTGTTTCCTGTTCCAGTTGAATTTGAATTTCCTGGGCCTGGCTTGGTTCCATTGCTGTTGCCTGTACCGTTGTTGGGTTGGTCTGTGTTGTTGTCTGGATCCCATTGGTAAGTATATTGTACACCATTGATTATTGCTGTAACTATGTAGGTTTTGCTATTGTTCCTTGTGAAATTAAAGAAGGAGGTACCGTTTGTGATCTGTCCCAACTTATTTTTAATCTGGGTGATTGTACCATCTGGATTTAGTTCTGATACAATCCAGTTTACGCTCTGATCAATGACTTGGGTCACCTGCTGATTTGCATTACTTGGTTGATAAAATATCAATTTAACTCCATTAACACCTTTAACAACCTTGGCATACAACATATCCGTTTTAATCATTGGACAAACTGCACAAGCCCATTTATCGTTGGTGCCATAGAAGTTTGCACCTACCGTTAGGTATCCATAGTTTACATTACTTTTAATTGAGTATGCTTCATTTCCTAAGATAGAGTTGTAGTATATGTTTATTTTTGAATCGTCGTCTTTGAAGTTGTCCCCCACCATGATTCCGGTTCCAGTATAATCAAACTCGTAGGGAGTGAAGGCAGATTTGTAACTCTTGGCTATGAAGTTAGTCACTATTATATCTCCATAACTAATGGAATCCAAGTAGATCCCGTTTAAATTATGTATGAAGTAGTTGTAGGACACATAGGTAAATGTGGTACATCCATCAAATAAAATTCCGTTTAGTATGTTGTAGGTGATGTTGTTTCCAGTTATGTTGGTAGTTTTCGTGTTGTAAAGGTCAATTCCATTACCCTTGTTGTTGTTTATACTGTTGTTGTGTATGAGTGTGTTGTTTGAATTTTTTAGGGTTATGGCGTTTAGTTCATTGTAGGATATTTTGTTTAGAGTAAAATTGGTTATTTGAGTGTTTAAAACCGTTACTCCATCGCCATGGTTGTGGTTGATCAAGTTTTTGTAGAGTGTGACTGATTTGGATGAATCTATGGTCACTCCATTTCCATCGGAGTTTTTTATTGTGTTTTGGGTTAAGTTGATGTTGGATGAGCTTGCAACGTAGATGGAACCTTTAGCTCCACCGTTTATGTTGTTGTTGGCTATGTTGACATTGTTGACATTGTTTAGTATCACAGCGTAGTCTGTGTATGTGTTGATGTTAAATCCTGAAAGAACTGTTCCAGAACTTTTACTGGTGAAGTAGAATACGAAAGTGGTTTTTCCATTCGAATCAGCAGAATCTGTTCCATTTAATACAACATTCTTCGTGCCCACCACATTCAACTTCTTATTTATTACAATTGAGACATTCTGGTAGTCTCCTCCATTAAATTTAATGGTATCTCCTGATTTAGCATTGTCTATCAAATTCTGTATGTCTGAATTTTTCATTCCAGAATTTACAGTGACATTTGCTGCTCCAACAGGGGCTAGGATCATTCCAACTAGTATCAGTAGGCATGCAGCTGCTACTATGGGACGTGTATTTGTACTTGGTCTCATTTTATCACAAATATTACGAATAAACGGTAAATTCTTATCTATTCTGTATTTTAACCATTTACTTCACTACTAGCATATATCGAACTGTCTATTTATACATTAGGTTTAGGTAGGAATGAGTTTTTGAATAAAAAATGAGTATAATTTGGAATTATTTCAACTTATTTACTATTATTGATCCTAAAAATTGGTTTTTTGTAAAATAATCCTCCAATATTGTTTTAATATGATCATTAACATTTATTTATTCATTTTTCATGTAAAATTGACCAGTATTCGATATGTTTATATAATACATTCGACCATCACATTTTTGTAATTGATTACAAAAAAATCGGAGTATGATATTTTGGATCGGTTCGAAAAAATGGAGGGTATACATGAAGGATATCAAAAAAATATTATTAGTTTCTTTAATTATGATATCGATTCTAGGTTCTGGAGTGTCCAGTGCATCTGCAGCAACAGTAGATGTAGCAAGCGGACTTAACAACACCCAGATACAGACTATTATTGATAATGCTAATTCTGGAGACACACTACAATTTTTAGGCAGTGAATATGACGATATTGCACTGGTAATTAATAAGACACTGAATTTAGTGGGAGCAAACACTGGAACAGTCATTAAAGCAATAACTAACAGTTCAAACATTCCAGCAGCAGCTAAAGCCCTTGGAGTATCAAACACAGCAGCATTCTATTTCTTAAACAACAGTAATGCAACAGTCAACGCTTCAGGAGACAACTGCAGCATAAGTGGATTTAATATCACGACTAATTCTAACAATCAAACAACATCGGCTTCTCTCATCTATGCAACAAACGTTTTAGGACTCAATATAGTAAACAACACCCTTAGTTCATCTGCATGGGGAGTTTACGCATACATATGCCCTGAATTAAAGATCATTAATAACACTGCTAACAACTTTACAAACACAGGACTTCTTGCATTTGGTTCAGCAGAAGCTTACATAGCAAACAACACTGTTTCCAATGCTGCAAACCATGGAATTGATGTTAGGCACGGTTTAGGATACAACGCAACTGTGACTGGAAACACCATCACCAATGCAGATGAAGGTATTTACCTCATGCACTCTGCAGGTCACAACGTGTACAACAACACAATAAGCAACTGCACACTAAGTTCAATAACAGCGTACGGAGCAGCAGACTGCAACATCTACAACAACACCATGACAAACAGTTTTGTAGGAGTTCTTCTCGCATCTGGATTTGAAAACATCAACATCACCAACAACAACTTCACACTCAAATCAACCAGTTTCCCACCAACATTCCCATACTACATACTCATAGCAGACAGCTCACTACAGAGTAAAGCAACTAGTGGAGTTTTCACAGACAGCGCATACCAGTACTCAAACGTCAGTTTAAGTTCTTCCTTTGCAAGTAACAACATAACCAACGGTCAGTCCACAACCTACACAGTTAAAATTTCAAACTTAGGAAACGGTACTGCTAAAAACTTAACCATAAACAACTTACTCCCAGCTGGAAATTTCACTAACTACCAGATTCAAGCAGTTTCAAGGGGAAGTTTCAATGCAACATCAGGAACCTGGAACGTTGACAACTTAAACGCTAACAGTGACGCTATAATCGTCTTCACTGTGACAGCTAAAAAATCCGGAGCATCTGTCTACGCACCATCTGTGAACTACACAGACAACAATGGAGCAAACTACCTAGTAGCTAAAAACAACAGTTTAAACATCAACAAGGATATCAAAACATCCTACACCACAGCTGTTAACGCCACAAAAGTCAATGTGAACAGAAGTTTCCTTGTCACCGTGACCCTTAAAAACATGGGTTTAGACACTTCAAACAAATTCACAGTTCAGGACAAACTTTCAAGTGCATTTAAAGTCATCAGCACAGCTCAGAACACTCCTTTCACCTACAAGAACGGAACATGGACTGGAACTGTTGGTGCAAACAAAACAGTTAACCTGAAAATGTGGGTAAAAGTCACCAAAAAAGGTTCATATCAGTTACCTGTGTACATCAACGGAAAAGTTGCTAAAAACTACACCATAACTGGTAAATAGTCATTTTTCAAATGACTAACAATTTACCTTTTTTTAATTTCTTTTTTTTAAAATTTGGAGCTATTTTTCAAAAAGAAGAGATAAAAATTTGATATAGATATAACAGTCGCTTTATAACAAAAAAAATTTAATTTGGAGACAGATAGTTTCTTTTGAAACTATTTAATAGAGTATTGAGTAGGTATAAAAAAAATTTTAATTTGTCAAGTAAAAGCTAGGATTTGATACAAAATGATAGAGTTGTTATGGCAATTAGGAATATTATCTGCAATTTTGCTTTTTGGAGTGAAAATTGGTCTTGCCATGGGCTTTTCTGGACTTTCTAAGAAGGTAGCGGTGTTAATTGCATTGGGATATGGTGTGGGAATATTTCTACTTTCCACAGTGATCACTGATAGTTCGAGTACTGTCTACAAAACCATAATAGACTACAACTTCGTTATGTTCAGTGTGATGTCCATCATCATAATTTACGCAGGAGTGCATACTATAAGGGAATGGAAAGTGAACCAAAAAAATCATGCCAAGGCAACTTGTGCTGCAATGATAGCACCATGCCCATGTTGTTTCACAGCAGTTATTGCTGCAATTGTGATTGCATCACCTATTATCGGTGCATCTTCAGCCATGATCGGAAGGTACGCTGCAGTTCTAATGACCATAATAATACTGGTGGTTTACTTCTCATCAGATATTATTGTGAGAGTTGTGAACAAACCATACCCAATTTTACTCGGAAATCTAATGTTGTTTGCAGGAATATATTTCCTTTCATCGGTAATTCTATTGCCGAATATTAATCAGGTTCTCATGTCACCAATGAAACCCTACGACCTAAATTCCGTGGGTCCCATCGTATACGTGATGGTTTTCATGATAATACTGGCAGTAATAGGGTTTGTAAAAACTAAAAAAGAATCTATTTGGAGGTGATTTAAATAACGGCAATTCCAGGCAGTGAATTCATAAACAGCACACTTTACGTTGTTGCTCAAAGTTTACTCATGCCAGTGCTTGTCATACTGTTGGCAGTGCTGGTTTACGTTGTTATAGAGGCTGGAGGAATAATTTCAGAGTACTCCATGCGAAAGAAAACAGAATTTATAGAAGTTGAAAATTTCATTAACAATATCTCTGATCCAGGAACCCCTGAAAATATTGAAAACGTGGTGAATGCCAGTGTTCTTCCCAAGGAGCAGAAGGAAATATTGATCAAACTTGCTGGAAGCACCGGTATTGGAGATAAATCCCGGGAAGTCATGGCCAGAAAAATGATAGAAGAAGAAGAACTAAAGGCCATTAAGAGAACTGAAAAAACCGATATCATAGCAAAAATTGGTCCTGCACTGGGATTAATAGCAACCTTGATACCTATGGGTCCAGGTCTAGCTGCGTTAGGTGCTGGAGATATAAACACACTGTCCCAAAACTTAATAATTGCATTTGATGCCGCAATACTTGGTTTAACATCTGCAGCCATAGCATACACCATTTCAAAGGTTAGAAAAAGATGGTACGAAGATCAGATTTCAACTTTGGAGGCTTTAGCAGAATCAATACTGGAGGTATTAGAAAATGCTAAGGAAACGAAAAAAGCTAACTGAAACTGAAGACATAGACCCCATGGCCTACGCAGTTAACATGGTTGACTGTATGCTCGTACTGGCTGTTGGCTTTTTAATATTTACTGTGATGTCATTTGGAATGCAGAGTGTTGTTTTCAGCAACGCATCACCAGAAGAGAAAAAAGCCATCATGCAAAGCGTGCAGCAAACAGTTGAACTACAAGAAGGTAAAGTTGTTAATGCAACCCCACAAACAGTTTCAGGAACCGGAACCGGATTCCAACAGGTCGGAACTGTCTACAAGGATCCCCAAACAGGTAAAATGATAATGGTTGGTGGTTGATAAACCATCAATATCCACATCTTTTTTTTGAGGATCTAAAGAGCTAAGAAAGTTTTTTGCAATGAAAATAATAAGATTGAGAGCGGAGTTACAATGAATTACAATAAAACACAAAATGAAACATTATCATCTAAAATTAAGGAACTGATAGATTTGGAAATATCTCCAGTTGCAGTGAAGTTATTTATAGATAAATCCGAGATTCCAGAGGGAGTAACAATGGTAGAGGGTGGTGAACACAGGCACTGCGAAATGGTTCAAAATGCAACAAAGGGAGATATATTCTACGCTACTGCATCCGAACTTCAAGGATGTAAAGGAGGTGTAGGTGCCCTTGGACTCATGGATATGCCAGAACCCATTAAAACGGGTGCCATGCACCATTCTATGGGTAAATTTTCGAGTAGAGCTGCTGCAAAAAAAACTGTTGATGCCATTCCGAAGATAGAACCCACCATGGATGCAATTGCATATGCGCCCCTTGAAAGTGCACCCTTCGATCCAGACGTGGTAATCATAATTGCAAAACCATTGCAGGCCATGAAAATATCCCAGGGACTGCTCTACAACCTGGGAGGTCGTTTAGAAGCAAACTTCGGAGGAATCCAATCCATATGTTCCGATACAACAGCAGGTCCTTACAACACCGGAAAACCCAATTTTACGCTGGGATGTTACGGTTCAAGGAAGTTTGCAAAAGTCCAGGCCGATGAAATTATTGTGGGTATGAATGGAGAAAACTTAAGCGAACTTGTAAGCGCACTGGAAGAAAGAGAACCCGAAGATATTTAAAAAACAGAACAATTTTTTTTTTTACATGGGACTTGATACGTCCCATAACTTTTTTTTTATTAGAAATTCATAATTTTTTAGAAACAGGATTCCTAGTGGGATCTTGCAGTTATCAAAGTTTTTATCTCATCAAGATCCCTTTCTTCATCAACCTTTAGATAGAGCCATTTTCCCTCACGTATCATGGTCGTTCTTTCTATCATGTTCCTGGTTTCTTCGGTAATATTTGATTCCAGTACTTCCTCAATTTGAGTTTTGTTTAAGATTATTTGAACGGTGTACTCTTCATTTCCAGGGTACAATGCTATTAGAACTCTTCCTGATTTTCTGTACCTCAAGGCCCATCCAAAATTTTTGCCATAAAAAATGAACTCACCATCGACTCCGTACTTCTCCTCTACAAAACTAACTATTGTGTCCCATAAAGGTTTAACCCCTCCAAGAGATTGGTAAACATGTTTATCAGACGGTTTAATTTCTTTATCAGTGAATACTCCCCAACTCATATGTCATCAAATTCCTTTAACTAGAAAATCTAAAATTTACACTAAATGAAATAACAGATTCAACAAATTATTTTTTTCATAAATCAAAAATTCATTCATAATGTACACATTTTCACAGACTAAGCCAAAATTATAGGGTATAATTAATTTAAATGCAGTTCAAGCCCTGAACCATTCTCAAATAATCTGTTTGAAACATTAAATTATCAAAAATGTTCATATTCAAATCTAATTTGGATTTAAACCTGTAATAATAAAATTTCACCCATATAACTTGCTAAATTTAATTAATAGCCTGTTTAAAGATATAGTAAACCTATTTTGAATTAGATTTTCTATTTACCCCTAATCTGACTTATGTTTATTTTATACATAACCTTATCGATAGTTCAATATGGAAATTTTTTGAGAAACCAATTTTTTATTATCATTTCCATTTTTTTCTTCATAACCAACTAAAAAAGTTAATTAGTTATTATCTGCAAATCTCAAAAACTTTAAACCCATATCAAATATTCTAACTTAGTTTGAAAGCTGTATGGAAATTTATGGAGCTAATACATGTCAATATACGTGTTAACTACTCTTTAAATTTTATGGACCATAAAAATAATTGAAGATGAGAATAATGGCTGGTAAAATAGCATTAAAAGAAGTTTGTTAGTTGTTTGTAATTTTATAACGATTTATTTAACAGATAAATCTTTAATTTATGGAAAAATAGGGCCTTAAAATGAAAGTAATCGAGAAGAATACATTTGGATATTATTAAAGCTAAATATGGAAAATAAATGACCGATGCAAATAAATAACACGATGAATATATATTATACTGATAAATAGGGGTTTTTTCCATTGACTGACATGTTTTGGTGAAAGAATGAATGTCCCAGTAATATTTCTCATAATATATGTATTGTGCATATGTTCATTGGCAATAATTGGTTATTATGATAATCCTAATGAAACATTAATTTATGAAATTGTGGAATATAACACTCCCAAAATTACTGCATCCCCCAATGGAAGTTCTGTTTTTATCACAGGCATATTAAGAGATAATTCCGAACACACATTTTCCAATGTAATGGTAAATGTTGCTGGAATTGGAGAACATGGTCAAGTTGTTAATGATAAAAATATTGAAATTCCCCACATGGGCAATTATTCTAATGTAGAATATAATGTATCATTAGAAAATGATTCTACTGTTGTAGCTGGCCAAATACAAGTTTTAAATGCCACTATTGTATCCTAAATTGAATTTATTGTTTTTTTTATACTAATTTAGGATGATTGACACAAGATAGTTTTATTGGCCATCTAAAAAAAAGAGAATCACTTACTTAAGGATAACTTCCTTAAGAAGTGCATAGATTATAACCAGATATCCCAATATTCTAAGGAATACAACTGAGATATTTTGGCTTGAAAGTCCCATCATAATTTCCACATATGAAAATGCAAACATCGCAAATCCAAGGGCCACATAGAGAGCAAGTACATATTGTTTGCGTTTAAATGCTAGTAATCCTAAAACAACAATTATTAAATCGAAGCACAAGTTTAAAGTGGTTGTAATATCGAATGACATAAAATTTGTTCCCCATTAAGTTTAGTTAATATTTTTACTCTAGATATTCTTGTATGGTATGTTATGTTCTAAATATTTAGTCCACACCTGAATTTTCAAGTTCACCTACCTAGGAATGAACATGTTCCAGATTTACAGATATTTAAAATCCATGGTTGAATATTGTTCAAATACTGACCATGAAAAGTTACTTTAATTTGTTGAAACTTAAGTATATACCTTGAATAAATTATTTTTACTATCATGAAGTTTAGGGGGAATTGTATTTGAAGATCGATGAAGGAATTGTTATGCTTGAAGTTGCTGGTACTGTTCCAGGCATGTTTATTTATCCCACTGTTATGTGGGACTCCAAGAACATGGTGCTCGTGGATGTTGGGTATGGTGGACAGTTAGATACACTTAAAAATGCATTTAATAAGGAAGGTGTGGATTTCAACAAGGTTAACAAGGTAATTATAACTCATCAGGATCTAGATCACTTCGGTGGGCTTGGAGACTTGGTTGATGCATCCAACAATTCAATTGATGTCATGACCCATGAAGATGATAAACCATATATTCAGGGAGAAAAACCTCTTGTAAGGTTAAATGAGAATTTTCTAAATATGTTGCCTGAAGACAGGAGAAACATGGTGAAACAAATGTATAAAAATTTCAGAACAGTAAATGTGGACACCACACTCCAAGATGAAGAGGAACTGGATCTCGTTGGTGGTATTACAGTCATACACACACCAGGACACACACCAGGACATATCTGTCTGTACCATCATCCAAGTAAGACTCTAATTGTTGGTGATGCAATGAATATCATAGATGGAACTCTGCAGGGTCCAAGGAAAGATATTCTGATGGAGGAAGATTACAGGGTAGCATTGAAATCCCTTAAAAAATTAGAAAAGTTTGATGCAGAAAATATAATCACCTATCATGGAGGCCTGTACAAAAATACAAACCACCAATCCATTAACAGCCTAATAAAAGAGTGATCAACCACCAGGTTATTGTTTTTACAAATGTTAAGACATAAACCCCGCTCTTGGACTGAGTAGAAACTAATGAATGTTAAACATTACAACTTTTTATACTCTAATTTTTTTAGATACAATATGCATTAACTAATTTTTTTAACAGAAATAATAACTATTTAATGCTTTAAGGAGAATATTAATTTCAATCCCTTAAATAAAATATCTCAAGATTTCAATTTGTTGGTTGGTAATATCATGGATCTCTTCACACATTTTTTAGTGCCTTACATAATTCTTTACGCCCTTAAAAGTAAAAATAAACTTGCAGGGGCTTTTGGTGGTATTTCACCAGATTTTGATACCATATTTATCGCATGGATCGGGATTTTATCCCCAAATTTTTTCATATTCTCCCACAGGGGAATTACCCATTCCTTCATCTTCGGATTTGTAACCTCAACCATATTTCTGTATGTGATTTCAAGAAAGCAGGTGAATGAATTCATTGGCAACCTTATAAGACGGGATATTTCGGTAAAATTTACCAAAACAACTGTTGCTATTGCATATTTTGGAGTTTTAACCCATCTTTTCCTTGATTATTTAACTACCCTTGGAATTCCCTTGTTCTTCCCATTTTCAATTACAAGGTACGCTTTAAATCTTTACCAATCACTGGATGCCCTAACAATTGTAATTGCATTAGTTGTGCTCATCATTATCTATCTAAAGGTGGATACCAAGTATAAAAAGGCAGCCATGGCAATATTCATGATAATTTTGATTTCCTTTGGAGGTGTGAGGGCCTACGAAAAAATTAACATCATGGACCATGAAACACCAACGTTGTATGGTAACTACTCTGAGCTGGATGTGTATCCAACAAACGACATGTTCGTATGGAACGTTGTAAAACACAACCCCGATAACACAAGCTTTGCTGTGTCAGTTTACAATGGATGGTACAACAACCAGTACAATTTAAATTACTATTCAAGCCCATTAATAACTGGTGGAGATTATAATTCGGGTTTGAAAGCCATAAAGATCGCAGACAGCTATCCTTCTGTCAAACAGTTTAAATGGAACAGCTTCTTTGCACTTGAAAATGCCAGTTACAATGGAAATAGTTGGGATGTTACCTACTACGATGTTGTAAAAAGCTACACAAAAAGTAACGTAACTGTTACGGTGTAATGAAAAAAGTAATGGTGTTGAATCCCTTTTTATTTTATTATTTTAATTTTCAGGTTTAGATCAGTCAACATTCCATCATATGCGAGTTTTATTTCGGGATTTTCTGTTTCAAAGTTTTCAACTATGGTTGTTAGTTGAGTGTTAGAGATACCTACTTTTCCAAGACTTCTGAGTGTTTCCCATAGGATTGGAGGTTTAGTTTCATGTTCTAACATTTCCATGAGCAAATCAAAAGCCCTTCTATTTTTTTGAAATCCACTCAGTGCCCTTACACATTTCCAGAGTAGTAAAGTGTTATCTGAATTTTTGGTGTTTTCATGGATTGTTTGGATAATGGTATCAACAGCTGATTGATCCATGGTTTTATAGGTTATTCCCCCAACAGCATCCACTGCTTGTTCCTTTGTAAATACCTCATGGGTACTTGTTATTGTTTGTATGAGGTGGGGTAGTGCAGGTTTCCCAACTTTTACCAGTGTTCTTGCTGCCAGGTCACGTTGTAGTGGAAAGTTTTTCTTTTTGAAGTATTTGGTGGGCAGTTCCTTTTCTTGGTTATTTCCTATTTTTCCAAGGAGTTCGATTAGATTTGGAACTGCTATTTCTCCCATTTCTCCCAATGATTCAGACATTGCAATTCTGGAATAAATGGCCTTCTCATTCTTCATTGCTCCACATAAAATGGCCACATTTTTCGAATTTAGTGTTTTACCTAAAATTTTTGCGGCAGCAGTCCGTTTTTGAGGATTTTTATTCTTTAACATTTGAATTATGCTTTCATCTGATAATTCTTTGAACTGTGAAAGGTACTCATCTGTTATTTGACCCCTTTTTTCACGGTTGATCTGTTTGATTTTAGATTGATCCATCTATTTTCAACTCATTTTGTAATTTTAGCTCTATTAACTTACATGGAGTAATTTTTTATCAAGTGTATTGAGTTAGTAGTTGAGTAGAATTTGTTAGTTTTATTATGTTAGTTTTATTATGATTCATGGATTTTTGTTGCATGATACGAAACCATATATTATATTAAGAATCACAGATATAAATCGTATCACGATATAATTGTGGTGTTAGTTATGGAAGATATCAATGAGATAGTAAGATCTTGGGAACAAATTAACAAGCAAATCCGGCTGAAACACAGGGAAACCGCGCAGAAGTATGGTTTTTCCTTTGAACAGTTTCACCTTTTGATTGAACTGGATCATCACAATGAAATGACCATCTCATCAGATTCCCTTCCGCCAACCATAGGCAACATAGCAGATTTTACAGGAAACGCCCCACACACCATCTCTGAACGTGTAAAAAGATTGGAAAATAGGGGAATCCTCCTGAAGATAAAGGATGAAAAGGATCATAGAATTTGTCGTGTTATGCTTAGTAAAGAGGGACAGAAGATGATCGATACCATTAAGAATGAAGCAAGAAACATCTTCCTAAACAACGCTTTGAACAAAATGGATGATAAATCCTTGAAAAACCTTTTAAAAAGTTTAAAAGAATTGAACAAAAACTTGGATAAGTGAACTATCATAACAACAAATATTTTTAGTGTATTTATTCATTATTAAGGAGAATTTTATTTGACTAATGAAAAATCTTGTAAACCAGAGCACAGTATTAATAATAGGGTAATTGCATTACTCGTCGCAACTTTAGCCTCATTTTTCACACCTTTCATGGCATCTGCCGTGAATATAGCAATTCCATCAATAGGTTCCAGTTTTGGTGCTGATGTTATTCTTTTAAGCTGGATTCCTACTGCATATCTTCTTGCAGCTGCTGTTTTTGCAGTGCCATTTGGAAGAATTGCAGATATCCATGGTATGAAGAAGATATTCACCTATGGAATCATCATATTCACAGTAGCTTCATTTTTGTGTGCCATAGCACCATCAATAATATCCCTCATAGTGTTCAGGATCATGCAGGGTGTGGGTTCTGCAATGATCTTCGTAACAGGACTCGCAATTATAAGCTCTGTTTATCCTAGAAATGAACGTGGAAAGGCCATTGGTATAAATGTGGCAAGTGTTTACATAGGCCTTAGTATGGGTCCTGTTTTAGGAGGTTTACTTACACAATACTTTGGATGGAGAAGTATTTTTCTCGTAGTTATACCCCTTGGATTGTTAGTTATTGCACTTACACTAACTAAACTCAAGGGAGAATGGGCAGAGTGTGCTGGTGAATCCTTCGATATTCCAGGATCTGTTATTTACAGTGTTGCACTCGTTGTTTTGATCTATGGATTTTCAATACTCCCTGGACTTTATGGAATTTTAATGGTTGTAGCCGGAGTTGTAGGGCTTTTAATATTTGCAGCATTTGAATTAAGAGTAAAAAATCCTGTGTTTGAAGTTAGGTTATTTAAAAATAGGACATTCGGATTTTCAAGTCTTGCAGCCCTGATAAATTACAGTTCAACCTTTGCTGTTATTTTCCTTTTGAGTCTGTATCTTCAGTACATAAAGGGAATGGATCCCCAGGCAGCAGGTATAATCTTAGTTGCACAACCTGTTGTCATGGCCATAACCTCCCCAATAGCCGGACGTCTTTCTGATAAATTTTCTCCAGGTTCTATTGCCACTATAGGAATGGCTATTACAACGTTAAGCCTTATCTGCTTCACATTTTTGAGCAGTTCCACAAGTATTGAGTACATCGTTGTGGTTTTACTGGTACTTGGATTTGGTTTGGGTCTTTTCTCATCCCCAAACACCAATGCAATAATGGGTTCTGTTGAAAAGAAATTTTATGGAATTGCATCTGCAACAGTTGGTACCATGCGTTTAATTGGACAAATGCTGAGTATGGGTATTGCCATGCTGGTATTCTCAATCTTCATTGGAAACGTTGTTATAGAACCATCCAACTACCCTGCACTCATTTCAAGTGTGAATACTGTCTTCATGATCTGTGCAGGACTGTGCTTTGTAGGTATATTTGCATCCTATATTAGGAAATAACATAATAATAGGGTTTTAAATTCTGGATATAATGGCGAGGTTAAATCTAACTCAACCTTCCAGTTCTTCTTTTTTTAAATTGAATATCATTTGTAAATGTCTAAATTGTTATGAGGCGCACGTAATCAATTTTTCTCGTGGTTTGAAACATTTTTGTCAGGGTGTGCATTCTTTTGGCATCTCCCTCAAGTATGAAAAGCTCTAAACATTTGTCTTCCTTGAGATGGCTGTGTATCTGTGTTTCGATTATGTCCTCAAAATCATGTTTAATTTCAGTAACCTTGTCTTCAGATTTCTGTTTATGGATCAAAATGAGTATGGAATTTATGTTTCCCTCGAGATTTTTCTTTTCTTGATTATCAGCAATTAACATGCGTGCACTGGCCCTGATCACATCAGATCTGCCAGAAAATCCTGTTTCATCCTTAAGCTGATCAATCTCTTGAAGCAGCTGTTCACTTAGGGATATGCTGATAATTGTCATGGGAAATCATTTAGTTAATATGTTTAATATAGTTATTAATATTATTTATTTTGCTTGAAACACAAATGAACGAGTCACTTTTATAGGTGTGTTAATCCCTACTTTTAAGATTTTAAGAATAATCCTCCCAAATGATGGGCTTTTTTATTTTGGATTTGTATGAACTTTAATAATGTTTTAAATATTATTTACTAAAAATTATTAAGATTAGTTTTAAATATTAATAAATCCATATAATATGTTGTAATATTCTTCTAAACCATTGTGTTAAGGGGTAAAATGAAGAAAAAAAGAGTAATCGTTGTTATAATAATTCTTTTAATTTCTGCCATTGTTTTAGGCTATCTGGCCCAGCAAAAACATAGTTCCAAGACTGAAAACAACAAAATTGGAGTGGTTGTTAGTTTAGGTCCTGAAGTGGAATGGGTTAAAGCTGTAGGAGGATCCAAGGTAGATGTAACCCTCATGGTTCCAGAGGGATCTGATCCCCATACCTACGAACCCCTGCCTAACCAGCTTTCCCAAGTTTCAAATGCCCAGATCTACGTTATGATGGGATCATCTGTAGAATTTGAAAACAACTACATGGATAAGATTCGTGAAACCAATCCCAACCTACTTGTTGTAAATGCATCTGAGGGTGTAAAATTAATACCTAACTCTGCAGAAAACGAATCAGATACTGTAGATCCCCATGTATGGGCAGACCCTAAAAATGCCAAGATAATGGTCAACAACATCTACAATGGATTGGTAGAGGTTGATCCTTCAGATAAAGATTATTTCACCAAAAATAGGGATGCCTATCTTCAAGAGCTCGATGAATTGGACAAAAATACCACCAAGCTTCTCAAGGACAAAAATAATAGCTACATCCTTGTACTTCATCCTGCATTTGGATATATGGCAAGGGACTACAACATAACAGAAATAGGGGCCATGATAAACGATGAAGAACCATCACCCCAGAGGATTGCCATGATGATAAACACTGCCAAGGAATACAATATAACAACTGTTTACAATGAACCACAGTACGATCCAAAGTTTATGGAGTCCATAGCCTCGCAAATTGGGGGAAAAGTTGTTACAGTAAATGATCTTGGTGAAAATTATCTTCAAAACATGGCGAACATTGCAGTTGCCTTCTCCAAGACATGAATGGTTGAATTTTTATGAAACTACTTACAGTGGGATATGTTGAAAATGTCAGTTGAAGCCGTGAAAATCAGAAATGTGGATCTTAAATACGATGAACATTTAGTGTTGGAGGATATTTGTCTCGATATCAATGAAAAGGATTTTGTGGCAGTAATAGGTCCTAACGGTGGAGGTAAAAGCACACTACTGAAGTTAATTTTAGGGATTTTAAAGCCGGATTCTGGTGAGGTTAAGGTTTTTGGAAGGGATCCTTTGAAATCTAGAAATTTAATGGGTTACCTACCACAGCATATTAACTTTGACCCTGATTTTCCCATAAATGTGTTTGATACTGTTTTAACAGGTAGGTACCATGGTTTATTTAAGGGTTACA
The DNA here is from genome assembly GCF_000191585.1 of Methanobacterium lacus. Lineage (NCBI taxonomy): Archaea > Methanobacteriati > Methanobacteriota > Methanobacteria > Methanobacteriales > Methanobacteriaceae > Methanobacterium > Methanobacterium lacus. The sequence continues at coordinate 1,751,133 of NC_015216.1, forward strand.
ATACGGAGGACAGGGAAGCTGTTTTAAAAGTTCTGGATGATATGGAGATCAGAGATCTCAAGGATAGGCAGATAAGTAAACTGTCTGGAGGTCAGATGCAGAGGGTTTTCATTGCACGTGCCATTGTGCGAGAACCTAAACTTCTAATCATGGACGAACCCATGGCCAGCATTGACCCAGAAATGCAGAGTTCATTTTACAATCTCATGGCACGTTTAAAGGAAAAAATGGCCATAGTTCTCGTGAGTCATGATGTTGGTGCAGTTTCCACCCACGTGGATAAAATTGCATGCTTAAACAGGAAACTTTACTACCACGGGGATGTTGAAAACTCTGCCCAGGGGTTGGAAGAAATTTATCACTGCCCAATAGAACTCATCAGTCATGGAATACCCCACAGAATACTTAAAGATCATTAGATGCTATTATCCTACGGAGATTTGATCATTATGCTTGAAATTTTCCAGTACCCATTCATGCAAAAAGCAATAGTCGCTGCTGTTTTAATCAGTGTAGCCTGCGGAGTTGTGGGAAGTTACGTTGTTATAAAAAGAATTGTATCTTTAAGTGGTGCAATTTCCCACGCAGCATTTGGAGGAGTAGGTTTGGGTTATTTTATCGGAGTTAACCCTGTTTTAGCCGCCATACCATTTAGTATAGTTTCAGCAATGGCAATTGGTGGGGTTAGGCAGGTTGCAAAAATAAGTGAAGACACTGCAATCGGAATACTCTGGAGCGTTGGAATGGCCATAGGAGTAATATTTATAAATTTAACTCCAGGATATGCTCCAGATCTTTTCAGTTACCTATTTGGAAGCATATTAACAGTTTCAAACTCTGATCTCCTCATAATGTTAGTGCTTGACATGATCATAGTGGCTGTGGTTTACATATTCAGGAGAGAATTTCTTGCAGTTTCATTTGACGAAGAATTTTCGAACGTTACAGGTGTGCATGCCCTTGCAATATACCTGCTTCTTTTGGCCCTAGTTGCATTGAGTGTGGTTGTTCTTATTAAGGCTGTGGGAGTTATTTTGCTCATAGCATTATTCACAATTCCAGCAGCCATTGCAAAGCAGTACAGCTACAACATAAGAAATCTAATGATCCTAGCCACCGTACTTGGAATCATCCTCACAACCACAGGTTTAGTGCTTTCATACATATTTGACCTTGCTTCAGGAGCAACCATTGTAATGGTGCTTGCAGCAGCATTTGCAATATCCTACTACCTGAATGGTTAACAAAAAGCAAAGATATATCTTAAAACCCCTGTTGTACATGTGGAAATATTCATGTTAAATTCTCTTTTAAATGAATAATTATTTATCAATCTTCGATGAAATCCTAGTATTCATGAAAAGAGAAAGCATTTACAACAGGTACGAACCTTCAGTTAAACCTGTATCTTACAGTGAAGAACAGTCATACTGGTTCATTTTCAAAGCTGAAAACATACTCATAAATCCTAAATCCAGTTTAAAAATTCCTTTTCATAATGATTTAGATGAAATTAGCCTTGTTCCCCTGAGGAAACATTATATGGGTACCTTAGATGATCATCCAGTCTATGTTGTAGAGGTTGATGCTGAAACAGAACCTTGGGATGGGATGGAATTTTTGGATCTGCGTTCAAGCTACGATATACTGGACGAAGATATTTATCTCTTGGCTGGTAGGGCTGTTCAGATCATGAACTGGGATAAAAATCATAGGTTCTGTGGTAAGTGCGGAACAGAGACCATAACCTTGGAGGATGAAAATGCTAAGATCTGTCCTGAGTGTGGATTTACAAGTTTCACCAGGATTTCTCCGGCTGTTATCACCGCCATAATAAAGGATGATAAACTTCTCATGGCCAAACACAGCTACGGACTAAAAAATAGGTACGCATTAGTTGCTGGATTTTTAGAAGCAGGAGAAACCTTGGAAGAAGCTGTTAAAAGGGAAGTGATGGAAGAGGTTGGTTTGGAAGTTGATGAGATCCAGTACTTCGGAAGTCAGCCATGGCCATTTCCAAATTCACTCATGGTCGGTTTTACAGCGAAGTACGCTGGTGGCGAGATAAAGGTTGATGGAAAAGAGATAGTGGATGCAAAATGGTTCGATGCAAATGAAGTTTCCAGGTTCCCCTCAAAGATCAGTATAGCAAGCGAACTCGTGGAATGGTTCCTTGATAAGTATTAAATTCCATAAAATCATGATTTTTTAGCTGTGAGTTCGGTTATATTAAGTTTAATAACTGCGGTTCTCTTGAGGGATGATTCTAAATATTCATATGAATTCAAACCTTCAGGATCATATTTATCCATGATAATATCCAGTGCTCTTATTTTTTCTTCAGGTTCTTCAATCAGTTCTGCAGTTCCAAACCCCATCACACTCATGTAGTGCATTCCCCAGTTACATGGCTTTTCAGATTTTACAATTTCACTTTTAACATCAACTTCGAAGCATATGTTTTTGTTTTCCTTTAAAATCTCCATTTTCTTACCTTCAACTGAAGAGTGGAGGTAGATGTGACTTTCATCAAAACCAAAGTTCATTGGAACAACGTATGGTTTGTTTGCTTTAGAAAATCCGACTCTACATACATCAGCTTCGTTTAATATTTTGTAAATAATTTTAATATCCTTTATTTCCTTCTCTGATCTTCTCATTCCAATCCTCTTTAGGTATTTGTGCAATATTTAGAACAATGTCCATTTTTCATTTCATACATTAAAAATCAAATTTAAATAATAAATATGGATCTAAGGTTCGTTACTGATCTTAACATTTGATGATAGTTTCAATTGAAATTGCCCTCGAATAGATTAGTGTTCAGGCCACACACCTTTATGATTTGGTTAGTATCCACTTTATTTACATTTATGATTTTTTTAAAGATAAAATATAAAAAAAATTAATTTCTCCTTTTAAATTTTATGAAGGATTGATCCTGTAGAAAATCATATTGTTTAAGCACTCCAAACCCTGCTGCTTCCAATTGTTTTATAATATCATCTTCGGAAGTGTAATGGCCGAACATGCCAACAAAACTAAAACCTTTCTTCTTATAATCTATAACAACTATTAAGCCCTCATTTTTTAGGTAAACAGATAGATTTTTGAAGTATTCAACTGGATCCTGCAGATGATGAAACACATTTCTTAAAAAGAATATGTCTACCTTTTCTGGTAGAACAAATTCATCATCTTCAACAAGTTTTGTCTCGATATTGTTAAGTGTATTGTTTTTTGAAATGTAATCAAGTGATTTTTGGTTAGTGTCTATTGCATAGACTTTCCCATTACCTCCCACTTTTTTTGAAAATTCAAGGGTAAAATATCCTCCCCCCGCACCTATATCTCCAATAATATCCCCTTTATTAATTCCCAAATTTTCAACAATTTCATCTGGATTTGAGTCCTTTGTAGATGCTTTTTTATTTAACATTTTCAACCTAAATTCATCAAACATTTTTTTCCTCCTTTCCTATTCTCATTTATTAAAATTGATGCTACAATTATTTTTATCACATTTTTTTAATTTGCAACGTTTTTTACATTTCATCTTCAATCCAATAATTGCAATTATTGAAGCCACTAAGATAATGGTTGATATTGCAATCACATCCATTCCAACATCACCTAAACTAAATCCTCTCAAAAACACACATTTCATAGCATCTAGTCCATAAGTTAATGGAATGATACTGGATAACCACTGGATTGGATAATCAAATCTTATAGAACCTTTTTATCATTCCGTAGAAGCCAAGTTTTTCAACCCACCTGATATTGAAGCTGCATGGAAATGGTTAAAATCTTAATAAAATCTCCTATTTTAAAAGGTTTTTCACACTTATGCACCAGAAATATTGATAGTTTCTTAAATAATGGGAAATAAAAAATAGCTATTCATTTTATTTCAAAGTAAACCCTTCTACAACTATAACAATAGCCTTTGTGGACGCAAATAGTTCCTCCACATTCAGAACAGGTCCATTTTTCTTTCTCATCCACTAAAAAGTTTTCCAACCCATTACTCTTAATAGATTTAAGGTTGGTTATCATGCTCATATGGTACTTTTTCTTGTATCTTTTATCAAGATGTACTAATCTATTGCATGGAAAATCTTCGCATTCAAAACAGAACTCTGCATCCCCAGTTTTAAATATTTCACATTTTTTTATTTTGCAGTTTACTTTAGTAATGGATTTGTTATCATCCGGTCCTCTGCAACCTGGACATTTATTTCTGTCCCTTAAAAATGCCATGCATAAAGCACAGTTCATGCCACAGGGGGCAATTAATGAATATTCTCGGGTGTTCATAATCAAATAACTCTTGATCCTATGTTGAGGATAATTAGGGATATTATAATACATCCCTAAATTATCTTCACTTTGCATCAGTATATACCGTTGGTTCTTCTTATTCCTCATTTAGTGTTAAGGTGACGGGATCATGGAAAATAATTGATGGTTCATCTGTTCCATCTAAAGCTGGTCCGTCCTTTCTATAAAATTTGACTTCGATACTTTTTTCAGGTATGTCTGCTACGTAGGTGTACATGGATCTTTCAGTGAAGGGGAACGATCCACCTGCTGCCATGGGATCCTTGTAGTGGCTGTAAACAAGACTCATGGCCTCGAACATGTCTTCTTTAGTGAAAACACCATCATGATTTTTGATGTAATTATCCAATCGATTCCATCGATTGAAGGTGTTGTAACCTTCCTTTGGATCATATTCTGGGAATTTTGAAGGATCTGGATACAGGTGCATGGAATGATTGGTAACTATAAATGGTTGATCTGGGATTCCGTCAATGAAGTAGTACAAACCAGAATTTCCATCTATTTCAAATAGTGTTACGTTTCCATCCTTGTCTCCAATGAGAAAATGTTGAGCTCTAAATGGGAAGTAAATCCTCTGTTGAAGAATTTCAAATTTAGCCTCCTCTACAGTGGCACACTTGTTTAGGATCATGGTGGTGAGTTGTGGAAAAGACATTCCAGTATCTATAGCTCCTCCAAACGGCATAGGAGTTTTCAATCCTTGTAAATCTGTTAAAATGGTTACAAAAAGTCCTTTTTCGTTAACTCCATCCATCGGCGGGTTTAGCAGGTCATGTGAACCAAGTTGTACAGCACTGTATCCATTATCTGGATAAAATTCCACCGTAGTTATTCTAGAAAGAGACTTCCTTGCAGGTTTACCTTTTATACCCATCAATGCGGATTCTAATTCTGTTACGCTACCTTCGTACCAGTCCAGATTTCTGCAAATACAGGGATGCTTATTTTCTGTTAAAGATCCTGGAAAGTAGATGGCAGAACATGCAATATCCCCAAGATCAAATGGTAAGACAGTCGTATCGTATTTCGTGTTTTTCGGATCTAAATTAAATGCATCAGCTACTCCCAGAGCCCTTTCTGCTAGTGCTGGAAAATTTTTCTCCATGTAATTCTGCCTGGCTTTACCATAAACAGGAGATTGATACTCGTCTAACTCGACTTCGTACTCTTCCATTCCTATCTTTGCAAGATCTTTTCCGATCTCAAAATCAGATCCCTTAACAACCAATTTGCGCACTTCTAAATATTCATCATCGGCCTTTGGAACAACTATTTCATTTTTCAAAATCATAGCTTAAAAACCCCCATTATAATATGTTTCAGATTGGACTTAAAATTAATCATTTATCAACTATCTCTCTGGGAAACCCTTGTTCAATTTCTTTATAAACAGAGGTTTACTACAATTATTGTTCAAAATAAATAAAAAAAAGTAAATAAGGAGTATTTGGTTGTTTTACTGAATTAAAATTATTCATGTCAATAATAAATATGGGAATTTGGGATTATTCCCATTTTCATGACATTAACTTTTAGAACAGTCCGCTCTCTTTTAACTTGTCTTCCATGAGGTGTGCACGCTTGTTCATTTTTTCCTTTATGATCAGGCTTACCACAAAGAATGCCAGGGTGAATATTCCTAGTATTACAATGTTGTACCAGTAGGTGCTCCATATTACTCCCCCAACAATTTCCCTCAGTGCACCTACACCGTAGGATACAGGGAGGTATGGATGTATTGCTTGGAAGGTAGAAGGCAGTACTTGAAGTGGGAATATTCCGCCTGTTGCAGTTATTTGGAACACCAGTATAACTATTGCAAGACTTTTACCTGCATTTCCCAGTGTTGATGTCATTGAATAAACTATTATCATCGTACATATTCCAATGAACAGCGTGGTCAAAAGGAACAGTAACGATGACGTCATTTGAACACCTAGGAGTATGGATCCAATACCTGCAAGGAGTGCTTGGAAGAATCCTATTATGAGGAAAAGTCCCATTCTACCTATGTAAATGCTCTCAGCATTGTACTTCTTCCTGGATTTAACCCTCATACTTATCATGGCAACTGAAATTAAACTTCCAATCCATAATGATATTGGTATGTAAAATGGTGCCAGTGCAGATCCGTAGTTTGCTATTGGGTACATGTCGTCTTGATCCAGCACAACTGGAGATTGGAAGTAATTTTGTACAGCTGTCTGGTTCTTATTTGAGAATGCTATCAGGTTGTCTATATCTGCTTCGCTTATGGAGTTGATCTTTGCAGTTGCAACTGGAATTTCCGACTTAATTGCAGGCCATTTAGAGTTAACAACACTGAGCTCTGATGCTGCTGTATTTATCTGGTTGCCTATGTTTGCCCTGTTATTTGCAAGGAGATTTACAGCATCGTCCATGGTGTCTATGGCAGTTTTAAGTTTGGTAAGATCCCCAGTTGGACTGGTGCCGTTATTGAGGTCTGCTGCTACTTGTTTAAGTATGGTCAAAGTGTTGTTAACATAATTTATATCGGTTTCCACCTGTTTTATGATAGGCAACAGGTTTTGATCCCCAGTTACGTCGTATAAACTTTGCAGTACATCATCCACAAATTTCAACAGGACCAATGCATCATTTAACTGTGATTCCATGTTGGTTATGGTTGTTTTCGCCTTTTGAGGATCAGAGGCCACTTCATTGTAGAGGTTGTCGTACAGGCTTCTTACCTTGTTTGAGTTGGTTTGAACTTCAGGTAATGCTGCATTAACCTTTGGCCAGACAGTTTGTACAGTGGACATATCAGAATTTGCCTGTCCAATTGTGGAATCGATTGTTCCGATCTTTCCATTTAATTCGTTCATAAATGCTTTGGCCTTGAGGAAAGTTGCCTTGTTTTGTGCTACCAAATCACCTACATCACTTAATTTACCGAATATAATACCATCAACAGTTTGGACAACTTGATCATTAATTTGAGCCTGTAATGTGTCCATTCCTGCATTGGTTATCCTGGTAGCGACCGGATTGGTTTTTTCGTTGGCTATGTATTCAATGTGGGCCTGTTGAGGTGAGTTGTCCTGAATGGAAAGCAGGTTTTCTGTGAAGTTACTGGGTATTATCAGTGCGGCATAATATTTCCCGTTTTTCACACCGTCCATGGCAGTGTCCTTGTCAACAAATTGCCAGCTGAATTTGGTGTTATTTTTAAGCTCATCCACTACCATACTTCCGACATTGTATTGGGTTCCGTTTAATGAGTATCCTACATCCTCATTTACAACTGCCACTCCTATGTTGGATGTCTTGGAGTAGGGATCCCATGTGGCCTGTATATTTAAAAGTGCGTACAGTGAAGGGATTATAATTATCACAAAAATGACTATCATAACCGCTGGACTGTGTAACGCGGTTTTAATATCATTTTTAAATATTTCTCTTACGTCTTTAATCATAATTATCAAATCCAATATGATTCTAATCCACTGTTTAATCAATATAAACTTGTTTTCAGTTCTTTAATAACCATCAAAACAAGTGAAATTTCTGTTATTGTAATTTATTCAATTTTTGAGTACACCGTGTAGGAATATTTTCAAACTGTTTTCCATGTTTTTTTCCATGGATTCCTCAGGGTACTGTTCATAGATCTTTCCATAAATCGTTATGTGGAACACTATGCTGAATATGGTCATTGCAGCTGCTTCAGGGTCTATATCCTTTACTATTCCCTTTTCAATGAGTTTTTGGAAGTACTTTGTCAGATGTTGTTTAATAAGGTGTGAAATTTTAGGAAATACTTTATCTTCTATTGGAATTCCCCTAACTTCTTCCATTGAAATTCGTATTAGGTTGATCCTTTTGTCTATCTTTTTTGATGCGTTCTTCCATACTGTCATGAGGTATTTTTCCACATCATCGTCCTCATCGATGTCAAACATGGTTTCAAGTTCGAGAAGAAATTGGTTTGCACCCCGTTCCTTTGCAGCCCTTAATAATCTACTTTTATTTTTAAATTTTCTAAATACTGTTACTTCATTAACTCCGGCTTCACTGGCAATTTTTCTGGTTGTTGCACCGTTTAATCCTTCGTTATCCAGGAGTTCAATTGTTGCGTCGAGTATTTTATCTTCAGTACTAACCATCGATGCAAGTATGTACTTGCGTGCATATAAATGTTTCGTAGAAAAAAGAAATGGATAAGTAAAAAAATGGATTTAAACATCTAAATCAGGTTTTAAAATTAAATATTAAATCTTCATTTTGTACATGTTGTAGGATAATGCAGCAAGCCAGATGAATGACAAAAATACTGCGAACCATTCCAAACCTGGAATTGGTAAAGTTGGGTATGGAGTTGCAAGTGCATCATGGTACTTCGGTAGCGAAAGTAGGGTTAAGAAAAACAGATCAATTATAACAGCCATAACACCAATTAAAGCAACACCTATCATGAACTTCGGATGATTAAATATAGCTGCCGTCATTAATATGATGGACAGGAACAATGCTTCGAACACTCCCTTTGCTGCCAGGACATGAAGGTTAATATCAGTCTCAGGAAAAACCCCGACGAAGATCAAAGAAACCGATGCAAAAATTCCTAAAACAATGGCAAGAGCAAGTAAAATTCTTTCAAACAAATTTCCAGTGTCCCACCTATAAAATTGGATAATAAATTGAATTAAGATGATGCCAGTAACAATACAGGCCATGTTAAAGTAAATTGCTCCTTGTGGATTCAAAATAACATTACCCAAGTTGCTGAGCCAGTTGAATGCTATGGAATAGGATTCAGGATACAAAGACAGTGAAATAAATGTTAGTACACTGAAAACAACGAGTGCCAGAATCCCAAAAAGATCCATCCGATAGTTCAATGATTTCATACCAGTACCTATGGAATTTATTGAATAAATAGTTTCCATGTAAAGTTTTAACGGAAACTATTCAGATCTGAACTACAGCTAAAAAAAAACACCAAAGGATCCTAAAAAAAATTTAAAACAATGGAGGAATCATCTCAAACTGTTCCACTGGACACAAGAGGTTACATTTTATAATAAGCCGGCTGTATAGTTAAACCGTAGTTTAAAGTTCATTTTCAAGGAATTTATGCATATTTTTAAGCGCATTTAACATTGCATATCCTTTTTTAGTTACCATGTAATCTCCACGTTCGTGTCTTTGGAATATGAGTCCGCCATCTTGTAGTTTTTGGATGTGAAACAGCAGGTTTCCTCCCCGGAGTCCAGTGATCTCAGATAGTTCGGAGTAGGTTTTGGTTTCTGTGGCCATGGATTGAATAATTTGGAGTCTCTGTTTGTTTGATAAAGGTTCTAAAACATCTTTAACAATTAATTCTTCAGAAAATGGAGTTAAATCTGTTTCTTCAAACTCTGGACCCTGGTAGAGCTTCAGTGATTCGATTAATTTCAACTGTTTCTGGAGTAGGGATGAAACTTCATCGATGCAAAACCTGCATTTTTCATAGGGTGCATCATTTTTCATTTCATCCAGTTTGGAGTAGGTTTCGTCCATGGTTTTTTTATCCATGTCCTGGACCTGTTTGATTATTTCCACGTTCCTATCAAGGAAATCCTTGAAGGTTTGTTTGCATGTTTTCTTTAGATGGCACTCTGAAACCATTCCCCTTTCAAGATCTGTTTCAATATCTTCTGTAACGTAGACAGCCATGGAATTTGCAAGGTCCTTCCTTGTGTTTAGTATGATGAGATCAAGGTGTTCTTGATTGGAACGTTCCCTGATCCTGGTAACCTCCCTATGTATAACATCCAGTTTGCTGTTTATATCCTTGAAGCTGTTGGATGGATCGATCTGCCTATTGTTAATTTTATCCATGTTCATTTTGTTGATTTCAATTTAATTAAAGGTTTCTGTTTTAACCCCAAAGGTCATTGTAGTGTTATGAAACACTCCTCAAAGCTACAGTTTAGTAACGGTAAATTATATTACTGTATTTGAACAGTGTTTAATTAACTGAAACAAATTCAATCTTACCAAAAAAAACTGAAGGGGGCTTTAACATAAAACAGGACACTGATGTATTGCTCGATGAAAAAAGGGTCTTCAAACCCAGTGAAGAAATTTTAAAACTTGCCAACATAAAAGATTGGGAAGCTGAAATAGAAAAGGGAAAAGATATCGAAAAATACTGGGCAGAAAAGGCTGAACAATTCGTTTGGTTTAAAAAACCTGAAAAAACCCTGGACGAATCTAATAAACCGTTTTACAAATGGTTTGTAAACGGTAAAATTAACATGGCATACAACGCCGTTGATAGATGGATAGATACAGACAAACGTAACCAGGTAGCAATTTTATACGTGAATGAACGTGGTCATGAAAAGAAGATGACCTACTACGAACTTTACAGGGAAGTTAACAAGTTTGCAAATGCACTTAAAAATTTAGGTGTGAAAAAGGGCGACCGTGTTTCCACCTACCTTCCAATGTGTACCGAACTCATTGTAACCTTGCTCGCATGTACCAAGATCGGTGCAGTTCACAGTGTGGTCTATTCAGGACTGAGTGTTGGGGCATTTGTTGAAAGAATAAATGATGCTGAGGCTAAAATTCTCATAACAGCAGATGGAACATTTAGAAGGGGAAAAATTATCGACTTGAAAAAGGTTTCAGACGAAGCGATACTCCAGTGCCCAACAATTGAAACAGTGGTGGTTGTGAAGCACACAGGAATTCCAATTGAAATGTCAGAATTGAGTGGGAGGGAAATCTTCTACGAAACACTGATTGAAGGAGAACCAGCAGAGTGTGAAGCAGAAGAGATGGATGCTGAAGATCCACTGTTTCTACTTTTCACCTCGGGAAGTACAGGAAAACCTAAGGGAGTTCTTCACAGTACTGCAGGTTACATGGTTGGAACAGCCACAACCCTTAAAAATGCATTCAACATACACGATGGAGATCTTTGGTGGTGCACAGGAGATATTGGGTGGATAACAGGCCACAGTTACCTCTTATACGGACCACTTCTACTTGGAACAACTACACTAGTCTACGAGGGTGCTCCAGACTACCCTGATCCAGGTGCATGGTGGAAGATCGTTGAGAAGTATGGAGTAACCAAACTCTACACAGCACCAACAGCCATAAGACATCTAATGAGGTTCGGTAATAAATACACCAAAATATACAACCTTTCATCACTTAAGGTGCTTGGAACAGTGGGAGAACCAATAAATCCAGAGGCATGGATGTGGCTCTACGAAAATGTGGGTAAAGAGAATTGTCCAATCATAGACACTTGGTGGCAGACTGAAACTGGAATGTTCATGATAGCACCCCTCCCAGTCACACCCCTTAAACCAGGATCTGCAACCAAAGCACTACCAGGTGTCGATGCAGATGTGGTGGATGAAAATGGAAATTCAGTACCACCTGGAAAGGGCGGTATGCTGGTTATTAAAAAACCATGGCCATCAATGTTTAGAACACTCTACAAGGACGAAAAGAAATACGTGGATAATTACTGGAAAGACATTCCGGGCTGCGTATACACAGCAGGAGATATAGCAAGAAAAGATAAAGATGGATACTTCTGGATACAGGGAAGATCAGATGATGTCCTGAAAATTGCAGGTCACAGAATAGGAACCAGTGAAGTTGAATCTGCATTTGTAAGTTATCCTGCAGTTGTGGAAGCTGCTGTCATAGGTAAATCAGACCCAATTAAGGGAGAAGTTATCAAGGCATTCGTAATTCTCAAGGAAGGTTACGAACTTAAAACCAAACTCATCGAAGATCTAAGCAAACACGTAAGATACGAACTGGGACCTGTGGCTGTTTTAGGACAGATTAAACAGGTTGATTCACTTCCAAAAACCAGAAGCGGTAAGATCTTAAGACGGGTGCTTAGGGCAAGGGACAGAGGAGAAGATGTGGGTGATATATCAACGCTAGAAGAATAAACAAACCATAAAATCCAAATTTAATTATTAAAAACGCCCAGGACCGCTTAATCCTGGGCCCGCCTCCATTCACTTTACTTTTACTTTTTTTTATTAATAACCACAGATTCTAAACAGTTTTTCTGATCGATACTGCAAAAATATATTTCTATTCTTAATTCTTGATTTTAAACTAATTTCCATGTACCTGCACTCAATTCAAATCTGGGGATATGAAAAATAATTTAAGTGATTGCCCAGTAATGAATATAAAAATGGAAATTGATATTCACAGGCTGGTTTGAATTTTTCTAAACCTGCCCTAAATTTTAAACAATTTATTATTCACGAGGAGATTGATTTATTTGCTTAAGAGGAAATTTGGAAAAACTGGTGAAAGGGTTTCGATTCTAGGTTTTGGATGTATGAGGCTTCCAATTCTCGATGGAAATCCTGAAAAGATCAACGAACCACTGGCAAGGGAAATGCTCTACCATGCCATTGATGAAGGTGTTAACTACGTAGACACTGCCTTCCCATACCATGGAACTTCAGCCCAAGGTGGAGGAATGAGTGAAGTGTTCCTAGGTAATGCATTGAGGAATAATTACCGTGAAGATGTGTTCCTTTCAACCAAACTGCCAAGTTGGCTGGTTCAAAAGAAGGAAGATCTGAATTTTTTCTTGGATGAACAGCTGAAACGGCTTCAAACAGATAGGATCGATTTCTATCTTTTGCATGGGCTTCATCAAGATTTTTGGCAGACACTCCTACTTGCAGATGTTTTTGATTTTCTGGATAATGCCATCGATGAGGGAAAAATAGGTTATGCAGGTTTTTCATTCCATGATGAGTATGAATTTTTCAAGCTCGTTGTAGATTCCTACGACTGGAGTTTCGCACAGATCCAACTGAACTACATGGATGAAAAGTTTCAGGCTGGTAAGGCAGGACTGGATTATGCCAAAAATCAAGATCTTGGCACTGTGATAATGGAACCATTAAGGGGAGGATGTTTGACTAAAAACCTTCCAGAGGAAGTTAAGTCAATTTGGAATGGTGCAGAGAATAAAAAAAGTCCCGCTGAATGGGGGCTTCGCTACCTCTGGAACCAGCCAGAAGTCAACGTTGTGCTTAGCGGTATGAGCACCATGGAACAGTTGAATGAAAACCTGGAAATTGCAAAAAGGGGCCATGTTAACAGTCTTACCCATGATGAGCTTGAACTCTACGAAAAAGTCAAGAATGTCTACGCAGAACGTGTTCATGTGGGATGTACCAGCTGTAACTACTGCATGCCCTGTCCAAAGGGAGTTGACATCCCATTAAATCTCAGCCTGTTGAATGATGTTTACATGTACAAAAACTTGGAAAAACCAACTGGTAACTACAAGTTCCTTATGGGTAAGAAGATGAGTGCAGGCTACTGTAACCAGTGCGGTGACTGTGAAAAAAAATGCACCCAAAACCTTGAAGTAACCAGTTACCTTCAAGAAAATGTTGATCTGTTCGAATAAAAAAAATATATTAATTAAAAAAACCTATTTGGGGATGGTTTTCGTTGATAAAAAGAAGAAGGGTGCTGTGTTTCGGTGATTCAATCACTTGGGGTTTTAATCCAATGGATCAGATGCGAATGAATGAAGATAAAAGATGGACTGGAATACTCGATAGTGGATTGGGTGATGAATACACCGTTATTGAAGAAGGCTTAAACAGTAGAACAACAGTTTGGGACGATCCATTAAAGGGTTCCCAAAAAAATGGTTTAAAATATTTAATACCCTGTCTTGCAAGTCATAAACCCCTTGATCTTGTGGTTCTCATGCTTGGAACCAACGATATGAAACATAGGTTTTCACTGCCCACAACAGAAATTGCAAGGGGAATAAACGTTCTTGTAGAGGTCATACTTAGAAGTGAATCAGGAACCAATGGTTTGAGTCCTGAAATTCTTTTACTAGCACCACCCTTCCTTTTAGAAGCAACTGGATTTGATGACGAGTTTAGAAATTCCTACAACAAATCCCAAAAGTTACCTGGCTACGTAGAGAAAATTGCAAAAGAGCATGGCTGTTACTTTCTGGACACTTCAAAGATCATGGTTGCAAGTGAACTTGACGGTGTTCATCCAGCTGTAGTTGAACATAAAAAACTTGGTAGAGCCCTGATCAAAGAAGTTTCTTCCATACTAGGATAAAAAAAATATGCTCCAAATCTAACACTCATATTTCTTTAACCAATCTTTTTTTTATAATAATTTTATCCACTTGGAAGTACATATTAAGATCAGAAAAAAATATTCAAGACTTAGCTTTAAATGTGTGTATAAAAAAAAAATTGAAGGGGACCTAATATGAATATGCGAGGTTTATATCTTGTTGAAGGATATCCATATCCGGATTTGGTTGAACTTGAATCTAGAGGATTGACACATGTTTTTTACTTGGATAATTTGCTTTTAAACAACTACGATGCAGTGAATAAAAATTTGAAAAACCTATTTAAAACGATTGAAAACACCAACCTCAAGGTAATATTCGTTTTAAATGCTTTTAAATCTTCAAATAGTGATTCTTTAGTTGATCCTACCAACACGGCACATAGAAATAAGCTTAAAAATGCATTATCACGTTTAATAAAGGATTTTCCAGATTTGGGTGGTGTTTCCTTCAAGGATTTTGAATGGCAAACTTGGGATGGTTACACCAGTACTGAAAAGTCTGATATTCTATCGGATTTTGCTGGGGAAATTGTTTCAACCCTGAAAAACTTGAACCCCTCCATTGAATTTTCAGCATCCATGAACTGGAGATCCAGCACACTGAAATCTGTTTCCTCCAAACTTGACTATGCTGTTACAGAGATATTCACGAGTAACAGTGAGGGAATTCCAATTACCAAGGCCATTCAAACTGTTAAAGAATATTCAGAGGGAGATGTTGTTGTTGAACTGTTAACACATGACAATGCTGTTAATCTGGATCCACGGAGCCTTTCAGATATTTACAACGAAATTTCCACTGTTATAGCAAACAACGGCCCAAGTTACCTGTTGTATGCTTCTCCATGGATACCGTTTGGTTTAGGTTTTCCTGAGGTGGATTACTCATTTAAAGAGATCTACATGGACCTGAATCTGGTTTCAAAGAACAAAAAAATTCCTGAAAGATCAAGTAGGATCATGACCATTAGTTTCCTTGACCAAAACAATGACCCACCATCTTCAGACCTTTTCAAAACAGTTGCAGGGAGTTACAAAATTACTGACCAGTTCACTGGTAAAATTATAAGGGATTTCACGAGTTTCATTCCCAAAAACCATGTGCATGAACTGATCCTTACTGGGGAAGATAATCAGATCGTGAATCCTGATGTGTCACAGGAGAATCATTTCATCACAGTTTCAATAGTTTATGGAAACGGCAGAACAGAAAATAATGAACTGTCAGTCACAGTTTTAAATCTGTTGGGAATTGAATGAAAAAATTAGATAGTTAATGTAATAAATCCCCTATCCCCTTTTTGTTTTGGTTTTAGACCAGCTGTTAAAATCCTTATATTTTATTTTAAGGATTTTCTTTTGAAACGATGTTTTAAATATTCTTTCATCATTTTCTGGTCGTCTTTTGTGGGTGTGGGTCCTCTGTAATACCAATTATGTTTTTTATTAGGGTTGTACACAGTTGCGATCTTATCATCCCATGAATAATTCTTGGAATTCTCACAATATAATATATTATATTCATGTGGAAACGCTTAAATGTTACCCTCCAACCATTTTGAACTTTATTTAGTGGATGTTTCTGTCATGTTTGATTCAATGATAGCGAAGATGTTGCCCTCTGTGTCTTTGAAGGAACCCATGTATCCCATGTTGGGTACTTCAATTTTTTCTGTGAGCATTTCCCCGCCTTGCATTTCAATCTTCTTTGAAAATTCATCGTAGGAATCAACTGCGATGGTATCCCTCACAACCTCACCCATATCCTTGGTCATGATTGCACCGTGAATACCGGGTTCCTCATCAGAACCCGTTCGAATGAGCCAGTAATCAAAAGGTCCTTCCCATTTTTCAATTTCCCAACCAAATACATCTTCGTAAAATTTTGCAGCCCTTTCAGGATCATCTGCAGGTATTTCAAACCATATAACCCTAGACATCAGTTCTCAACTCCATGGACATTTTCAAATAAAGAATTAAACAATGGATCAGCACAGTCAATATCAACCTAAAGCAGGTTATTTCAATTAATATTATGTTGAATTGAACTAATAAAAATTATGATCCCACTGCATTGTCACCATAAAATGAGAAGCTGCGTAAAAATTGAAAATAAAAAATAATAATTCTAACCATCTAAACAAGATCAACTAAGGAATTTAATCAATGTAATATTAAAAATATAAATAATCCAAGGAATAAAACTATATTTAAATGATATCAGAACAGTTCATCTTATTTGGGTCAGTATTACTTTTTATTTGCATTGTTATAAGCAAAACTTCCCACCGCCTCGGAATACCCTCACTGTTATTTTTCCTTTTAATTGGAATGTTAGCAGGTTCGGAAGGTATCGGAGGAATTTATTTCGACAATCCAAGTATTACACAGTTCATAGGAATAATAGCATTGGTAATCATCCTTTTTTCAGGAGGTTTAGATACCAAATTCAGCGAAATAAAACCCATACTGGGACAGGGACTCATTCTCGCAACTGTGGGCGTGTTCATAACTGCAATTTTGACCGGAATTTTCCTATACTGGTTTTTACATATCCCTCTTCTTGAATCGTTGCTCATAGGTTCGATAATATCATCCACCGACGCTGCTGCAATATTTGCAATATTTAACTCGAAGAAAATGGGGTTAAAAAATAATATTGCACCTTTATTAGAACTTGAAAGTGGAACCAACGATCCCATGGCCTACTTCCTAGTGACCACCCTCATCTTTTTAATAATAAACCCCACCACTTCACTCACAGCCATGGTAATTCTCCTAATAAAATCCTTGGGTTTGGGAATTTTAGTCGGGTTCTTCTTCGGTAAGGGAAGTGTATGGATAATTAACAACATCAAACTCCATACAGAGGGGCTTTACTCGGTTTTCACACTTGCAATTGCCTTTTTAACCTTCTCAGTATCGTACTTCATAGGTGGAAATGGTTTTTTAAGTGTTTACATTGCAGCACTAATTCTTGGAAACAGCCACTTCGTGCATAAAACTGAACAAATACAATTCTTTGATGGTATAGCATTATTAATGCAAATTATAATGTTTTTAACCCTAGGACTCCTTGTCTTCCCCTCCCAAATCGTACCTGTCCTTGGAATAGGAATTTTCGTTTCAGTGGTTTTAATATTAGTTGCTAGACCAGTAGCTGTTTTCCTGTGTCTTATACCATTCAAGGTTGGATTTAAAGATAAAATATTCATTTCATGGGTGGGTATCAAGGGTGCTGTACCCATCATATTTGCAACTTATCCAATTGTTGCAGGCATAGCAGGTTCAGAGATAATTTTTAACATCATATTCTTCATCACCATAATATCTGCCCTTGTACAAGGATCCACCATAGAAATCCTGTCCAAGTACTTGGGACTGTACATTCCAAACAAGGAAAATTAGTTTGGATTGTAAACCATGGTTTTCTGTTATTCGTAAAAGGTTAAGTGTGTGGAAAGAGAATAAATTTTTAGACTAAAATCATAGATTTATAGGGGAGTTGAATGTCGATGGAAACAGATGGTACACATGATAGAAACAGTTATTTAAATTATTTTTCAGGATTGTACCGTAGAAACAAGAAGTTGTTGATGGTTTCATTTTCCATATATTTCCTATCAGTTATTGCAGGAATTATGTTGGCATTGTTCTTAAGTGGTCCTGTGAGTAGCTATTTAACCACCATGGTCCAAACTGACAGACAATTTTTGAGTGAAAAGGGGTTCAACTTCCTAACAATATTCTCACACAACCTCTTCAGTCTGGTTTTAACCTTTGTTGGCGGAATCACAGCTGTAATAACAGTTATCTTCATTATCATTAATGGATTTGTTTACGGTGCCTTCCTAGGATACGTGGCATCCAACCCTGTTATTGGAGGACAGGCAAGTAGTGTTGGTTCACTGACACCACTTAAATTTATTGTGTACACTGTGCCGCATGGAATATTTGAAATTTCGGGCTTTATAATTGCAGGTGCAGCTGGTCTGAGGTTGAGCACCATCATCATAGACATCATAAGAAAGGATGAGGAATCAAACTACTACTACAATCAGATTAAAGATGCTCTGGCCCTCTTTGGTATTGCCGTGGTATTAATATTTATTGCTGCCATAATAGAAACCAATGTAACCCTCCACATTGGAAACTTCATATTCCAGCACCTTTAAAAATAGTAAAATAAATTAAAAATCTTTTTTTTTAGGGATGTTTCACTAAGCCATAGCTTCATTCAATGCTCTAAATTCAAAATATTTGCTAAAATTGGCTGAAATTTACTGTTTTCCAAGTTCTTGTTCAGATTTTTCTACAGGTTCTTGTTCTACGTTTTCTCCCGCAGTTTGGTTATCCAAAACACGGGATGCGAAGTAAAATGCTATAACTGTACTTAAAATAGCCCAATAATTGTTTAAAACCTGTCTTAAGATTGAGTCTGGCGAGAGCTGTATTTGATCTCCCATTGCAAGTGATGCGAAGAAACTACAAGTATAAATGGTGATTGCTTTTCTAAATTCGCCACTTATCTAAAATCTGGAAACTGATTTAAGTAGTAGGCTCCAAACAACACGAATGTAAATGAACCAAGCCCAATTAGACCTAACCTGATTAGTGGAGACACACCATTTAAAAGGATCAAACTATGCTCCAAAGAAGTCCAACCAAGATCAGGAAAATACCCCAATTTTTACTTGACGGAATATAGTGATTAATTACTAACACCCCAATTCTACATAGGGAGTACTACATATTAATATTTTCGAGCATACCCTCCTCAAAATAGTAGGGATCCCTAAAACTTCATCCCTGTATCATCAACCACCATGATCTTTGTTCCTTACAAAAAGATGTCTTGCAAAGTTGTAGAGTGTGAATGTAATTGGTAAAAGGAAAAATATGAAAACACTCCATTTTGAATTGAAAAATGAAATTATAATTGCAACACCGGCTAATATTGGAAGTATGAGGTTAGATCTTTGGATACTTGCAGATTTCTTCTGAGCTGACCCTACCAGAAAGTCATGCCTCTTTGCATATGCAAATATGGAGTAAAACAAGATCCCTATAATGAGCATGTTTAAATCGAATATTAGGACCGAAAGATGGAACTGGCCGTACTTCCCAATCAACGATGTTGTAAATGGTACTATGGCGATAGACATCAAAAAGAATATGTTGATCCAAAGCAATGTGATGTCACTCTTTTTTATAACGAAGAATACGTGGTGGTTCAACCAGAAAACTGCTAGAAGTATGAAACTCAAGATATACACTAAAATTTCCGGTATTAAACTGAAGATATAAGCGTTGAATACCTGTGGATCTGTGGAGGAAGGTAAGTTCGGCACTGAAATTCCAAGAACAAGTAGTGTCATTGCAATGGCAAATATTCCATCTGCCAATGTCTCAATTCTGTTTGTAGGTAAATTTAATGTTGAATCTGTCATTGAACATTACCATCCAAATTTGTAGATTAAAACAGTCCATTTTATATGATTTCTATTACAGTTTTATCATTCTTTTATGTAAAATAATTTACCCCACAACTTTATTGAAACGTAATAATCCCAAAAAATTAGAATAATCTAAACTTGCTTAAAACTGGTTTTATCCAAAATTTCAAATCTGGGTTAAATATTTTAGAACCAACCAACATAAAAATAAGTAGAGCTTTATAAACAATTTTTATTCGAGTCGTATTATAGGTGGGTAACTACAATGGTCGTCATTCCAAACATCAGCGAAAGGACATTTTACATAATAATAGCTGCAATTGCAGTAGTGGGCCTTATATTTATTCTGATCCAGATAAGAAGGATAAAAAAAGCACAAAAAAAGGTCAATTACCTTGGAGAGGAACTTAAACTAAAAAAGCTAGAGCTTGTGAAGGATGATATGAGAGCAGTATGCCAGAAAAAGCAAAAGGTTGATAAACCAATCTACTCTCCAAATTTTGGGGCCAAACACTACAAAAATCTCCTAAGGAATGTTGATGAATCCAAAAGATCCTTGGAGTTCATGAAGATCGAAAAAAAATTATCAGACCTTGATAAGCGTGAAGAAGTTTTTGATAGAATAAAACAGAAATATGAAATGGATGATAACGATTTCAAAAGAAAAATCAGTAAGTATGACAGGGAATGTTAACTACCTACTTACCTGTATTTTTTGATTCTGATTCAATTTTTCTTTTAAGCAAATGATCAACGAGTTCTTCCATCTGTTTTTGTGTAATTTTAGCTGAAAATCCACCTATCATCATGAAAAATCCAGGTAGCACAAGGTATCCTATCATGGCCAGGGGATCAAAGGCCGAACTGTTGAAGATAATCTGGTAAACTATTAAAACAATTCCAACAAAAAATCCTGAAAATATGGCTGTTCTGGTTTTTAGTGTGTTTGAGGTGTAGGTCACCAAGTAACCACCTAAAATTAAAATAATGATGAAAAGGTTTGTTGTTAAAGAATTGTTGCTGTAAAATAGTGTATCAACCAGGAAAAATAATCCTGACACCATGACAGTTCCAATGAGTATGCTGTAAAGGTCTTTCATCTAATGATCATCCCTGATTTTTCTATTTTTATTCTGTTTTTCTGGTTCTGAACCTGTTGTTTTAGACTTTGATCTGTAACTTAAAACCAGATAAATTATAAGTCCCACAATTCCTATGAAAACTCCAATATCCATGATATGGAAGTATGATTCTATCACATCCCAATTAGGACCCAACTGAACCCCAATATATGCCAATGCAAAGCTCCATGGAAGTGAACCTAGGAAGGTGTACAGGCTGAACTTCTTTAGATCCATGTTTGCGATACCTGCAGGTAAAGATATGAACGTGCGTATAACAGGAAGCATACGGCTTATTAAAACTGCTTCCCACCCGTATCTTTCAAACCATCTGTCTGCGAGTTCGAGTTTTGAGTGGGAAATGAAAATATATTTCCCATATTTTTCAAGAAATGGTCTTCCACCCTTTAATCCAACGAAGTAGGCTATTAAAGAACCTATCAAATTTCCAACTGCACCAACCAAGGTTATTCCCAGGAGGGTCATGTTGGTGGTGCCCTGCCAAACAACATATCCACTGAAGGTCATGATAATTTCGCTTGGAAGGGGTATACATGCACTTTCGAGTGTCATTCCTATAAAAACACCCCAGTATCCCAAGATTTGAATGATGTGTATTGCAAAATTACTCACGAGTTCAACCACACTGATCACTTAACCACCTCCGAACTTACCATTGGTATTTTATTGTAAACTACATTGATAAAATCGTTTAATGGGTTTAACTTTGTTCTAAGCTTGAGTACCAATAAAACACTAATTCCTGACACAACCAAGGAACCAACTATATCCAGTGGGAAATGAACCCCTGCAAAGACCCTGGCAGTTCCACCAATAATTCCCAGCACTAAAAATAATAAACCCGGAAATCTTGTTCTTTTAAAGTAGGCAAGCATCAAGGCCATGGAGAATATGATGGTGGAATGATCAGATGGAAAAGAAGAATCAGCAGGGTAGCTGAAAAGTAGCGTTCCAACTGGAATAACGAAGGGTCTTGGATGATAGTAAACAAAACCTATTAAATAATTAACTATTAAACCAATTAAAGCGGCGTAAAATCCGTAAAGAATTATATCACGAGTTTTTCTTCCTTTAAACATCCATAAAATTATCATACCTACCACAACTAACAATGGCATGTACTTGGCAATCAGAACCATGAAAGTATCAAGAAATTGATTCATTCCTGCGTACTGATTTATTAAATGAAACACTGCAAAGTTTAACTGTTCAATCATAATACCAAAACAACAATAGTTTATTAACGATATTTAAAGGAGAATTAAGCCAAATTATAAGATTAAACATTTATTTAACCTGTTTAATGCTAAATTTATACTTATTAATTTAAAATAGCTCCTTAAATTTCTTCTTGAACAGTAATTATTTGGATGAATATTTAAGTAATTATGCCGAACTTATACCCCAATCTCTACCCAATCTCTACCCAACCATTCAATTTAAACCGTTTAAAGGGCAGATATTTTAATCTAAAGAGGAACACCACTGAAGACCAGGGGATCAACGTGTTCTAAATAACTAAACTATGCTAACCTAAAAATAAGAATAAACTATGACTCAACATGAAAAGAAGTTGATGGGACTATTCCATTTAAATCCCCTAATTCTCAAATAGTTTAACTATGTTAAGCTGTTCTCTGTGGAACCTTGCATCAGCTGTTTTAGTCCCATGTTATTTTAAACAGAATGGTAAATGCAATTAACTGTGCTGTTTCAACCAATAGAAGAACGAAATAAACTTCTGTTGCTCCCCTTTCATGCATTTCAATACCTAACAATGCAAATAAGGACAGTGCCATAATTGCCAGGACATTCTGCACCAGTAGTATGACTGCGAAGTAAATAAGGCCTGTTGTGAATTTTGATTTAAGTTCGTGGTAGCTGTTCCAGTAGAAGTAGAACAGTCCAGATAGCAGACCCACATTTGCAATGCCTACAATGACTGCTGCCAGTATGATCATCCTGTTTATGAATATCAGTTCTAAAGTCATTTTTACTCCTAAATTTCTAATACCGCAATTTTTTAAAACTTTTATTTTTCGATGTAGTTATCCCATATTTCCTGGAAAACCTCATAATTTTCTTCCATGGCATCTGTTAGGAAATATAATTTGCTGTATGAATCTCCTGTAGCTTTAATTATGTTGTTATCGCGTAAAATTTTTATATGATGCCTGATGGTTTTATAATCAAGATTTAACTCCTTTGAAAGCTGATGAGGATTATAAGGTCTTTCTCTGAGTTTTTCGATTATTCTGGCACGATTGGTTCCTCCCCTTTTACCAGTTAACAACCACCAGAGCAATTTTTCAAGATGTTTCATAACACAAACCCTCAATATTTAAAAGGAATTATACAGTGACTAAAATTATAATTCAAATCACATTTTAATATTACCATGTTACATAGAAATGCAAATAAAAAAAAAGTAGAAATAGTTTAAAATTTAGATAAAAATAATTCTTAAACTATCCCCCAATTATTGAGTCCATTACAAGCTCTTTAGTTTTGGATAAAATCTAGTGGGATTTTTACTCTAAATTTTTGGCCTTCCTATTATTTCTATAACTTTGGATGGATAGGAATGCCTTAAATATTGGCGGTATTATCTTGGTTAGTGGTCCTTCCATTTCATTTGAAACATCATCGAGGAGATCCATGATTGGAAGTTCCTGTGGACAGTGCTTCTCACATTTTCCACATTTTGTACATTTAGATGCGAATCCGGGCTTTCCATCGTTCATCACTCCTAAACCTGCAGCGTACATTACCTTTGACTGAATATTTCCTGTGTTGAATAGTTTAGCTGAATCGTAGACTTCAAAGCATTTGGCTATGTCCACTCCCTTTGGACACGGCATACAGTACCTGCAACCGGTACATCCTGTTTCCATGAGTTCTCGATACTTGTCAGCCACCCTTTCAATTAGTTTGAGTTCGTCTTCTGTGAGTGAATTTGGAAGGGCTTCATCTGCTATTCTGATATTTTCTTTGATATGCTCTTCTTCGTTCATACCTGAAAGTACACAGGTAACTTCGGGATGGTTAAGCACCCATCTGAGGGACCATTCTGCAGGACTTCTTTTAACTTCTGCTTCGTCCCATATTGCCTGAATTTCCTCTGGAACATTCCTTGCCAGGTTACCTCCCCTAAAGGGTTCCATTACAATTACAGGAATATCCTTGGACGCTGCGTATTCTAAACCCTCGGTTCCTGCCTGATTTTTTTCATCTAGAAAATTGTATTGAATCATGCAGAAATCCCAGTCGTATGCATCTATAATTTCCTTAAATGTGTCTATATCTCCGTGGAATGAAAAGCCTGCATTCAATATTTTTTCCTGCTTCTTAATTTCATCGAGAAATTCCAGGGCATTGAACTCTAACATTTTGTTCCAATTTGCCCTGTTTAATCCATGGAGCATGTAGTAATCTATGTAGGATATTTTAAAGTTTTCAAGCTGTACCTTGAATGTGCTTCTAAGATCTTCCTCTTTGTTAACTGTCCATGGTGGAAGTTTGGTTGCGAGTTTTACCTTTTCCCTGTAACCATCCCTCAATGCTCTTCCAACTAGTGGTTCGTTCATGTACATTATGGCCGTATCTAGATAATTCACCCCATGGTCAATGGCGTATCTTATCTGTTCAATTGCACGTTTCTCATCAGTTCTACCATTTTTTGTCGGCAGTCTCATTGCACCGTATCCAAGTACCGATAACTGATCTCCATTCTTCTCTATTTTTCTGTACTGCATAAAATCAAACCCCTTCAAATTGCTAAATTAACTAGATTAGTTTTAATGAGTCTATTTCCCAACCATTCCCCATTTATCCCTATTTTTTTATAATTATTTTTCTTACGAATTAAGTATACAGTAGATCATTTGGATATACCGTCCCAGAAGAGTTCGAATGATAGGTTCATGTTTTTTTCATTCAACCTTTCTGGATGTTTAGTGAAGTAGTTCACAGTGGAAAATATTGTGCCCAAAAAGAATTCCACCATCATCTCGTCCTTCACAGTTTTAATTTCTTGGTTTTCTATTCCCTTCCTGTAAAAGGTCAGTAAGTCATCGAACCTGGTTTCTGCCTGTTCCTTGGTTAGTGATGTTATGTAAGGTGAGCTGTGAAAAATGATTATAAACTGGTACATGTCCGATTTTTCGATTCCAAAGTGTGTGAAGTTGAGCCACAGCCGTTTTAGGTTAGATTTAAATTGTTCTGAATCTTGATAATCTATGGTTATTGCAATTAGAAGCTGCTCTTTGGTGTAGAGGTAAAGGCTGTTTATAAGTTCCTGTTTAGTTTTAAAGTGGTGAAAAAGTGTTCCTGTTGCAACCCCTGCTGTTTTTGCTATTTCTGATGTTGAAGTTCCATGAAACCCCTTTTCAACAAAGAGTTTGAGTGCTGCATTTAGTAATAGTTGCTTTTTCTCATTCAAGTTTTACACACCTTATTTTTTTTATGCGATCAATTGTTTTACACAATATAGACTGATTAGTCAGTATATATAGTTATCCCTATAAAAAATAGGAAAAACGAATGTATGGAAGATCACATGAAAATTTAAATTGTCTACAGGAGAAGCATCAGCGAAAAATATAACCCCAAAATTCGTATGCAAACACGTCTACGACTTAAATTTATATCGTAGAGTTATTTAGAAAAAGTTAAAGTAGAAAAGAAATGTGTGTCATTTAACTACTCTGTTAACTTGTTTTTACTTGCGAACCTATCTAAGGTTCTTTCCATGTCATATTTTATAGATTCCTTAATGGCATCAACAAGTTTTATTGCTTCCTTTTCATTCAGTAGTAAAGTCAACATTGATTCAACTTCATCCCATCTATTTTTTGGCGACAACTTTAGAATCCTCCTTAAATGTAGAGTTCACTATGTGTCGAAGAATATATAAATTTAACATTGCAATTAAAAAAGTCGTCAGAAATTAAAAAGACAAATTATATTAAATGATAAATATAGAATACATATTAAAAACATTGAATATTTAACGATAATTATGAAAGTGTCTAAATGATAATCAATAAAAGTCATTTAAATTCCTTGCTTGAATAATCAAAACCCAGATTAAAGGAAATTGTTGTGAAATACTCTTTTCCTTTACCAACTGATTTGATTCCCTTCAGTATCTTTCAAAGATAAAATATTATGGATCGATCCCATTGTATTCACATCAATGATATAGAATCCATTTTACTGTTGTGATTTATATTTCATGTTTTAATAGAATTTGGAGATGAAAACCTTTCTAAATTATTAAAATAACGTTTTTGTTCTCTTTTAGCTTTAAATAAATTCCAAGATCAACTGGGGGGTTGAAAATTGGTTAAATGTAATGATTGTGGTTATGATAACGATTTAAATGCATCTTACTGTGAAAATTGTGGAAAAAAGATCAATGGTTTTTCTAATGGAAATTATGATGTTGAAAAGACTGAAACAGGCTTCAGCAACCTTACAAAGGTTTTAATAGCAGTGTGTATTGTGTTGATTGTAGGTGTGGGAATCACAGCAGGTTACCTCATAAAAAATAATCAGCAAACCCCTGCAGTAGCAGTTAATGGATCAAATTCAAATTCAACCGGCACTCCTGTCTCAAAGGCTGATGGTTTTCCAGTGTCTGAAGCACCCAATCTGGGTTACCAGATCATGAAAAACAACGGTACCATTTCGAGCGTTACCTACAACGGAGTAACTCTAGACAAGAACCAGTGCCTTTACATACTTGCAAAGGCAGTTGTTATGTTAAATGCAGGTCAAACAGGCAATATACCAATAAATTCCTATGGCAGTGCAGCTAATCCTGCAGGAACTGTTACATCCGCGACCATCATAAAATCTGACTACGTGGACATAGCTTCAAGAACAGTTACATGGATGGATAACTACAAAAACGCTCCTAACTACGTGGGCATAACCAATCCAGGCCAACCTGATCTCTCACCAGACACCACACTCAACATGTTTGCAAAGGTACTCTCAGATTACAAAGCCACAGGACAGCTTCCATCATCGGTATCAATACCCTAAGTGATCATGGATGAATACAAAAACTAAAGCACTGATTGTGTTGGGCCTCATAATCATCTTCACAATCACCCTCTGCACAGCGTACTACCTCACACCAACAAGTAACGAGCAGAAGTACGCTGGGGTTTCAACACAAAACCTTGGAAACATCACATACGGAACTGTTGTCAAGGAAGGACCCTACGGTAACAAAGAATCAGATACAAAAATAGCCATCATAATGGGAGTACATCCACAGGAATCTGATGCCCACAATGCCATGTTAAATGCCATCAAACAGAATTCAAATTCTTTGAAGTACAGTTACACCATTTACAAGGTTAATGTAACCCAAGATCCCGATGATTATCAGAGGGGTAGGATGAATGGTCAGCTCCTTGCAAACAAATTTGCAGTGCCAGATATAATCAATCAAAAGTATAATCTGACCATTGATGTTCATTCAAATGTTGGAAACTGGGAGAAAACCAGGTTCATCTTTGCACCTGTAGCAGGGAGCAGTGCAGAATCCATCGGAAAAAATTTGTCCAATGAGTTGCCGTGGCTCTCATACTACGTCCCACCCAATCCAACCAGTACAGTATACGTAACAGAACCACTGATAAACGCAGGCATACCTGCACTGGTGTATGAAACCTTCCACAACGATTCTGACTCTGAAAAATACAACCATGCAAATGAATTTTTAGAGGCTGTAGATGGGCTTAAATTGTAAATGGTGAATTGTAATAAAACTCCCATGCTCCACGGTTTAGGAGATTTTAAAGAATTATCAAGGGATATTTATAATTTTTAGGGTTAAGGGATATTATTTAGATAAAACTTAATTGTAAACATGAGAAAATTTGGGGGAATTTACATGAATATGAAAAGGAATACTCTGCTGATAATAGTTATAATTATATTGGCAGGGACATTGAGTTTTGCATTTGGATACATGTACATTTCAGCACCTAAGGCTGCTGCAAACAACAGTGCCAACATCACCACCATAAATCAGACCATGCAAAATGGTACTGCAATACCATACAGCTCCGAGTACATAAGTTTTGACAAGGCAAAATCCATTGCTAAGTCCAAGGCATCTAAAGGTGTTAGTGTGAGTGATCCTATTCTTATGAAGAATCATGATGGCCAAGCAATTTATATCTGCAATTATTACTACAATGGACAGATAGTTGGAGGTATAATATTAAATGCAAAAACAGGGGCAGTTATTTACAGGGAACTGAACTTACCAACCAACACAACAACAACTACCACAGATCAGTACAACAATCAAAACTACAACGATAATTCAAACTACAACAACGATGACAACTACGACAACTCAAACTACAACTACGATGATTCAAATGACAACTACGATGATTCAAGCGATGCTGACTACCAAAATTATGATGATGATTACTCATCAGACTACGATGGTTCGGATGATGGATACTACTGATCGTTATCCATCACCTATTTTTTTTTAAAAGTTCCTTAAACTCTGCAATTTCTGATTTCATTTCATTTATAGAATTTTCAAGACTTTCAACTTGTTCTTTCAGTTCTTTTTCTTCAGATTCCATATCTCTCATGAAGTAGGATGACAGGGTAGCTGTTAAAAGACTGAAAAATCCAACACCAACTATCATCAAAATAATACCCAGTGCCTTTCCACCTGGAGATACCGGGACTATGTCACCGTATCCCACAGTTGTAACTGTAGATACAACGTACCAAAGAGCATCTAAAGGGGTGTGAATCTCACCTGTCGGACTACTTTCCAACACCAAAACAGCAATGGTAGAGGCTGCAACAATGAGTATCAGTGTGAAAAGAATGTAATTTAAATGGGTTTTTTCAACAAAATTGAATATATTCCTTCTTCCCTTCCCAAAAAGTGCAAATATCCTAACTAACCTTAAAAGTCTTATAAAACCGTACGAACCAAAGGTTATGAGTTCATATGGGAACATGGCAAGTATATCAACAATAACACCCTTCCAATCCTCACGCAGGTAAGCTAATTTGTTTTCCTTTTGATACAGATTGTAACTGAATTCAACAATTAACACAGCACAAAGACCAGTGTCAAAAACAACTATAAACAAGTATATGTTAGATAAATCAACAAAATAAGTCAGTGTTAAAAGGATGATATCTGCAAGCATCCAAAGAATGATTATAACATCCTTGACATTGGAGAGTTTATTAAGCAAGTCTCTCCTTTGAATCATAGGTTCTTCAATCGCCCCTGTTGATCCCACTTTTTTACCTAAAATTTTCTTATCTCCCACTGCCCCAGCTTTGCCCACACCTTCATGAGATTATGATTGAGCAATATTCCTTTGATTTATCTCATGTTTATTACATTTTTTTATTTTTCTAAAGAACAGTTATCAATTTAATTGGAAAGATCATGATCTTCATAAAAAAAATATTTAGGGAAATGTGAGCAACCTTTTAAAACAAGTTAGTATATATTTATTATTATACGTTCACAGTTAGGTTATAATTCGCTTCTAATTAATTGTTAAGGGATTAGTTTATTAAAAAATATAAATTAAAATGAGTTAAATTGACTAGTAATAAAATAGATGATCTTTATGACGAACAAGACTGAACAGAAAATTATGGATGCTGCTCTTGAAATATTCGCAAAGAACGGATTTAAATCCTCAACTACCAAAGCAATTGCAGAAAAATCAGGTTTTACAGAGATGACCTTATTTAGAAAGTTTAGTACGAAAAAAAATCTCTATGAAATGGTTTTGAATCAAAACGTTAAATTGATGCTAGAGGATTTCAATAAAAACGTCTTTAATGGTAAAAAATATGAAAATGTTAAAGATTTCATTGCCAATTTCATAATACAAACACAACAAGTGATGATGAACAACTTCGAAGTGTTTTACATATCTTTAAACGAAGAAAATAAGTCCATGGAAAAGCTGATGGCTGAACAAACTAATGCTGCAGGAAATTATCTAAAACAACATATTAAAAATCCTGAAATTGATTATGATACTTTAGGAATTTCCATTATTTCATTCGTGTACATTGTAAACCTTGAAAATTACCACAACAGAAAAGCTTCGTTTGGAAAGTCAGCTGAGTCTGTGGTTGAAAATTTCATAGAAATGATATACTGCATGGTCAAATAGTTGATTAGTTCAATTAAGTTGGTTAAAATGACGGATGAAACCAAAAGAATAATTCTGGATGCTGCACTAAAAATTTTTGCAAAAGAAGGCTACAATTCAGCTACAACACGTAACATTGCAAATCAATCTGGTTTTTCAGAGATAACCCTCTTTAGAAAATTTGAGACCAAAGAAAAATTGTTCAAAGAGGCCATGAGTGTGAATCATGAAATACTACAAGAAACATGCATCAGCCTCATGGAAGATCTTGAGAAAATTGAGGATCCCGAAGAGTTCTTACGGGAGTATATAAAAAGAATGGCTGTTTTTTATCATGAAAACTTCGAATTCTTCAATATCATGGTAACTGAAGATAACTTACATGTTGATTCTGATATGGGTGACTTCGGAGATGTTTTGAGTGAATTTGTTTCAGAGAATATAGGTAACACCTGTTGTGAAGTAACATCGATAGTGTTTACCATTAACACCTTTATCTACACCTTGAATTTGGATATGTTCCATGGAATAAACAGCGATGGATACGAAGAAAACATCAAACGGTTCACCAACAACATGGTTAGATGCCTACGTTGAATGAAAGTTAAAACAAAATACTGTAAAGCTGGTTGAAGTTTTAATGAAACATCGTAGAAAAGTCTATATAAAAAAAATATTCGAGAAAACAAACTAGGCCAATCAAATAATTTTTAGCTACTTTTATGCTTTTTTAAAATTTAATTTGGATTTTTAATGCCTTCACCCTTATCATAGCACTCAGGACATTCGAGTTCTATTTTAGGGTTGTACAAATTTCCACAGTTCACGCACTTAAACTCAATTTCGGTTTCGCACATTTATTGGTTTCCCCCAATTGAAACTGAATCATTCAATGATTCACATATCATTTTAAAGTATCAATACTTCTTATACTTTACTGTTGGAAATTATATAAAAGTTGAATCTAATTTTAAATTTATACCAACTTCAATTGGATATTCCAAACATGAATACAGTGGTTCAAAATAAAATATTATATTTAGGGGCATGTATCTAAAAGTAGAGCTTAAAATTAGAATCACATCATCCCAATTATTCCTACATAACTGTTTAATTGTAAATTGACATTCTGATATCTTGTTTGGTGATTCATTATTTTTAAACAGCAATTTTTCTCCTTTTAATGATATTAAATGAATTAACTATTTTAATAAATTATTGTGAATAATGGTTGATGAAGTTTAATCTATTTAGAAAGTACTCTGTTGGAAAAATCCGAATATTCCAAGACCATTTAAAACTCCTTTAATGCCTGTGATCCCAATTCTTGCAATTATATTCTGCAGTTTGCTCATTGTAGCTCTGCCATTATTAACACAGGTAAGGTTTTTAACTGGCTTTCATTTGGACTCATTATATACTATTTCTACGGACAAAAAAAAAGCAAATTGAATTTGAATATATAATTATGTAGATGAAAGAGTTTTAAAAGATAAACCAGATAAATATTAACATCAAAATTTGTAACAAGAAAAATTAATGATATACTAAAATGTGTGAGGGTCTATGAATTTTAATAAAATCTTAAATTTAATGGTAGTTTTTATGATTTCTTTGTTGATAATGGTACCTGCTTCAGATGCTTGGAGCTGGAAAACCCATTCCCAGGTTGTAGATGTTGTTTACTACGGTCTGCCATCCGATGTTCAAAGGAATTTGAACCTTGGAATCATGGAAAATGCTTCCAACGATCCCGATGAAATTTTTCATGATTTCACCTACCACAGTTATCCAAAGAGCTACAACAAATCAATTTACTGGTTGAACTTGGGAAAAACTGCCTACGATAATGGTGACTATGCAAATGCTAGTTACGATTACGGTGTAGCATGTCATTACATCTCAGACACGTTTTCAGCACCCCATGGAGTAAGTGGAGAATCGTCTTCACTGCACAGTAAGTACGAGGATCATGCTAAAAAATTAACCCCCGTTGCAAGTTCTGTTAACGGAGATCTGAACAGTTTAATGGAAAATGGAAAAATTGAAGATTCTAAAAGTTGGGATAGTTGGATTCAAACCAACGATGATTCCATCATCCAAAAAAATCTGGATAACGGAACATCAGTATGTTTACAAGCAGTGAAAACCAGTGTAACAGGTAACAGTAGTGAAGCTACCAACACAAAATCAGAATCCATATTTGATGTTATTTTAAACTTTTTCTCCAAATTATTTGGATAAAACCATACATCTTTTTTTGGCTTTAAGTAATTGAACTGGTTTTTATGGTTCAACCTAAAAACTGGAAGAATTATATGCTCAGATCAATGAAATATTAATAAAAATTACCCATTAACTAGAATTAAATCAAAAAATATAACTATTGTGGTCAAACATAATTTAGTATAGTAAATTAAAATTTCATCTAAATAGATCCCTGGGGGTATATTTATTTTAGACGCAAATATTTTAATTGTTGAAGACGAATTTATAGAAGCTGCAGATTTAAAAAAACGGCTTGAAAGATTGGGTTACTCTGTTTCAGGTATTGTGGGTACGGGTGAAGCTGCTATTCAAAAGGCTGAAGAACTGTTTCCAGATCTTATACTCATGGACATAATGCTCAAGGGAAGCATGAACGGAATTCAGGCAGCAGATCAGATCATGGAAAAAAGTGATATTCCAGTCATATATTTAACAGCCTACTACGACAACGACACCTTGGAAAAAGCCAAAAAAACAGCACCCTACGGTTACATTATCAAACCCTACGAAGACATGGGTTTAAGAAGTGCCATTGAAATGGCTGTTTACAACCATCACAACGAGCAACGCCTGAAAAACAGTGCCAAGGTACTGAAATTTTCGAGTGAAATGTTGAAGGAAATTAACAGATAAAAAAAAAAAGGTCATATTAAACTTCTTTTTAAATACATAATTCAATAGTTGGATCCTAAACCCTCCAATAAATTTTAAGACCTTAAAAATCATGCACAGAAGAAATCCTTCAATTTTTCTGCCACTAACTTGGGATTACCCGTTACAAGTGGACCTGTATGGGAAAGACCACTAAGTTCAACTTGTCTAACATTTGGAATGGTATTTTTAAGCTTTTTCATGGTTTTCTTTAAAAATGTCGGACTTTCAGTTCCACCAATTAATAAAACCTCAGCCTTCAAATTTCTGAACTTTTCTACCTGACCGCTCTCTTCCTTCACTAACTCGTAGTCGTAATGAAAAGTTGGTATTAATACATTAAATGGGACTTCATCTTCCTTGACCCGTTCTGTTTTGAGGTACACTTTAAAAATTAGTTCAAGAAGGAAATGGGGCAATTTTGTAATTGTCTTTGGTAGTCCGAAGTGGCTTCCAAAATCTTTGGTCATGGTGGCAGTTCCAGCTGCTATATTTCCCTCTGCCATCTCCCTGTCAAAACGTTTCATGAATGACATGATACTTAAAACATTGTTATCTATGTCTAGTGGAGGTTCGTAGATTGCTGCTTTAGTTATTGGAAGGTTTAATGCAGCTTCCAGTGCTATTAAAGCACCTGAACTGAGTCCAAAAATGTACTTTGCACCTGTTTTTCTGAGTACAACATCTAAATCTTCCATTTCCCTTTCCATACAGTACTGATCACCGAAATCACCACTTAAACCCCTTCCCCTTCTATCTGGAATGTAAACTGTGAAGTCCTCAGACAGGCATTCTCCAAGTTCCATGAAATGTTGGGAGGAATTAGCTCCACCATGCAGAAGAACCAGTCCAGGACCATTTCCCATCTTCCTGTAACCTACTACTGTGCTATCACTGGAACTCACAAATTCCTTTTCGTATCTCATATCTCTACCTCAATGGTTTATGAACTCTTCAATCAACTTGTTTGCATCTGTGGTTACAGCTTCTCCATGACCAGTTAGTATGGTTTCCACATCGAGTTTGCCGAGTTTTTCCATGGATTTTTTGTAGTTTACTGGATCTGGAAGTAATCTTCCTGATGGGGAATTTAAAACACCATTACTGTAACTCATGTTGTCACCCACAAATAGAACCTTGTTAATTGGGTTGTAAAGACAGATACTTCCAGGTGTGTGGCCAGGAGTGTGTATAACTGTGTAGTTTGCTATTTTATCACCATCTTCCAGTATCATGTCTGTTTTAACTGGTTTAATATTGTATATCAGGTTCATAAGTTTTGTGAAGGGTTTCATGATAAATGGACCGTCATCACCTTTTTCTCCAGAAACATACGGCCAATCATCCTTGTGAGCTGCAATTTTTGCCTTTGTTAGTTGTTCTATTTTATTCAAACTCCCTGTGTGGTCGAAGTGGTGGTGTGTTAAAACTATCACCCCAATATCTTCGGGATTTTTTCCCAGGGTGTTCAGACAGTTTTCAAGTTGTCCTGCCTTACCTGGTAGCCCTGTGTCAACCACAAAACTTTCACTATCTTGTACTAAATAAAAATTTGAAATGCCTTGAAACTGGTATATTCCAGTTATAACTTCGGTAAACTTGGATTTTCCCATTAAATTTCCCCCAATATTATTTTTTGCTGAACCCCTGGGATAATGGATCTGTATTTGGGATTACTTGAAATAGGTTACAACATTCCTATTTCTCTTGGGTGCTTTTCCATTTTCCTTTGCTTTGTATCCCAATGTAACACCGAAATACACATCATTTTCCTCGGGGATATCAAATTTCTTTAAACTTTCAGGATTTGTGAAGTAGAACGCTGCAAACCCAATCCAGCAGGAACCAATATTCATACTTTCAGCTGCAAGTAACATGTTCTCAACTGCTGCTGAACAGTCTGCATGGGGCGTGGTTGCATTTTTCTTTCCTGAAACAATTACAACGGTGGGTGCTCCGTGGAATATATGATAATTCTCATTTTGTGCAAGGTTTTCCAGCCATTTCTCCCCTGTTTTTCCCATGGCTTCCTTGGCACCCCTACTAATTTCATTTATAAGTTCAGGATTTTGAATCACTGTAAAATGCCATGGTTGGTCATTATGACCTGTTGGAGCATACACAGCAGCTTCTAAAATTATTTTCATTTCATCGTTCTTTACCTGTTCTGGAAGATAATTTCTTACACTACGCCTATTTTTTATAGTTTCAATGGTTTGATTCATTCAAATTCCCCTCCCCAATAAATATAATCATATATGTTTTACAAATTCCTTTTTCATATGGTATTTCAACATGAATTCATAAAGAGTTTATTCTATTATATATGGTTGGTAATCAAATTTAAATCATTAATCCATTATTTATTAAACGTTGTTGGTAAATTATCATGTCTGAAAATTACAAATCTAAACCTGAGATGTTCCATGAACTTTCGTGTTACAGCTCTTCCCATGGGGATCCCGAATTTATTCATCAGTACGTAGTTGATGCATTTGCTTTAGAAACTGCTGATGATGAAACTAAAAATATAAGAGTTGCATTTGCATTAATTGGACTCTATTTACATGTTGAAAAGAATTTCACTGGAAAAGAGGTTCAAAATGCACATATTAAACTTGGAAAACAGAGGAAAACTTGGCCAAGATTTGTTTTACCTCTAAACCGTGGAGATATTGGTATAAAAAATGTTATGGAGTGTCCAGAAGGTTTTAAACGAGATATGGCCATTGAAAATTGGTGTTTATCTGTCTGGAATGCCTATTCATCCTGTCATGAAGCTGTAAGAGAACTAGTTCAACACGAACTCTGGAGAGATAAGTAATCATATTTCAGTTGGATTTATGCATGATTGGGGTGTAAATTGGGAAAATCAACTTAAGTTATCAATCCAAACTGTATGTTGTGGAAGTGAAATATTCACACCACAATCCCCCCAAATATTTTTTAAACCCATGATAATGTACTTTCCCAGACAAAAAAAAGGATCACCTCCAATTTATATTTTTTTTAGTCTGGGAATGCATTCTCAATAAAATAGCAATCTCTTTTCAACTTATTCTAAAAGCATGTAAACGTTTAAATCAATTATTTTTTTTAGTTGTAATTAGAAAGATACACTAAACAATACTCTAAAATTACATTTTGGAATTGAACCCTAAATAAGGAGTCAAATGTTTTTTTTTATTGGATGGTTTATGCATCTTTCAACTACATTGAAAACTTAGTATCAAATCCATTATATAACCCCTTCGATTTGAGTTTAGTATTGAACCTAAAAATTATTACTAAATTAACATAACTCAGGAATATTCTCAACAATCCCCAATAAAAATCGTGGAAAAAAAATTAATAAACAACATTAAAAATAAATTCTAATAATAAATATAGATTTAAATTGCATGTTAAATGTTAAATTTACTTATTATTTTAAATATAGCTCTATTTTTTACTTAAATTCTTATTCAACCCTCAAATGTAGATTTGTTTGAAACTGGCCAGTTCAGTTGTTAGAAGTTGAAATTATTATTTTTTCTTAACCTCCAAATAAGCCTTTAAATTTAAAAATACTCCATTATATCCCGTATTATCCCTTGTTTTACTTATCATATTAGTAACTTTTAAATAGCTTAACTGTACCATTATAAGTTTGGAATTGAACCTAAAAAATACCTAAAAAATAAAAGGTATTTATTTAAAAGGAGTTGATAAGATTGGTAAAATATCTTTTTAATTCTTTAAATGATCTAAAAACATTTAAAGAAGATCAATCGGTCGTGATTACCGATATTGATGGTACAATTAGTGAGATTACATCTGAACCATCACATGCAAAAATAACAGCAGACATGAGAAATATCCTGTTTGTGCTATCTTCCCAATTCAAATTTGTTGGAGTGCTAACTGGAAGAGATATTAATGACGCCCTAAATATTATAAAACTTAAAAAAATTGTTTATATGGGAAATCATGGCTTGCAAAGGTTGAAAAATGGAAAAATAATCACAGATTCCCGTGTAAATGTTTATGTTCCCATTATTAAGGAAATCTACGAAGAACTTACAACTAAGTTAAAGGATTCATCAGGTTTTAACCTTGAATACAAAACTTTAAGCCTGACAGTTCATTACAATGAATGCTACCCCAAGTGCTGTGCAAAAAAGGAGGTTCTAAACACAATATCCACCATGTCACTTGGTAAACTTGTTAAGATAGTTGAAGGTAGGGATCTTCTAGAGATCAGGCCTCCAGTTGGTGATGATAAGGGCAGTGTTCTTCAAAAGTTCATCACAGAAAACAACATCAAAAAAATAATTTACATCGGAGATGATATCAACGATGTTTGTGCCTTTAAGAAGTTGAAGGAACTGAGTAAGGAACAAAAAATCCTCGGTGTGAGTGTTGCTGTTAACTCCAAAGAAGTTCCAAAACATGTTAAAGAATCTGCAAACTTCTACGTTGAAAATGTACAGGAAACCTTTGAATTTTTGAAATGGTTGAGTGATAAAGATGTCAATAAATGCAATTGAGGTTATAGGTAGTTTGGCATGTTTATTCACCTTTTTAATGTACTTGAGTACGATTGATCAGATGAGAACCGTGTTGAAAACCGAAAATTCTGAGGAAGTATCAGAAATTCTTTATTGGGTGATGTTTTTCAACTGCTTCTTCTGGTCTATTTACGGACTCTACTTATCTAATAATTACATCCTAATCCCCAACTTCGTTGGGTGTGTGTTATCTTTAACTACCGCAGCAGTGGTATGGAAATACCGATAAAATAGCGAATATTTAATAACTAAGGTTTGAATTTGACTACATTCATTTGTGGAGGCGAAACAATGGAGTATCAAATGTATCAGGAAATTCTTGAACAACCTGGTGCTTTAAGAAAAACATTTAAAGAAGAAAAAGTTCACATGACTGAACTTGCAGCAAAAATGGATGAATTTGACAAGATCTATCTTATTGGTTGTGGCAGTTCATTTTCAACCTGTTGCTCTGCCAAGAGTGCGGTGGATTATATTTCAAATAAAGATATAGAAGTTTATACAGGTTATGAATTTGTTTACAATAAAAATACAGATTATAAAAACTCTGCAGCACTATTAACATCACAATCTGGTGAAACAGCCGATACACTTGCTGCACTTAGACTTGCTAAGCAAAGGGGTGTTTACACTGTATCAATAACAAATGAATTAAATTCTAAAATGGCCCATGAAGCTGATGCTTCAATAATTACACGTGGAGGTACTGAAAAGGCCATCCTCGGGACCAAAACATACACAACACAGCTCATGTGTCTTTACAATTTACTGTTTCAGATGCACCATGAAACTAGTGGTGATAAGTTAGATATCCGAAAAAATGTTTTAAGAGACATCAGGAAACTTCCCAATATCACTGAAAATTTGATTAAAAGAACCCAATCTGAAGGGTTAAGGTTAGGGGAACAATTTAAAGATGAAGAACTGTTTTACTGCATGGGTAGCGGTCCAAACTACGGGCTTGCATACAAACTTGCCATGACCATGTTTATGGAAGGAGCTCTTAAACATGCCTGTCCAGTGTACTCAGGGGAATTTCGTCATGGTTTAATTGAGAGAGCAGAAAAAAATGTTCCAATAATATTTTTAGATGCAGATTATCCTGGAGATAAAATTACAAAAAATGCCATAGAATTTGGAGAAAAACTGGGCACAAAATCCATTGTTTATAACATGCATGATTACTCCAACATGAACAGTTTAATGTCACCATTTACCCTTGTAATACCATTAGAATGGTTCATATATTATCTTGCACACTTCAATGGAGAAGATCCTGGAGAAACCAGACACATTGGAAAAATAAGATATTCTTAAAAATTTTATGGGTAAACATGTTAAAATTAGTAAAATTCGTTATAAGAAAATGGATAATGATTAAAAAAATGAGGAGAAAAGTTTATGGGCGGCAAACATTGGACTCCTGAAGAAGATAAAATTATAATTTCATTACATAAACAAAATTTTGGACCGGATCAAATATACAAATCTGAAAAATTACCTGGAAGGAGCTACGCATCAATACTACAACGTTGCATCAAATTAAAGATTGGATCAATTAACAAGTGGACAGATAAAGAAATATGGATGGCTTATATTTTATATAAACATGGCCTGAATGTTCATGAGATTGCAGACCTACTCCCAAACAGGAGTAAAGCAGCAGTCAATGCTAAACTAACAAGGGATGCTTTGTACTATCACAAACCCCCATGTGAAAAACCCTGCGACTTCAATGAAACTAAAACATTGGAAAAGCTGATTGGAAATAAAAATAAAAAAAAAGCACCGAAGATTAATTAAAAACAAAATAACAGTTTAATTAGCGGATGTGGGGTTGAAAATGAAATACATAGGAATAAATGGATATGGAACCATTGGCAAAAGGGTTGCAGATGCAATTTCTTTACAAAAGGACATGAAACTTGCGGGAGTAACCAAACGAACACCTAACTTCGAAGCTAAAATGGCTGCAGATAACGGTTACAATATTTACATGAGCGATCCAACTAAAGAACAGCTTTTTGAAGAAGCTGATATCAAAGTAGCTGGAACCATAGATGATCTTCAAGATAAAATTGATTTGATCATTGATTGTACTCCAGAAGGTGTTGGTGCAAAAAATCTCAAATCCTATCAAAGGGCAGGGATCAAGGCAATATTCCAGGGTGGTGAAAGCCACAAAGAAATTGGTAGATCCTTCAACTCAGCTGCAAATTACGATGAAAATATTGGTGCAGACTATGTGAGGGTGGTTTCCTGTAACACCACAGGCCTGTGTAGAACACTAACACCAATTGCTGAAATTGCGAAAATAAGAAAAGTTAGAGCCGTGTTGGTCAGGCGTGGTGCAGATCCAAGTCAGGTTAATAAGGGCCCTATAAATTCAATAGTTCCCAATCCCCCAATAACACCATCCCACCATGGTCCAGATGTTCAAACCGTGCTCAAGGGAGTTAATATTTTTACAATAGCACTGCTGGTTCCAACAACCCTCATGCATCAGCACAACATCATGATAGAACTCGATTCTAAGCTCGAGATCGATGATGTTGTAAACAAATTTGGGGAAAGTTCCAGGGTAATTCTTGTGGATGCCAAGAATGGTTTGGGTTCTACTGCTGAAATAATGGAATATGCCAATGATCTTGGAAGGTTGAGATCAGATCTTTACGAAATTGCGGTGTGGAGAGAATCTATAAACATCGTTGATAACGAACTCTACTACATGCAGGCTGTGCATCAGGAATCGGATGTTGTTCCTGAGAATGTGGATGCTGTAAGGGCTCTTCTTGAATTGGGTGATTCAAATGTATCCATCTCCAAGACCAACCAAAGCATGGGAATTCTCTAAATTTCAGTACAGTTTTTCCAACTAATTCTTTTTTTTTATCTTCGAGTTTTCATATGATTGAATTTATTCACCACACCTAAAAATTATTATCCTGAAACCCAAATAGTAAAGGTTGAGGTAATATTTTATGGTGACAAAAGAGAACATACCTGAAAAAGGTGCTGCAGTTCAGAAGGACATGAAAAGTTTTGCAATTATTCCATACATCCCGGGGGGATTGGTTGATCCTAAAACACTACACAAAATTGCGGATGTTGCTGATAAGTATGGGGTTAAAATTATAAAATTAAATTCTGAACACCGAATTGGATTTTACGGAGTTAAAGAAGAGGATATTGATCCTATTTGGGATGATCTTGATATGGAACCTGGTGGTTTCACAGGAAAATGTGTGAGGGCTTCAAAATTTTGTATAGGCAATAGTTCATGTAAGAAGGCATATCAAAACACCATCAACATCGGCCTAAAGATCGATGAGAAGTTTCACAGGATGAAAACACCTAACAAGGTTAAAATAGCCATATCTGGATGCACTAATTCCTGCGGTGAATCAAATGTCAGAGACATAGGTTTAATTGGAACACCTAAAGGCTGGAAACTTCTTGTTGGGGGAACTTGTGGTCTGCAGGCAAGGCCCGGAAGGTTGCTGGCTGAAAACCTGTCTGAAAGCCAGGTCATGATCTACATCGAAAAAATATTGGATTACTACGTGGAAAAGAACCTTCCAAACCGTATGGGAGTTTTCATTGAGAAAATTGGATTTGAAAGGTTTAAAAAAGATATTAATACTAGTTTATACTAAAAAAACTCTCATTTTTAATTTTTTTTTATTAATCCAAACAATTTGAAAACATCATCCAAATAAAAAAAAAATGATATGACTTGAAAATGTTAAACTGTGTTCAAGTCTAGTTTTAGTATCGTCTACTGTTTCTGTTAATAGCATCTTTTAAATGGTTAAATTGTCTCTCAAAATCATTTAATCGATCAGTTAGTTCTTGATTTTTTCTGCGAAGATCTTCCATATCTCGACTCATCCTGTACATCAGCTCATCAATTTCAGATCCACCAGTTCTTCGATTAGAATTTCCTGTAACCATATCAGTAGCTTGTTTTTGAACTTGATCCACTGCACTATCCATTAATTTTTTTGGGTCAAACATTTTCTATACCTCGCAATAATATTTATTAGTTCATAGTAGATCAACTTCAATTATATTTATCATTATGGGGGAAGAAATGTTCCGGGCCTAAAATTAAATATTGTAATATCTTTAATTTTTAATTCTAGACAATATAGATATGATTTTTTAGTATGCTCCATATAGTAGGATAAAAATATAAATATTGACACCAAAAATATTGATTAAAAGTAAAATAAGGGATTGATTTTTTATGGAAGATGAATATGTTCATGGATACTCAGAAATTGAGTCGGATAGATTAGTTGATCAGGCAAACACACTCGCCAATCTTTTACACAATGACACTGTTTACAGTGCAGGTAGTAAGGTTTTAGAAGCAGGATGTGGAGTTGGGGCGCAAACTTTGATGTTGGCAACTAACAGTCCAGATGCCCAAATAAAATCTGTAGATATCTCTGAAGAATCTGTAAACAGGGCAAAACTTTTATTAAAACAGCATGGAGTTTCAAATGTAGAATTTGAGGTGGCAGATATTTTTAATTTACCATTTGAAGCTGAAACATTCGATCATATTTTTGTCTGTTTCGTACTCGAACATTTGAAGGATCCAGTTGGGGCTCTGGAAGGTTTAAGAAGGGTGCTTAAAATGGGTGGTTCCATCACAGTCATCGAAGGTGATCATGGTTCCTGTTATTTTTATCCAAAAACAAAAGAAGCTGTTAAAGCATGGGAATGTCTTGTTAAATGCCAAACTGGGCTTGATTGCAATCCCATGATTGGAAGGGAGATATATCCACTTTTAAAAAATTCAGGGTTTAAAAATATTGAGGTTTCACCCAAAATTGTCTATGTAGATTCAAGCAATCCTGAGTTGGTTGAAGGATTCAATAAAAAGACCATCATAGCAATGGTGGAGGGTGTTAAGGATCAGGCCATTAGCTCTGGAATGATCGACCTTGAAACTTGGGAAAAGGGAATAAAAGATCTGTACAAAACCACAGAGCCCGATGGAGTGTTTTTTTACAACTTTTTTAAGGGTATTGGAATCAAATAAAGTTTAACCTGATAATTTAAGAAT
Organism: Methanobacterium lacus; assembly: GCF_000191585.1. NCBI lineage: Archaea > Methanobacteriati > Methanobacteriota > Methanobacteria > Methanobacteriales > Methanobacteriaceae > Methanobacterium > Methanobacterium lacus. Next base: position 1,793,943 of record NC_015216.1, read on the forward strand.
AGAACGAATAGTGTCCATATTTTGCAGTTCATGGTGAAATTTTACAAATTCATATTATGTATCTAACTATTCAGTTGTAATAGATTTTCTGTAAATAAAGAATTCATATGTATATTACCTAACAGTCCTGGATATTTTTTTAGGGGTTTAGAGTGCGATAATTTAGGATTAAATGGGTATTCTTTGGGTTTGAATTTGTGTATGATTGGGGTGTAAATTGGGAAAATCAATTTAAAACATGAACACGTTACAACTAACTGTGTCTGTGTAAAAACATTTGACACACCCCCCAATATTTAACCCTTGATATAAAGTACATAGTTGGGCTTACACAACCTCCTATTTTTTTGGTAAGCCCAACTCACTTATATCTTAAATTGCAGTTCTAAGAGTTTACACCCACAAATATCTTTAAATTCATTGATTGCTTTATATTTATTCTAAGGATTGTCATACTAAAATCCAGATGTAAACCTAATTAGCCGCGAAATGCTATTCTTTCCTTGTAGTCCTGTTCTTTAAATTCTATACTAAATTTTGTTCCTTGATCTGTGTTGAGTTCTATTTTTCCGTCGATTTGATCCACTAAATTGTTGACTAACTGTAATCCCAAGGAATCGGTATTTCGGAAATCTAATGATTCAGGGAATCCCACACCACTATCAGATATTGTCAATACGTAGTTTTCTCTTGATTTTTTGAGGCATAGACAGATAGTTCCTGTGGCACCATTTGGAAATGCGTACTTCAGGCTGTTGGATATGAGTTCGTTGATAATGAGTCCACATGGTATTGCTGTTTCTATGTTTAAATTCACCTCATCCACATGGACAACAGGTTTTATTCTGTCTTTATTAATGTTGCAGGAATAGAATATGTCTGATACAAGCTTTACAATGTACTCGTCGAACCTTATCTGTGTGAAATCATTGGAACTGTACAGTTTCTCATGGATCATGGCCATGGTTTTAACCCGCCCCTGACTCTCCCTCAGAACATTTTGAGTTTCGTCTTCATCAACGTACTGGGTTTGAAGACTCAGCAGGCTGGAAACTATCTGCATGTTGTTTTTTACCCTGTGATGTATTTCTTTAAGAAGAATATCCTTCTCTTTCAGGGAGGCTTGAAGATCCTTTTCTGCATTTTTTAGTTCTGTTATGTCTAAAATTGATGCTAATTCCTTTTCAGTTCCAGGAATACGTGCTATTGTAACAAAAATATCCTTAACATTTCCAGCTTTGTTGATTAGTTTTGTTTCGTACTTCTTGGGAGCAGATTCTGATTTCATCCTCATTTCAAAATAGTTCTTAAGTCTATTCAAATCAGTTTTAGCCACAAAATCTGTCCATTTTTTCTTGTTTTCAATTTCATCCTTAGCATAACCTGATAAATTTGCGGCTTCTGTATTCAGTTCAGAAATGGTTTTATCCTTCTCAATTATGACAGTTGCAGTTCCTGTGTTCTCAAACATGGTCCTGTAATAAATTTCGGATTCCTTAATCTTTTCTTCATCAATTATACGGCGTGTTACATCTGTAATAAATCCTTCCAACCACATTAACTCATTCTTATCTGAAAATATACCCATTCCTTGTTCCCATACATATTTTGTACTACGATCCTTGGTGCATATTCTGTAGATCATCTTGAACTGTTCGTTCTTATCCAGGGCTTTTTGTATGGTGTCCCAAACCCGTTCCCTATCATCGGGGTGAATTATTTCGTTGTACGATACTTCTTTGTTCTCGATGAGATCTTCAGCATGATACCCTGTTAAACTGTAACAACCCCCACTCACAAATTCCATGGTCCATCTTGAGTCATTTTTACATCTGTATGCAACTCCTGGAAGGTTGCTTATTAAAGTCTCAAAAACTCTTTGATTTTCTTTTAATGCTTCTTCCTTCTTCTTAAGTTCAGTTATGTCGGTTGCAATTATTAGGTAGTATATTGGAACGTTGTTTCTTTTGATTATGGTTAGCACTGTTTTGACCCAATGAATTTCTCCCTCCAAATCAATAACTCTGGATTCGTAGGGAGCGAGTTTTCCATCTTCAAGTAGCTTTGAAAACTTCGCCATGTGCATAGATTCATCCTGAGTTGGACATATATTAAGGTCATTGAAACGTTTTCCCACCAGCTTTTCCTTTGAAATACCTGAAAACTGTTCTGTTGCAGAGTTAACATCCAATATTTTTCCATCAAGCCCCAAAACCAGAGTGTAATCTGGATCCAATTGGAAAAGTGTTTTGTATCGTTCTTCACTCTTTTGAAGTGTTTCTTCCATTTCCTTTCGTTCTTGAATTGGATGGGCTGTCAACACAATACCGTTAATTCCATCAACATTCTTCATGTTCTGGCTTACAGATTCCACAGGAAGATATTCTCCATTCGATTTCCTGATCCGGTATTCACTGAACAATACTTTATTACGGGTTTTGCTCACTTCCTCAAGATGTTCCTTGAATATTCCAACATCCTCGTGGTGGATAAAATCACTGGGATCTTTACCAGTTAAAAATTCATTGGAGTAACCTAAAATACGTTCAGATGTGGGGTAGCTGAAGGTTATGCGTCTTTCACTGTTTACTATTATGAAGAGATCAGCTGAATTGTTGATGATGGAATGAAATCTATCCTCAACCTGTTTACGGTCTGTTATGTCCATAAACATGCCACTTATAACATCTCCATCCAAACTTGCACTGCTTAAAACATGAACTGTTTGACCGTCCTTTCGAATATTTTCCCTTTCACATCGGCTAATTCTTCCCTTTTTATTTAATACCTCTAAAAATTCACGGCGATCATCCTTGTTTTTATAGACATCGATGATGTTGTGGTTTTTCAGTTCTTCAACACTGTCGTAATTGAATAAGTTGGCAACACTTTGGTTTGCAAATAGAATTTCACCCTTCACATTGGTTTTGTATATTCCGATGAGGGAGTTGTCAACCAGATCCCTGTACTGTTTCTCACTATCCTTCAGTGCTATTTCTGCTAACCTTCTTTCATTTTCTGTATCAATAACTTTAATTGCGAAGGATATATCCAATCCTATCTTGCTTATGAGATCAATTTCTTCTTCAAGGTAATAATTGGGCTTGGAAGAGTAGATATTTATGACTCCAATGATCTTTCCCTCAACTTTAAGTGGGAGGGAAATTAATGAATAATAACCACGATTAATAGCTTCTTCTCGCCATTCTCGGTTCTTAAATGAATCAACATTTCCCATAACACCTAAACTTCCATTTTTGAACTTTTTAAGCCAAAGTTCCTGCAAAATGGGGTCTTTGTAAAGGTTGAGGGGAATTTTTTTCAGATACCCTGATTCATTGCCAGCGTAGGCCACAGGTTTGATGTCGCCTGTTTCATAATCAAGAAGTCCTACCCATGCCATTTCAAAATTTCCATACTCAATAAAAACATCACAAACCGTTTGAAACAGTTTATCTTTATCTTTAATTCGTAAAATTGATTGATTTATTTGACTGATGGTTGAATGGAGATGGTTAATTTCTTTTATCTTTTCTTCATACATTCTTACTTCAGTCATGTCTTGTAAAAAGCAGTGTGTCTGTTTAACAGAATTTGATTCATCGTATCCAATTTTGGCGTCGTAGGAAACAATGATGTGTGAACCTCCATTTCTTTTCAGTTGGACTTCTGCTTTGTGAATTTCACCAGCACACTGGAACTCTGTGAAATTTTTTTCAAAATGTTCTACTGTGTTGGATGTCATGAACTCTGTGATATTCTTTCCAGTTACTTCTTCCTTGGAATATCCTAAAACATTCAAAAATGCAGTGTTAACATCTAAAATGTTCCCTTCAGGGTCCAGTGAGTGGTAGGGAATGGGACTATTTTTAAAAAGTAGATGAGTGTTGTTTGCAACATCTGTGAGTTTCTTTTCAGTTTCGTGTTTGTAAACTAAAAATTCAACGGAGTACTTAAGTTCTGTTGGAGTGAAGGGTCTTTCCAGTTGATCATGAAGTTGTTTGAGATTGAGTTGATCTATTTCAAATTCTTCAGACGATTCAGTTATGAAAATTACTGGAGTATTCAATTCATTAAATATTAGTTTTAGTTCATCATAATTTTTTGTTGAGGCTAACTCCACCACAACCAAGTCATGGTTGATGTCTTGGGCACATAATTCTTCAAAATTTGATGTCAGGGTTGACACTTCAAAGCCCAAAGAGTTCAAAATATTAACTGTATCAGTGTTTTCTGATACTTTATCCTCAATTATAAGTATTTTTATGTGTGACATCTACTTCCAACCCCCGATATTATATGGAATCGATTATAATTAATATCTATTTAATCAATCTTACTTAGAAAAATTTATAATATCCCATATAATTTTGGGAGGATGGTTTATTTAAATGGATGAAATTGAAGAAAATTTGACCAAAAAAGAAGCAAATTATGGAAACTGGGTTCCAAGCAAATACGTTTACATCCCAGGACTCCTCGGAATGTTGTTTGTTGTTGTTTCCTACTTTTACTACCCAGTGATAGTGTTGGCCCTCATATTCCTCATGGTAACCATGTACACTTCCTATGCAAGGGCACAGTTTGCACCCGAAGGTGGTGATCTACAGGCTAAAATACAAAACCTGGTGCTTGATGAATTAAAATGGGATGGTAATGGGAAATTATTAGATATTGGCTGCGGTAATGCTCCTTTAACCATCAAAGCACTTAAAAAATATCCCAACGCCCATGCAACTGGAATTGATTATTGGGGAGGAATGTGGGAGTTTTCGAAGGAAGCCTGTGAAACTAATGCTGAAATTGAAGGAGTTACAAACAGAGCAACCTTTCTCAAGGCATCAGCATCTGATCTTCCATTTGAAGATGAATCCTTCGATGCAGCCATGAGTAACATGGTCTTTCATGAGGTTAAAGACCGTGCAGATAAGAAAATGGTGATGAAAGAAGCTCTAAGGGTTGTGAAAAAGGGAGGAGTATTCTCGTTCCAGGATCTATTCGAGGAAAAGAAGATCTACGGAAATATTGATGATCTGCTGGACACCATACTGGATTGGGGAGTTGAAGAGGTGAACTTCATCCACACAAGTGACTATGAATTTATTCCCAAATCATTAAAGCTTCCTTTCATGGTTGGAAACATAGGCATCATACATGGAAGAAAATAAAAAAAAATAGATTGTTTTACAGTGACAAAAAGTCTACTGTATAACTATCACATCCATAATTATTCTTTTACTAGTTCTGTCCAGTGTTAATCTTAAGAGAATTTAAGAAAGACTGAATATCCGGGTTGTTGGTAATGGATTGAATGTTCAGGTTGTTTATGAAGGACTGAACATCAGTGTTGTTCATCAAATCATTTAGATATGCCTGAATATCCATGTTTTGAAGGTTGGAATTAACTGTGGATTCAATATTGGACGTGTTAACGTAGTTTCCAAACTTGGCCTGAAGATTTTCAGTATCAATGAATCCATTAACATCCCCTTGTATGGTGCTAAACCAATTGTTGATGGTGCCATAAATGTCTGTGTTGTTCCCAAATCCCTGGATATTTGTTCCACTTCCAGAATCAGCTGCAAAAACTGGGCTTAAAAACATCAATATAGTGCAGAGGGATATTAATATCAATTTATTCATAAATAATCACCTCATCTTAATTTTAATATTAAATATTTGAGATTTTTTTCAGTTCTTTTTAGACACAGTATCAATTTTATTTGCAGTATATTATAAATAATGAACACCTGAATTAGACCCCAATCCCAGAATAAAATACTGGTTGTTAAGTTTGGATTGAATTTGAAAGTGCCAACGCAACAACCCTTGCAAAAGCTTCAACAAGATGCTTTTGTTCATTTCCCATGGGACCCTTAGGTGCTATTGCAATCACTCCAATTGTGGTGTTTTGAACTCCTAGAGGTACTTGATACCATCTTGATGATGAAAGGGTATCAGTTCCATAACCAGCAGATTTGTCCTGTTTAAACACCCAATTCGAAACTCCCATATCATTATCATTAAAATCAGAATCTTCGGAATTCATATAAGTTACCAATCTACCCTCTTCATCTGGTAACATTATTAAAACATCAGAGTTAAAGGTTTCTGAAATGTATTTTGTACTCCTGTCAACAATATCATTTAGATCCTGTGAAGACAAAAGGTCCTTACTAAAATCATACAATGCTGAAATAAATTTTTCCCGCTGCCTCGTTACTCTGACCTGATTTCGTACAGAATCTGCCAACAAACTTGTGATAATTCCAACAATTAATAGAACCAAAAATGTTGGAATAAACCTCACATCCGCAACACTCAAAGAGTAATATGGCAGCACAAAAAAGAAATCAAAGGAAATAACTGCCAGAATCGACGCAAGAATACCTGCCTTTCTACCGTAGATGAGACTCGTAAAAACCACAGGTATTATGAAGATCATGGGAATGTTGATTGCTTCGATGAATGGCCTAATTAAGTAACACAAAAATACTGTAAAGGATATACTTAGAAAACTGAATAAATATGGTTTTATATTTCTTCCATAGGGTTTAAAATCCATGGAGTTAACGGTGTCAGTAACTTCTGTCTCTTGTTTTTCATTTTCCACAACCAAAACTTGGGCATCGCTTTTTTGTATTACCTGGTTAATTATAGAACCTTCTATGAGTTCCTTTAGTCTTGATCTTCTAGAATGGCCCATCATGATCAAAGTTATGTTTTCTGAATCTGCAAACTTGGTAATTTCATCAGATATTGAGCCTGTGAGTCGGAATACTTTTCCATCTAGTTTTTCAGCCAACTGCAAATTGATTTCAAGTTTACGAAGCTCATCTGGAGATTGTCTTATTTTGTAGGAGGGTTCAACATATACTGCGAACCATTCTGCATTGAACCTATCAGAAAACCTGTGGGCAATTCTTATCAACCTTCTTGAGGAATTGTTCGGACTGATACATGCCATTATTTTGTTACTTGTCTCCCATGGACCCAAAATATTTTCCTTTTTCAAGTAGTGATCCATATCGTAGTCTACATGAACAGTTGCATATCTAAGCGCCATCTCCCTCAAGGCCACAAGATTCCTTTTTGTAAAAAATTTATTCATGGCGTCCTTGGCCTTTTCAGGGATGTAAACCTTACCATCCTTTAGACGATCTATCAATTCATCAATGGGTAAGTCAACAAGCTCAATTTTATCTGCCAAATCTATAATTTTATCTGGAACAGTTTCTTTAACTTTCACTCCGGTTATTTGATACACAATGTCATTGATACTTTCGATGTGTTGGATGTTTAAGGTGGAATATACGTTGATACCTGCTTTTAATAATTCTTCAACATCCTGGTAACGTTTGAGATTACGAGATCCCGGTACATTGGTGTGGGCAAGTTCATCAACAAGGACAAATTCTGGCCGGACATCTAAAATTTTGTCGATATCCAATTCACCAATTGTTATACCGTTGTATTCAATTTCTTTTTTATGGATGATATTCAGTCCTTGCAACAGTTTCTCTGTGTCTGCCCTCCCATGTGTTTCAACTACACCTGCCACTACATCGTAACCCTTCTGACACAAAAATCCTGCCTCAGAAAGCATTCGATATGTTTTCCCCACTCCTGCCACGTAACCCAAAAATATTTTTAGATGACCTTTTTTACTCTTATTACTCCTTTCTTCTTCTTTTATTTTTCTTAGAAGTTCATCAGGGTCCGGTCTTGAATATTGTGGTTTCATTATTTCCTACCTATGGTTGAAATGTATATATTTTAAGTTTTAAATACTAAAAATGGAAATTGGATCCATTTTACTGGATCCTATCGAGGCCTATATTCAGTTTAAGCACGTTCACAACTGGTTGGCCTATCCATGGAAATTGCGTTTCCTCAGTGTTATTTATAAGTTCCATTACAACTGTTTCACTGATATTTCTCTGTTTCGCTATTCTTGGAACCTGAATAATAGCAGACTGTACGCTGATGTATCTGTCCAAACCGCTTCCACTTGCAAGCACCATATCAGAAGGTATAGTTGCATTGGATGATAGGCTGTTGTTGGCCCGTATACTTGTCAGACTCTGGTTTACCCTGTCAATTAATTTCTGGTTGGTTGGCCCATAATTTGAACCTCCAGATGTGCTTGCATTGTACTCAACTGCAGAAGGTCTTCCCTGGAAGTACTGCGAACCTTCAAAATCTTGTCCAATGAGTTCTGACCCCACAACAGTTCCATTTATTTTTATCATTTCTCCATTGGCCTGAAATGGGAATACAACCTGAGATATTCCAGTTATCACTAGGGGATAGATGAGTCCCAGGACCACTGCTAATACTGCAAAGAGTAAAACTGCCCTTTTTATTTCACCCATAATTTCACCCATTAGATCACCCCCAAAAAGGATATTATCATGTCTATCAGTTTTATTCCGATAAATGGCAGTGCAAGTCCACCCAATCCATAAATTAGGATGTTGGTTCCCAGAAGCTTTGTTACAGATGATGCTGGCCTGTACTTAACACCCCTTAGTGATAGTGGTATCAAAAGAGGGATTATTAAAGCGTTGAAGATAACGGCCGAAAGTACTGCGCTTCCAGGTGTTGAAAGGTGCATTATGTTTAGCACGTTAAGTTCAGGATAGGTAACAGCGAAGAGTGCAGGTATTATTGCGAAGTACTTGGCAACGTCTGTGGCTATGCTGAATGTAGTTAATGCACCTCTTGTTATGAGTATTTCCTTTCCTATTTCAACTATGTCTAGAAGTTTTGCAGGTGAAGAATCCAGATCCACCATGTTAGCTGCTTCCCTAGCTGCTGCTGTACCTGCGCTCATTGCTACTGCCACATCTGCCTGTGCAAGTGCTGGTGCATCGTTGGTACCATCTCCTATCATTGCCACCAGGTGCTGTGTTTCACCACTTTGATACTTTCTGATCATTTCCAGTTTGGTTTCTGGTCTAGCCTCTGCAACAAAATCATCAACCCCTGCTTCAGCTGCAATTGATGCAGCAGTAAGTGGGTTGTCCCCTGTTATCATCACAGATTGAATTCCCATCCTTCTTAACTGCATCAGTCGGTTTTTTATACCTTTTTTTACAACGTCCTTCAACCTTATGACACCGTAAATTTTACTACAGTCTGCCACTACAAGTGGCGTATCTCCGCTTCTTGAAATTTCTTCAACTATGGATTTAACATCATCAGGAACTATTGATTCACAGCTTTTTACAAATTCTTGCACAGAATCTGATGCTCCCTTACGTATTTTGTTTGGTCCATAGTCTATTCCACTCATACGGGTTTCTGGTGTGAATGGTATGAAAGTTGAGTCATCTGGCGCCCTAATATCTTGACCCCTTATTCCCAGCTCTTTTTTAGCCAGAACCACTATACTCCTTCCCTCTGGTGTTTCATCAGCAAGCGAAGAGAGTATTGAGGCTTCTATCAGATCATTCATCTTTACACCATCAACTGGAATGAACTCTGAAGCTTTTCGGCTTCCTAATGTTATTGTACCAGTTTTATCCAATAGAACTGCACTCACATCACCAGATGCTTCAACTGCACGTCCACTTAATGCAATTACATTATGCTGTAAAAGCCTGTCCATTCCTGCTATTCCAATTGCTGGTAATAACCCTCCTATGGTTGTTGGCATTAGACATACCAGGAGTGCTATGAGTATGGGTATGCTAATAGTTACACCCATGAAGTTGGAAAATGCTGTGATGGTCACAACAACCACGATGAACAGTGCTGTTAAACCCATCAAAAGAATTTCAAGTGCTTTTTCATTGGGTGTTTTTTCTCGTTTAGCACTTTCAACCATGTTTATCATGCTGTCGAGGAAGGTTTCCCCGGGATCAACTGTGATCCTGATCTTTATCTCTCCGGATAATAATTTAGTTCCTCCTGTCACTCCACTTATATCTCCACCTGACTCCCTTATGACTGGTGCTGATTCACCTGTAATGGCTGATTCATCAACCAGCCCTGTTCCCTTTACGATGTCTCCATCGCTTGGTATTATTTCACCTTCTTTTACCAACACCATGTCCTGTTTTTTTAGGGACAGTGCAGGAACGCTGGTAATTTCACCATCATTTCCCAATTTATTTGCAAATGCCTCGGTTCTTGTTGTTTTCAAGGATTTTGCACGGGCTTTGCCCCTTATTTCAGCTAGTGACTCTGCAAAGTTTGCGAAGATCACTGTGAACCACAGCCAGATACTTATCTGAATGTTGAAGAGGAAGTTACCACCGTATACCAAGTTGGTTATTCCTATTAGGGTTGTGATAATTGCTCCAATTTCCACAACTAGTATAACGGGATTCTTTATCAATGTAAGGGGGTTTAGGCGTTTTAATGAACCTTTAAATGCTTCTAATAATGTTTTTACTTCAAAGATACTCGTTGTTTTTTCGTTTTTCATCTTCTAACACCCCCTAAAATGTCATTCCTCCCTGTAGGAATAGTTGTTCAAGTATTGGTCCTAGTGAGAATACTGGGAAGAATGTTAAGGCTCCAACTACCAGCACAACGCTTACCAGCATTATAACAAATAAGACATTGGTACTTGGAAAACTTGAGGCATCAACTGGTACCCTTCCTTTTTTGGCAAGTGCTCCTGCAATTGCCAGTGCAGGTATGATAACCACAAACCGTCCTATTAACATTCCTAGTCCGAGTGTTAAGTTGTAAAATACTGTGTTTGCACTCAGCCCAGCGAATGCTGATCCATTGTTTGCAAGGGCTGATGCGTAGGCGTAGAGAATTTCTGATATTCCATGGGCAGATGGATTGTTCAAACCAGTGAGGCCCTGAGGTAGTGAAATTGCAACTGCAGACAAGATCAGGATCATAATCGCAGGTGTTAATAGGGCTATAACCGCCATCACCATCTCATACGGCCCTAATTTTTTACCTAAAAATTCTGGTGTTCTGCCGATCATCAGGCCCGCAATGAACATGGTTAAAATAACATAGAAAAGCATTCCTATGAGACCCACTCCCAGTCCTCCGAAAATTACCTCTCCAACACCTAAATTAAACATGTAAACCAGTCCAGTTAGGGGCATGGTACTGTCATGCATGGAGTTTACACCACCGTTTGAAACCGCTGTTGTTGGTACTCCCCAGAGTATCGATTCAGTTACCCCGAATGAAAGTTCCTTGCCTTCTAAGTTTCCCCCAGATACTCCAAGTTTTTCAATTGTTGGGTTAGGTTGGGTTTCAGCCCAGTATGCAACTCCCATTCCACCTAAAAGGAGTATCATCATGGCAGCAAATATTGCCAGACCCTGTCTGAAATTTCTTATGATGTATCCAAATGCAAATACAAGGGACATGGGTATAAGTAGAATGGCAAAGGTTTCAAGGATGTTGGTAAATCCATTGGGATTTTCAAATGGATGGGCACTGTTTGCATTGAAATAGCCACCTCCATTGGAACCTATCATTTTAATAGCTTCCTGAGATGCCACAGGTCCAAGTGCAATTGTTTGGTTTATTCCCTCTAATGTATGGGCAGTTACATAGGGCCCAACAGTTTGGACTACACCTTGGGATGCAAAAACCAGTGCAAAGATCACAGCAAGGGGTAGAAGGATATAAAGTGCTGTTCTTGTGATATCAACCCAGAAGTTACCGATTGTATCGGAATTTTTCCTTGTGAATCCCCTAATAAGAGCAAGTAGAGTAGCAACTCCCACAGATGCCGATAGGAAATTTTGTAGTGTCATACCCAACATCTGGGTCAGGTAACTCATTGTTGATTCACCCACATATGACTGCCAGTTGGTGTTAGTTGTAAACGAAATAGCTGTATTTAATGCAGTATCCCATCTAACAGCCGGCATTCCAGCAGGGTTGAGTGGTAAGTAGTTTTGAATTAATTGTAAAGTAAAAAGAAAAATTATTCCCAGTATATTGAAAATTAATAATGCAATAGCGTATGTCTTCCATGACATCTCACTGTTCTCGTCTATTGAACAGATTCTGTAGATGAATTTTTCAACAGGTCTTATTACTGGGGTGATGAATGTTTTTTCACCGGTTAAAACCCTTGAAATATATTTTCCCACAGGTACTGCTGCTAATGAAACTATGATGAAGAACAGTATGATTAGAATTATTTCATCTAGAGACATAGCCATCCCTCACATTGATCTGGTTGATCAGATTCTATTTCTTCTTCATTTTCTTCGTTCACCATCATTTAATCCACCTCAAATATATTTTAATACTTTCAAATCTTTTTTAAAAAATTTCTAAAAGTTTTTTTCAAGTACTTTCCAGGAAGTCGACGAATTTTTTTTAATTGGTTCAATGATGATCGAACTTGGGACTTCTAAGAATGGACAATTCCAATTTTAGACATTAAATAAATTATCACGAGAATTTTATCATATAACTGTTTCAAATCCTTTTAAACCCCCATTATGTTTATGTGAGAGTCGGAAGTTTTTATAAAAAACTTCCGGCGCCTTTTAATTACCCACCAACTTCTGCAATATGAATATTTTACTATTTAAATTTTGTGTTGAACCCATATTAATATATAACTTTAAATAGTCCCAATCATCAAAATTAAAGCCTTAATATGCTTAATATGGACATTACAGGAGTTTTATAACATTAATAGGAATTTCAAAAAGCCTTTTTTCAAAGGATTAGCTCTGGGCAAGTTATGGTTAAATTTACCCATTACCCATATAAAAACTCAAATATAACGATTCTCAATTATAACTGTGTTATATTGGTTGAATTCTAGTTTTAAGATTAAAAACCAAGCAGATGATTTAAAAAAGAAAAATAAGTATAGAATTTATTTTTTCAATGCTGGATGAGTTCGATCTCCACACCGTTTGGATCCTTTAAAAATGCTAGTTTGGCACCGTCTCCAACTTCTAATGGTCCTCTTGTAAATTCAGCACCTTTATCTATTAACTCTGCTGCAGTTTTGTCCATATCTTCAACTTCCATTCCAATTAGGAAAATACCTGGTGTTTGTGGTTCATTCTTATTTTCTATGAGTTCCACCATTGCATCACCTTCGTTTGCAAGGAAGGTTATATTAAAACCAGGGTATGGATTCAATGTATGATCAACGTTAAATCCCATTACTTCGGTGTAAAACTTCACAGATTCTTCCATGTCTGACACTGCTATGGTTGCATATTTGACCTTCATAAATTAACATCTCCTACATTTTTTTGGAATAGAAATATTCTGTTTCTTAGAAATACTCCAGTATCAAATTTATAAATCATCTGGTAACAATACAGATGCATCCCCTGCTGAACATTTGGGAACTGCTTTAATTAGATTGTCCATTCTCTCATATGGAATTGAAAGGAATAGAATATCTGGATCAAATTCCTGATGGTGTCTTGCTGTCCAGTCACCCATTGAAAGATTGGTGTTTCCTGTCATGAGACTGTAGGAAATTGATGTTTGACAGAGCGCCCCTATGATACGTTGATCAGGAGACAATCCATCCCAATAAGTGTCCAGTGTTACCAGCCGGCATGCTTGTTCAGGATTTACTAAAAATAAAACCACATCAGGACGTTTTTCTGCCAGACTCAAAGGACAGATAATTATCCTGTCTGACAGCCCAGTTGGTGGTTCTACACTCAACTTCTGCATTCTCTCAAAGGATACTATGGAACTGGTAAGTTTTTCTCCACGGGTTAAGAAGTTTTGAAGTCTCCTCTTTTCATCCATGGTGGGTGTGCCAGAAAAGCCACAGTACCTACTTCCACCAGGACATGTGGATGTTTCTTTGTCTACGATGTAACAACCACCCTCAGATGCAAGTTTAATTGCCCTGCAAATGGGAGTCTTTTCATACTTTCCAGTTGAAACTTGGTCATTAGTAAAAATAACAGCTACAGGTTCATATTTAAGTTCCAATAAATTTTTAAATAATTCCGATTGTTTCTTAAGTTCCACCATACCATCTTCTATATTTTTTTAAATAGAATTTCAGTACTTCAAATGTTCCATTCACCAATGAATGATGATCTTATCATGTATGTATTGGTTTGAAAAATAATAAATATTTGTTTTTCGGAATTAATTCAACAATTGAAGATTTTAACGCCGTTAATGGTGAGATGGTCTGTAGAGTTAATTATACAACCACTAAGGGATCATATTCTTACAGACCTTTTATAAATCACAGCGTACATATACTATTTATTGAATTTTAATTTGAATATTTTTTTATTTACAAATTTTTTTAGGATCTAATACCATGTACAGTAAAATATTAATAACAACAGACGGTTCTGAAAATGCCGAAAAGGCAGCTAACCATGCATTGTGGATTGCAAATGAAAGCGATGCAGAAATTCTGGTTTTGAATGTTTTTGAATTATACAGCCCCACTCTGGTGGTTCCATTTTCAACCATTCCAGGTTCAAATCAAGATATGTACGAACCTCTAAAGAAAGAGGCGGAAAATATTTCAGCTAAATTTATTGAAAAGCTCAGATCTTCTGAAAACTTCAATGAAGAAACTGATATTACCATGGTTGTTCGTGATGGAAAACCATATCAGGAAATTCTCAAGACTGTGGAAGAGATGGATGTTGATCTGATAGTTATGGGTGCATCTGGAAGACATGGATTTGACAGAATTGCTCTGGGAAGTGTTACAGAACGTGTGGTTAGATCTGCCAAGGTTCCTGTCATGGTTGTACCTTAAAAAATTTTATTTAAATGGATTAAAGTTCTTTATTATTTTAATTAAATAGTTTAGGTGATTTCAAAGTGAATGGATACTTGTATAAAAAACGAATATTAAGATTAGACGAAAAAGATTATAAATTTTATTTGGGGGTATTAAATGGAGTATAAATGGATAGCCCTATCAAACGTGCTTATTGCTTCCCTAATGGGAATGGTAAACATGAGCATTGTTTTAATATCCCTGCCCGCAATTTTTAATGGGATACACATCGATCCCCTCAACTCTTTCCAGTACCTCTTGTGGATACTCATGGGTTACGGCCTTGTAACTGCAACATTACTTTTGAGTTTTGGTCGGCTTTCGGATATTTATGGGCGGGTTAAATTATTTAAGCTCGGATTTTTAGTGTTCACAGTTGCTTCGGTACTGCTGTACTTCACACCTTCCACAGGTAATGCAGGTGCACTTGAAATAATCATATTTAGGATTCTTCAAGCGATAGGTAGTGCACTTTTCATGGCAAATACTTCGGCAATCTTGACAGATGCTTTCCCTGTGACTGAAAGGGGTAAGGCACTTGGTCTCAACATGGTTGCACTCATGTCAGGACAATTCATAGGTTTGATACTTGGTGGTATTCTGGCAATGTACGACTGGAGATTTGTGTTCCTAGTCAGTGTACCATTTGGTATTGTTGGAACCATATGGTCAAGTTTAAAGCTTAAGGAAACCTCCATTAAATCTCCTAAAACTAAACTTGATATCTGGGGAAACGCGATATTTATTTTGGGTATCACACTTCTATTGGTTGGTGTAACCTACGGTCTTATGCCCTACAAAAACGATCCAATGGGATGGTCCAATCCATGGGTTGTACTGTCCGCTGTAGCAGGACTAATTTTCCTGATAATATTCCCATTTGTGGAGAGGCGTGTGGAGTATCCAATGTTCAACCTCAAACTCTTCAGGATAAAAATGTTTACCTTCGCAAATTCAGCGGCACTACTAAATGCCTTGGGCAGAGGTGGTATGATGTTCATGCTCATTCTCTTACTGCAGGGAATATGGCTTCCTTTAAATGGGTACAGCTACGAATCAACACCATTCTGGGCCGGTATTTACATGCTGCCCTTGACTGCCGGTGTGATCATCATGGGGCCAATATCCGGTTGGTTGTCAGATAAGTACGGTCCAAGATGGATCGCAACCTTTGGAATGGTTATTAACACCGTTGCATTTCTCATGTTAGCAGCACTGCCGTACAACTTCGATTACGCCTACTTCGCCTTTGCACTCCTGCTCATGGGTATTGGAAGTGGAATGTTCGGATCTCCAAACAGTGCATCAATTATGAACTCAGTACCTGCAAACGAGAGAGGTGTTGCATCTGGAATGATGACAACCGTCATGAACACGGCATTTACAGCCAGTATGGCAATGTTCTTTACCATAGTCATAGTTGGAATCACCCAGCGATACCCTGATGCTGTGATAGCATCTCTCACTGCCATAGGAGCTGTGAAATTAGCACCTTTACTAAACAGTATACCACCTACAGGGGCTCTTTTCTCAGCCTTCTTAGGGTACAATCCTATTGGAAGTATAATATCCAGTTTACCTCCTTCAGTGGCTGCGATGATACCTCCAGCAACCCAGACAACGTTGGAAGGAACAACATGGTTCCCTCAAACATTTGCAACTGCATTCATGCCATCGCTTAGAATTTCGTTCTACATTGGCGCAGCACTGTCCCTTGGTGCAGCAGTTCTCTCAGCACTTCGTGGTGAAAACTACATCCACGACGATGAACCAGAGATTATAAAAGCAGAAAAGGGTAGAGGCAAATAATAAACACGATTTAGGGATCATATTCCCTAAATATTTTCTATTTTTTTTAAAAACTACAAAGCCCTTTAAAAATAGTTACGCACAACAAATAAAATTGAATATTTAAAGTTGTAAATTCAAAAAAAGCATTCTTAACTATTCTTTAGGTTTTCTAAATCTTCCAATGAAACCCTTCTTTTCTTGGTCTGCACTTTCTTTCAATATTTTGGACTGATCATCAACTTTCTTGTCCATTTCATTGATCCTTTCTAGCATCTTCTGAAATGTTTTTTGATAGTCTTCTGCGTGGATAACCACCACCACATCGTCAGGTTTAAGATCATGGGATCCATCCAACAGCTTCACTGTTTCTGAATCATCCACCCTGCCTGTTGTAGACCGTAGGGGTTGTTTTTTGGTACTCATATTTTCATCATCCTTAATCAAGTTGGTTTAAAAAATAAATCTCATCTGTGATGATTTGTTTTACTGAAGTTTTGAAATTAAACCCTGAATTGCTGCCTTTAAAACGTTGCCGTAAATTGGAACTGTTCCTGATCTTCCGTTTATGGTGTAATTTATTGTATGTTTGTCTGTGCCTGTGAAGTATTCTGGTTTCTGTTTGTTTTCACGTTGAGATTCTATACCATCTTTGTAGGGCACTATTGCCATGATCTTCCGCAGATCTATGTTCACTGTTCTCTTGGTTCCAATGAATATGAGCCTTTTGTTTGTGAGTACGAGTTTACCATTATCTATGACCCTGATTTCTTCGTAGGATTCACTTCTTGCTGATGCTCCTCCCATCCTGAAGGAAACTCCCTTGGCCACCCTTATGGTTGGCCCACCATAGGCTGCATTTGTCTGTCTTACAGCTCGAGGTTCTTGGAGGTTAATATTTTCCATTATGATCGAGATCAATTCATCCTTCTTGAGTATGACTGGGCTTTGTCCAGAGTAATTAATTGGTATGCTCCCATTCTCCAGTCCCATCAAAAAATCGTTGGCATCCTTTTCCTTCTGTTTAGCAATTTCCTGTTTCTTTAATGCCTCTGCTTCCCTGTTGATTTTCTTCTGTTCCTCATCTGAAACACCACCTTCACTAATCCTGATCCACTCAGCTTCTGTGAGTGTTTGATGACCGTACCTTAGCCAAAGGGGTTGTGTTGTATCTGAAATTTCTGAGAATTTATATTTTTGACCCTTTATCTCAAAGCCGGCTCCGCAGTTGTTGCAGATGAGCATTTTCCTTGTTCCAAAGCCGAAGGTTCCTGAATGGATGGTTGGATGCATTGAACCAGTTTTACAGATTAAACAGTGCACAGCAGAATCTTCTGTTTCACCATCTTCATGGGTAGAATTTAGGGTATCTGATTCCAACCCACTGTCTTGATCTGGGTCTTCTGTAGGATCGTTCATTGACTCTGTAAGATGGGTTCCGCATTGATTGCAGAACCTGGCATCTGCTGGATTTTTGGCTCCGCAGTTTGGACAAAACATGGTTAAGACATCCCCCCCCCCCGATTTAAAATCTTTCGTCGTCGTACCTTTCTTTGCGTTTTGATGCCCTTGATTCGGGTTCTCTGCTTAGTACTTCGATCCTCTGGTTTATTAGATCTTCAACTTGGTTTGGTTTTGGTATGTCCTCTAGAATGAGGTTGGTTTTATCCCTACCACCGAATATTTCAATGTCACCAGAACTGGATATTCTCTGTACTAGGCTTTGGGTTACTTCAATGTCTTGCATCTTGTTGAAATGAATGTAAACACTTTTAGTACTCAGTACTCCGCTTTTTATCTGTACTCTTTGGGTTGTGACTGTGTACCATGTGGATCTCCAGCTAAGGAAGTTCCAAAGAATCCAGAAGAAGAGTACTGCGATTATAATGAGTAGGACATATGTAGAGTACTGAACAAATGGTACAGTTGTGAGATAGTCAATTCTGCCCTGTATAGCTGCAAAAATTCCAATTATTGCAGTGAAGAAATATAGAAGTAACAATAGAATTATTAATCGGATAAAGGCTGATTCAAGGGTTGAAATAAATTGGGGCCTTGTTTTAAGTAAAATTTTTTCACCAGGATGTGTTGGTCTTCTCATGCTCATTCTATCACTCGTTTATAGTATGGGACTATGGTTCTAAATATCTATCCATGTTTCATGTCCTGGATAAGATTTCTGATATTTCCTAAAAAAATTTGGATACAATAATTTATTTATTTCTAAAAAAGAATTTTTTAGGGTTTTATCCCTAAAAAAAAGTACTATCCAAAATTTATTTGGTTGCATTTGTTGTGCAGTTGCTTACTGGGTGTACTGGTACCACTGGGTGTACTGGTTTTTTAATTGGTTCAGGTCCTACTGGATGTACTGGTACTACTGGTTTGATTGGTTTTACTGGTTTTTTGATGTTGGTCTTCTTTAAAACTTTCTCTGTTACATTAACCTTCCACTGTAGCTGTTTGGTCTTGATCTGGAAGTTCTTGATCTTGATGTTTGCAGGTGATGTTGGATTTTTAAGGTAACTTGTTATGGCAGTGTTTAGTTTAGTTGCTTGTTTTTCGTACTGATTTAGTGCGCTTAGTAGTCCTTTATTCTTTGTTGTATTGTTGTAGGTTTTTTTAAGACCTTCTATCTTGGTTATAAGATCATTTAGCTGTGTTTGTACTGCAGTTAATTTTGCAGTTTGATTGCCTGTTAAAACCACTGTTTTAGTGGTTGTTGTGTTTGCTGCATATATTGGTGCTGTGCCAGCCAGTATGGTGACCACACAAAATACTGCAAATAGTTCTTTTTTCATTATTTCGCCTCCGATCCCAAAAATCTTTATTAAAAAAGATTTTTTGGACTGGTTTCCCTATACCTTCATGATCGCATATAAACCTTTTGTTTCAAACTTGAAAAAAACAGGCTCTTAGAACGATTTATAGAAATTAAAGCCCAATTAACAGTTTTTGTTTTAGCTGTTAACTGAAATCTTTATTTAATGGATATTTTTAATGAAAATTACCAATTTAAACTTGGATTATCCAAATAAGGTTTATTACAACGAGGTTAATTTGAGGTACAGATTGAGTAAAATGCCGCAACCTATTTAATAGTCGAAACTAGATAAAAATACTTCATTTTAAACAGTTATATTTAAATTTAAACCTTAAATGGACTGTTTTTATGATTTCTAATGATTTTATAAAAAAAAGAATGACCTTAAGAAGTAAGTTGTATTTGTAAAAAAAAAGATGAAAATTAAAGTAGTTTAATTTTCTAAGATGTATGCTGATTAAAAAATTTTGGAGTTTATTCAACTATGTCAGCGAAAGCAAAGTTCCTTCTTACAGAGTTAACTCTGATCCTTACTTCGTCGCCGACTTTAGCACCTGATACGAACACAACAAAACCTTCGACACGAGCAATTCCGTCTCCGTCCCTGCCAGTATCTTCAATTTTAACATCGTATTCTGAACCTTCTTCTATAGGTGCGTTATTTTCCCTTTCATTTCCGTAATTATTTCCAAACATATTAATTCAACTCCGATTGATATCGAATTTTAATAAAATTATTCTACAATGTCAGCAAATCCAAAGTTCCTTCTTACAGAGTTAACTCTGATCCTTACTTCGTCGCCGACTTTAGCACCTGCAACAAACACGACAAAACCTTCGACACGAGCAATTCCGTCTCCGTCCCTGCCAGTATCTTCAATTTTAACATCGTATTCTGAACCTTCTTCTATAGGTGCGTTATTTTCCCTTTCATTTCCGTAATTATTTCCAAACATATTAATTCAACTCCAAAATATTCAACCATTAAGGTTATTTTACTATTCAATTCAAATGTGTTCTGTATATTAGATGATAGATGAGTAGATTTGTTAATCTTCTGCGTCTGCCATGACTCCATATTCAATTTCTATTTCACAGCCCTTTGGCCCACAACAAAAGTGTTGTAAATCAAATTTTACCATCATAATTTCACCTCACATACATAATTTTAAACTACTGAAATTCTAAATCTTTTTTTTACATAAACAATTTTTTGGACAAAAAAAAGTTTATTCAAATCAGAAATCATATCCAGAACAGTTATTTTAAAGGATATTACATTAAAAAAGTAGTTCCTCAAATTAAATCCTCTATGATTAAGCTTAATTTTATCCCACGCGTTTAGTATAATTTTAACAATTCCATTAGTTCTAAATTTTATATGTAGCTCATAGTATATATTATATCGCTTTTTATCCCAAACAAATGTTATTTAAAAACAAGTAAAATATTACTCTCAAATTTTTTTTAATGTAAACATCTCATTGCAAATTTTTAGCTACTAATAACAGTTAGTATTTTTTCTATACCTTGAGTTACCAAACATATAGTATAATTTGAATGTATATATCTTTTTGGATATTATTTTATTTGACTATTTTTGATCATATTATTTGACTTATATCCAATTACGATTTCCTTGGTGTGAGTTATCTAGTTTTCATTATTTTTGAGGAAGACTATAAATTTTATCAAATAAATTTTCAAAAGCAGTAATTCTTAAACTCCTTTATGGAATAATGTTGCATAAAAATTTTATTTCTCACATGCACTCTAATCAATCTGGTTATAAATAAAATATCAAAATTTGTACCTGGACGTGATGAATAAGAGATTTAGTGAAGGTACTAAAAAGGGTAGATTTGCAGAAATAACAGATCCTGATATTTTTCAGGATCATGAGGAAGTTATTGTTTTTACCAGGGAAGAATTTGGTTGGATATACAGATCCTGATGAATCAAATTAATTATGTTAATGACATTGCTTTGAAATTGGAACCTCATGAAACATGGAGATTAATGAGTTACTGGCCTAAGATAATGGAACGTGTACATATTATTGCTAAGAATATGGATATGTTATTAACGGAAAAGTCACAGCAAACTTATTAGATGCTTTTTTGTACGATGCATCTACACCGGTTAAATCAAAACAGTCACTTATTAAAGAAAAAGTTCCATACTACAAATGTATATAAAAAATTTAATTATTTTTTTATTTAAAAATTAATTTATGATTAATATTATAATACTTATTTAATGCTTGGAAATATTTTCCAAAAGTTGCACGCATCTCATCAATTGCTGGATCCATTTTTTTTATGATACTCTCTAAAATTTTATTTAATTCTTTATCCTTTCCCTTAAAAAGAACTTCATTATTCTGCACTGAGCTTAATATAAGCAATACTCATATACCATAAAAATGTTTCTTAAGATATTAGATACTGTTGTAGATTATTATCCCACTGAACCAACGATTATAATATTATTTTTATATTATGTACAAATTTTGGTGATTGAGATCTGCTTATTTTTTTATTTAAAAATAATTTAATCATATTTTTGAATATAATTCTGAATTTTACATAAAATTATTAATGTTTTGAAGAGCATAATCAATACAGTAATTAGTCTAATTATTTTTTATGTGAGGGTTCAATGGATAATGAAAAGTCAAAAGATAGTGAGATGCGTAAAAAAGCTGAAGAAATACTTCAAGGCAATTTCAATCCTATAAAATATACATCGAAAAATGTTGATGAAGTAATTTATGAGTTACGTGTTCATCAGATTGAATTAGAAATGCAAAATGAGGAACTGAGGGTAGCTCAGTTAAAATTAGAAGATTCAAAACATAAATATTTTGATTTATACAACTATGCACCTGTTGGATACTTTACTCTAAATAAAGATGGGATAATACTAGACGTTAACCTTGCAGGAGCATTATTATTAGGAGTTGAAAGACTAAATCTCCAAAAATCAGCATTTATTCAATACATTGATCCTGCTTGTCGAAACGAGTTTCATCATCATATTATGAATGTTAAAAAACAAAGAAAGGACCAAACTGCAAATATCAAACTCTTAAAGATGAATGATCCCTTTTACGCACATTTGGAAACCGTTAAAGTTTTAGATAATGAGGGAAATTTAATAGAGTTCAGAATGAGTGTATTCGATATTAATGAACTTAAAACTACAGAAGAAGCTTTAAAACAGATCAAACATAATTTAGAACTTAAAGTAGAAGAACGTACACAAGAGCTAAAGTCTGCAAATGAATATAATCGTAGTTTAATAGAAGCCAGTTTAGATCCATTAGTAACTATTGGGCCGGATGGTAAAATTACTGATGTAAATAGTTCAACTGAAAAATTTACAGGCTGTACTCGAAATGAACTCATTGGCAGTGATTTCTCAGACTACTTCACAGAACCTGAAAAAGCTAGAGAAGGATATCAACAAGTATTCAAAGAAGGTTATGTATTAGATTATCCATTAGAAATTAAAAATAAAAATAGACATACAACACCAGTATTATACAATGCAACGGTTTATAAAAATAAATTTAATGAAGTTATAGGTGTTTTTGCTGCTGCACGTGACATAACCGGTATTAAAAAAGCAGAAAGGAAATTAATAAAATATCAAGATACACTTGAAAAAAAAGTTAATGAACGCACAAAAGCACTTAAACAATCAAACAAAGAATTAAAGGAATTTGCTTATGTGGCATCCCACGATCTTAAAGAACCATTACGTATGATCACTACTTTTTTACAGTTACTTGAGCGACGATATAAAGATAAATTAGACAATGAAGCTAATGATTTCATAAGGTTTGCTGTTGAAGGATCTAAACGTATGGATAATATGATCAATGATCTTTTAGAATATTCTCGAATAGGAAATCAAGAAAGGGAATTTGAATATTTACAAAGCGAAAAACTACTTGATACGGTTTTAATGAACTTAAAATCATCAATAACAGATACTAATGCCATTATAACTCATGATCCACTACCATTAATTTTTGCTAATGAACAGCTGATGATTCAGTTATTTCAAAACATTATAAGCAATTCCATTAAATATCATGGAGAAAAAAATCCTGAGATACACATTTCAACAGATAATGCAAATGATGAATATATATTTATTATTAAAGATAATGGAATTGGAATGAATCAAAATCACTTGAAAAAGATATTTACTATTTTCCAACGACTACACACACGAGAAGAATATGAAGGAACAGGTATTGGTTTAGCTATTGTACAAAAAATAGTTCAAAAACACCGTGGAAAAATTTGGGTTGAATCCGAACTTGGAAAAGGAACAACATTCTACTTTACTATACCTAATAAAAATTATTAAGATTTTTTTTCTAAGACTTCGATTGTATAGTTCATTTTGTACATCATAGAACATTTGAAATGTATATATTGAATCTAAAATTCATTTTATGATGAAGCTATTTCTTAATTCTTGGTAGTATGGAAAGTATGTGTTTTCTAGGATTTTTTTAAGGTGAGTTAGGGCTTTGGTGTATATACTATAAAAGTTAGTAGTGTATACTGCATAGTTTAGTATAAATTCTATTTCAAAATAGTTAATTTCATGATTTACATTGTAATTCATTTCTATATCGTATTTTGATACTTTTGAAATATAGTTTTGAGTTTTGAGATCTAAATATAGTTTTTCTTCTGGATCTATTATTTCATTGTCTATGAAGTTTATATGGATTCTTAAGTCTCCAGGTAAGCTGGGAGGTAGTTTGTGATGGGAGTAGTTGTATTCTAACATTTAGAGATGCTCAGTTGTATAATTTATTTATTTGATTGTCTATATGCATTTTACTATATAATAACAGCTTAATAAAGTGTATTACATCTTAATGTAACATTATTTATTATTTCAAGATTTATAAAAAAGTATTAAAATTTATGTTAGTAATTTAATAATATGATAAAATTTTAGTTATTTTTGTGCTATTGGGCTAATATAATTGGTCACAACGATCGACATTAAATAACCCATTCTAATCTAATTATCTAAAAAGAAATAAAAAATTTTTATTTCTTTTTGCTCTCCAGTTTTTTCCCACCTGAATCTTTAGGGTTAACTTTAGTATCCCCATATTCTTTTTTATATAGTTCTGGATCTTCTTTTTTAAGGAGATCAGGCGGTGCCCTTTCCTTCATGTCTTCTTCTGCTGAAGACCACATGTCATCACCGGTTTCCTTTTTTTTCTTTTTATTTTCATCCATGTTATAACAGCTCCTTTCTATTTAAAATATATATTCAAATACAGTTTAAATAAACCTATTACAATATATTACATTACTAAAAATATACAATTTTCGTTTTTTGGAAACATAAAAAAAAAAATTCTGTAGAAAAATGTTATTGTATTAGAAAAAAAATTTTATGCAGTTCTCTTCCACATATAGACAGCCTAGTATGGTGGCATGTTGTTATGTGCTGAACCTAAGGTTTCTGACTTCTCTTTGGCTTAGACCTATTAAAGCCATTAGTGTATAATTGCTTGATTTCGTGGTGGAGATACTTCAACAAGTTTTTGAATTTCAGTTTTAGTCATCAACCTACTTTAATTTTTTTCTAAGATTATATCTTCTTTATTTAGAGTTATACCAGGAGGGTGAATATTAAAAGCATTATAAAACGATTTTACAGAATTTATATAGCTTTGTATAGTTTGAGGGGAGTTTTTTTTTAGAAATTAAATGTTTTTTAAATTTGATTACATAAAAACTATACTTTCTTTTATTTAATCTGATATTTTCTACTTCTTCTTGATCTGCTTCTTCATAAACTTCTAAAATAGTTTTATTTAATAAATTAGAGTACTGATTAATAGCTAATTCATATAATCTTCTTGTACTTTGGCTTAAATTCTTTTTTCAAACCAATAATCAATTATATCTTCATCCGAGTACATAGCTTAGTTATCCTCCATATCCTATGCTTTTACACAATTAATATAGAAATTATTGTAAGAGCATGTGATAACTACAACTATAAAAAAAACTACTAACAGTTAATTACCACACAATAAAAATCTTCGGTTTTGATATGGGTTGAGATACTTTTTATTAATATTCCTTTAGCAAAACTTTTATATATGAAATGGTACAATTATGATATAAAAGATTAATGGTCATTTCTAGTTTTTTTGTTGTTAACGGATCCCTTGACACAATCATATTTTCCATAAAAATTGATTGGATCCTGATTTAAAAATTCTGGAAATGTTAAAACCTGGATGTGTGGTGTAAAACAGATCATTTGTATAACAAAATAGATCATTATATATAGTATGTAAAACAAGTTATATATATAACAATTCTACTGACTTGTATAAGTTGATGGTCTGTGGCGCTTTTTTTTAATTTATGGTAAAAAAACTATGTCCAAAAAGATAGCTGTTGGTTTAAGGTTAGACGAAGTTCAACTCGAACAACTAAAAACTTTCTCCAAGCGTAAAGGTGGAAGCCCAATAAGTCACCACATAAGAATAGCCATAGCAGAATATCTTGAAAAATACGACAACAGTAACCTCTAAAAAAAAATATAGATTGAACTTCATTGGTTTTAACTAAATTTGCTTCCAGGTAATACTTAAGGTCTAAAAAATAGTGATGTAAGGGAGATGTAAAGGTAATGGATAATACTCATGATCCTGATGTTTCAGGAAAAGAACAGATGAAACAGGAAGTTTCAGAAATTGAAAAGAAGGAAACCAGATGTCCAGAATGTGGATCTGAACAGATCATAAACGATCCAGAACGTGGAGAGGTCGCATGCGGAGCTTGTGGACTGGTGATCGACGACAATATAATGGACATGGGACCTGAATGGAGAGCATTTGATAATGAACAGCGTGATAAAAGAACCAGGGTAGGGGCACCAATGACCTACACCATTCACGACAAGGGACTTTCCACCATGATCGACTGGAGAAACAAGGATATCTACGGTCGTGACATTCCTGCCAGAAACCGTGCCCAGTGGTACAGGCTCAGAAAATGGCAGAGAAAAATCAGAATTTCCGGAGCAACGGAAAGAAACCTTGCATTTGCACTGTCCGAACTGGATAGGGACTCCTCAAGACTGGGACTTCCAAGAAGTGTTCGTGAAGCAGCTTCAGTTGTTTACAGGAACGCTGTTGAAAACAAACTCATCAGAGGAAGAAGTATCGAAGGAGTAGTTGCAGCATCACTCTACGCAGCCTGCCGTAAATGTAACGTTCCAAGAACCTTGGATGAAATAGCAGAAGTATCCAGGGTGGGTAAAAAGGAAGTTGGAAGAACCTACAGGTTCTTAACCCGTGAACTCAACATCAAACTACCACCAACATCCCCTGTAGATTACATACCAAGGTTTGCAAGTGAACTGAACCTTTCAGGAGAAGTACAATCCAAGGCCATCGAAATAATTAACAACGCCATGGCAAAGGGACTTACATCAGGTAAAGGTCCGACAGGAGTTGCAGCAGCAGCACTCTACATAGCATCAGTACTTCTTGGAGAGAGAAAAACCCAAAGGGACGTTGCAGAAGTCGCTGGTGTGACAGAAGTAACCATAAGAAACAGGTACAAAGAACTAAGCGAAGAAATAGAAATGGGTTTAACCATTTAAAACCCATTTTAACTCATTATTTTTTTTCAAATCCCCTAAAAAATACAAATTTTTTTTTATACATTATTTTGGAATCTCTATTTTTAAAAACAGTTCTTACATGCAATTTAAAATCAAAATTTACTCTCTTGTAAACTGGTATTTGATCTGTTTTATTTTAGAGGAGAAAAACAAGCTAAATTGTTGGATGAGTTAGATCTGATAAAATAAAAAACATAAAAAAAATTGAGTACATATTGCTTAAAGTTAAAAATAGAAAAATTTAGATAAAAAAAAGGATTTATCTGGTGAATGGGTTTTTAACTGCCCTTCCCCTTTTACTTCCTGCTTTTTTGTATCCTTTCTTCGGTCGAGTTCTTTTGTTAGTTCCTGATATTTTTGCCATATTAATTCAACTCCTATTTTTGTATAAACTTCAAAACTTTAGATTTATGAATTGATCAAGTTAAACTACCCAGTAAATCCAACTTCAAATTTTGAATTGTTGTTAGATCCATTAAAAGTTTCAGGGTAAATATGATTATCTATCCTGAACATGAAAATTTTTTTAACTAAAGCTCTATTTGTAATTTAAGGTTGGTATTATTATTTAATTCTTTAGGATATTTAAAAAAGATTACATCGAAAGCAATCCAGCTCAAAAAATTCTCATGTAATGAATCATTTACACTGTTTAAGTTTCCATACTATATAAGATTATAGTTAGAAAATTTCCAAAAATAATCTTAAAAATCGTGACTCAATCCAACCATATCCATGATTTAGGGGATTTAACCCTCCTAAAACTCCATTTATTAAGGTAACCGTTGTTGATGGTGTGGAGTTATGAGGATTTTATTTGCTGGATATGAACTGCACATTTTTTTTGTTATTTCCACCAAGTATATGAGTATTTTCACAAAAGAGTTCCAGTAAATTTATATAGTTGTGATATTAACCCAATTTTTAGGATATAAACATTTTAAATACTGAATAAAGTCTTTATACTCCTTAAAAATTTTAAACTAGGAGGATTTGGTGGATGATTGCAAATATTTATGGACAGTACGGTGTGAATGTTCAAGAAGTTTTCATGAATATCGATGGGTTTCTTGAAGAAAATTTTGATAAGTTCGAGGATAAGAATCAAATTTTAAACCAGGAAAATTTGATGAGAATTAAAATTTTAATATGCGACTTAACAGCAATGGAAGGACTCAGTCCAAAGGAAATTAAACATCGTGAAACTTTGATCTACGAATTAATATCCATATTGAATATGTACTACCTGAACAATAAGGATAGTTTAGATCCTGAAATATTCTTCTTAACTCCCTAAACTTTTTTGCCCAGGATCCCTATTTTTCAATGATCTTCAATTTTATTGTTGACTAAATTTTTTTTATGATACATCCACCAATAGTTTTTGAGATGTGAGTATCCACTAAATTCAGTGTATAGCATTCTAATGCAGAAATATTTATAGTGTATCAACCATAATGTTAAGTTAGAATATGAGACAATATAATTAGTGTAGGAGTATGATTTACCACTGAAACATCTTGTTCATGTAATGATTATTTGTTAAATTTTATTTACTAAGGATTTACTATGCTTTTTTTTATTGTAATTCTGGAAACTTTGGTTTAACTTAGGATTGGGGTTGAAAATAGTGGAAGAAAAAAATGTTAACACTCCGTTAAATCCTGATGGTTGTATTGGCTCAACTGCAAATTTAACTATGTGGGAACAAACTTTTGATGTTTTACCAGATCTTGTTATCATAATCGATGAAAATCACATCATCACAAATATCAACAGAAATTTTACCCAACATTTAAATGGCAAACCAGAAGATTTTATTGGTAAAACTTGTTATTCTCTGGTTCACTCAACTGATGAACCCCCTGATTTTTGCCCCCATTCATTACTCATCAAAGATCATAGGGAGCACACCAAAAAATTTTTCATAGACAGTTTAAATGGGTTCTACAAGGTATCTGTTTCACCTATTTTTGAGGGTGACGAGTTGAAGGGTGCAGTTCATATTGTTCACAACATCACAGATGTGAAAAAGCTTGAAGAATCTCACAATAGATTGGCCACCATTGTTGAGTCTTCTGAAAACACCATCATAGGAAAGGATCTTGATGGTACAATCACTGACTGGAACAAAGGTGCAGAAAAGATGTACGGTTACAGTGCCAAGGAAGCTGTGGGCAGATCCATTTCCATGCTCGTGCCAGAACATCTTGAAGATGATGTTTGGTGGATAATGAACGAGATCAAGGAGGGCAGATCCATCAAAAACTATGAGACAGTTAGGATTACCAAGGATCAAACCATCATCCCTGTTTCACTCTCCATATCACCCATCATCGATCCTAGTGGAACTACAGTTGGGGCAGCGACCATTGCCATGGACATAGCTGAACGGAAAAAGATTGAAAGGCACCGAAGAGAACTTTTGGAAAGACAGAAAAAACTCACTAAAAAACTTCAGACAGCAAATGAAAAGCTTAAAAACCAGCATATGGAACTTTTTAACATTAACCTGACCTTAAGGGAAGCCAAAAACAAATTTTTCAATGCGTTTCATAAAAATCCTGCAGCCATGATCATCACCGACAACGAAGACAGGTTGGTGGAATTAAATGAAAGCTATGTTAAACTAACTGGTTACAGTAGGGAAGAATTGATTGGAACCACTCCAGAAAAATTAAGCCCGGTAATGTATTTAAGAAATGATAATCCCTTGGATGGTCAAGATTTAGAGAAGAACACCGAAACAGAATATGGGATAACAACTAAATCTGGTGAAAAACGCATAATTCTAACTCTCTCTGAATCAATTGAATTAAAATCCAAACCCCATACTATTTCTTTTATATATGATATAACAGAGCGTAAAATTTCTGAAGAACACAAAGAAATACTTTTAAAAAAGGAACAGGATCTGAGCGAAAAGTTACAGCACTCCAACCAGGAACTTTTGGACATCCAAGAGAAGTTAACGAAAACCATTAAAAAGCTTGAAATATCCAATTCAGAACTTCAACAATTTGCATATGTGGCATCACACGACTTGAAAGAACCATTAAGAATGGTTACAAGCTTTCTTCAACTTTTAAAACAGAGGTACGAGTACGAACTTGACAGTGATGCCAACGAATTTATAGACTTTGCTGTGGACGGTGCTAAAAGGATGCACAACCTAATAGAAGATCTGCTTGCCTACTCCAGAATCATGACCAAAGGTAAAGAATTTGATGTCATGGACATGGAAGAAGTTTTAGAACACGTTATCATAAATTTAAAGGTTTCAATTGATGAGACCCATGCAGAAATTACCTACGATCCCCTCCCAAAAATCTGGGCTGATGAATCGCAGATGATACAACTCCTACAGAACTTGATTGAAAATTCTATTAAGTACCGGAACCAAGAAGTTCCAAGGATACATGTCTCAGTTAAGGAAGAGGAGGAGGAATGGATATTTTCTGTGAGGGACAATGGCATAGGTATAGCTTCCAAACATGCCCAGAAGATCTTCATGATCTTCAAACGTTTGCACACCAATCAGGAGTATGATGGTACTGGAATTGGCCTTGCAATCATTAAAAGAATAATTGACAGACATTCAGGCAGAGTTTGGGTAGAGTCTGAATTGGGCCAAGGTTCCACCTTCTTTTTCACCATCTCAAAGAAATTGCAGAATTCCATTTAAACAGTACCCCCTGAAAATGGGATGTGCAACCCATGAAAATTTTTAGGGTTACAACTTATTTTAATCTGCCAATAAAATTCTAAAAATTTAATTGAAATTGTATAATATTGAACCTTTTTCATTGAAAAAATTGAACAAGTATTAAATGAGAAAAACTACAATATTAGAAAACACTCATCTTGTTTAGAATTATTTTATATAATACTAAATCATTGGATGAGACCAAAGGGGGTATTAAAACATCTAAATACTTTGGTCAATGTAAATTAGTATTAAGACTAATTATTATTGATTTCAAAGATTTTTAATCCTCTGTTAAGAATTTATGGCATTTAAATCATTTAATTGTCAAAATATGATAGTTTATTTCATTTAGGAGTTGTTAAGATTAAACAAAAATTAGCCCTAACAATTTTGTTGCTAATAGGATTGAGTATGACCTTAAATTTAGGTACGTCCTTTGCAGCAAACAGTTCCAGTACATCCAACGTTCAAATCAAAAATACAACAAATACAACAGTGAAAACAACAGCCACATCAACTAAAACAGTATCCACCGCAAAAACAGTGGGTACAACATCCACTAAAACAGTTAGAGTTCTTATCTACAATGGAAATGGTGCCATTACAAGCTGTGTTACTGGTATTAAAACTGCATTAACATCTGTTAACAACAACAATCTTGTACCAGGATACAAATTTACCTACGCAACATCCACAACCATTAGTTCTTCAATTCTATCGAATTATGACCTTCTGGTCATGCCGGGTGGAAGTAGTGGAAGGACATATATAAATAGCTTGAGTAGTTCGGCGAAGAGTGCGATTAAAAACTTTGTTTACACCGGCCATGGATTTTTAGGTATTTGTGCAGGAGCATATGCAGGTTCCAATTACGTAGATAGTATGTACTCTGGACTTGGAGTTGCTCCCCATGTAAGATCTAAGTCAGTTATACACGAAGGAACTCTTCCTGTAACCATGACCAGTAGCGGAAGTTCATTACTAGGTTTCAGTGGTACTTTAAACCTTGCGCATTACAACGGCCCTGCTATGTATGCTTCAGGCGGTACAATAACCACCTTTGCAACTTATGCAGATAGCAGCACAGGTTACAAGGGTTACGGTGCTATTGTGGGTGATACCTATGGTAGTGGTAGGACTGTTTTAAGCGGACCTCATCCAGAGTTAGCTCCTCAAAATCCAACTTTATTAGCTAAAATGATGATATGGGCCAGTAATGTTGGCAGTTCCACATCTACCTCATTTACCATGAGTCAGATAAATACTGCTGCTAAAAGCGTTAAAACGTACATTGAAACCAACAAGAAAATGCCATCCTATGTTACTATCTCAGGTACTCAGGTAACAATGGCACAGTTCCTTAAACTTTTAACTTCCGACTTGATAAATGTGAACAGCGGATCATCATCCGCAATAACATTAACTTCAACAACAGCACCTGGAAGCACAGTAAACACGCTTAAAGCAGGAAATATTCAAAAATCTGAATATTTGAAGATTGCAAACAGTATTAACAGTTTCATAAACACCAACAACAGAGCACCATCCTACGCATCAAGCACCCTTGGAAAAATCGGCTTCGGATCAATGGTTTACATGTTCTCCAAGATCATGGTTTACTACGCCAGTAACGGAAGATTGCCGAGCTACGTTTCAATGACTAGCTCGAGTTACCTCTAAAATAAAAAATATATTTTTTGGATCCATCATTGGATCCAAATTTCAATCCTTTTTTTTAAGTATTTTTTTATTGGACGAGCGATCATAATGCTAATTTTATATTATGTCTCTTAATTTTGACGGTCTAAATCTTCAAGAAAAGACAGATTAGTCATCTTTTATTACAATCCTTTTGATCTGGATTTTTTTTTGTGTCTTGAGCTTTACAAATGTAAAACACATTTATAACTATGAAATATCAATATCAGTATAACTTATTAACTTAAGAACTGATGATTTGTTAAAAAACTTTTTCAAACAAAGATTTATTAGATTAAGGAGTTGTAATTTACATGGTGGAAGTTGTAGCAGTTTTAAATCAAAAGGGAGGTAGTGGTAAAACTACTACCGCAGTTAACTTAGCTGTAGGATTGGCATTGAAGGGTAAAAAGATTTTATTAGTTGATTTTGATCCTCAGGGAAATGCCACCACATCACTAGGACTCATGAAGAGGGAAATGGATAATACCATGAGGGATGTTCTCTATGGAAAGTGCGATATTGAAGAAGCTGTCCTTGAAACAGAACATAATGGATTGAGTTTAATTCCTGCAAACATCAAACTTTCAGGAATCGAAGCTTATTTAAACGCTCAAACAGCACCTATTGCAGTTTTGAACAATAAGTTAAAGAATATTAAGGAAAATTATGACTACGTGTTCATTGACTCACCTCCAACACTTAACATCATAGCCACAAATGTTCTCACTGCTAGTGATAGTGTTTTAATTCCAATACAAGCAGAACCGTTTGCTTTAGAAGGAATGGTTGACTTGTTAGAGGTTATTGACATAGTTGCAGAAGATCTCAACAGCCCAACAGAAATTAAAGGTGTTCTTCTAACAAAATTCAAACCTAAAACCAAATTAGGCAGGGAAGTGAAGGCTGAAGTGCAGAAGTACTTCGAAGAAGAATTGTACAGCACAGAGATACCTGAAAATATTAGGGTTGCAGAAGCCCCAGGTTACAACAAGCCTGTGATTAGTTACGACCCAGATTGCACAGGTACTAAGGCCTACCTCAAGCTGACTGAAGAATTTTTAAAGAGGGATGAATAAATGAAGAAAATGCAAACAGGCGGTCTTGGTAACGATATGGGCAAGTTACTTGAACGTAAGGAAAAAAAAGCAAAAACACAGGCCCAAGTAAAGGAAACCAAACCAACTAAACAGGTCTCTGCAAACCAAGGTTTAGATTCAGATCTAATTGAAAATCTTCATGGCACAGCTAAAAACCAGCCCAGAATATCCTTCTGGGATTTGGAATCCAAGGTTATCTTGAGTTACTTGAGAGAAACAGAGCCAAAATTTAGCATAAGCCGCAAGATTTCCACAGTTCTCCATGAATACTTCCAAAGGGAGTATCCGGAATTATGGTCAGAAGTTGAAAATCTGAGGGAAGAATAAAGAGAGTAGCACCAATATTTCTTTTTTTTTGCAACTCCTTTTTTTTATTTATTTTCTAATTTCAAACAGGGATCGAGTTAAAAATTTAAATAAATGAAAATTCATGAGATGATTAACTTGATCACTTAATAACTTATTCAGTGAATAACTGAATCACTTAGTAACTTAATAAGTTAATTATGTAATCAGTGATTAACTTGTGAAGTTAATAAGTTATCATCCAAAATTGCCATTGATCACAAAGTCCTAAATGAGGTTTTTGTTAAGTTACGAATTAGTTGTAAAAACTTAAAAATCTTTAGAATAATTATATTTAGAAGAATATTATAACTTATTTAGTGAGTAACTTATTAACTTACTAAGTAAATAAAAACCGTCTTGTTTCCTAACTATTTTAATAAAAATAAAAATAAAAAAAATGGGAAAAGAGTCTCAAGTTGTTCTTCTTCTTGGAATGAAGATACAAGACACAAATCCCAACAAGAGTATCAAGGACAGCACATTAAATGCTTGTTTCATTGCACTGCTTATTGACGAGTCTATTATTTGACTGTAGTACGGTACAAGATCCGGAGGAACCTCAGGTGTGCCTGTTTGCATCTTCTCAACGTACTTAAACACTCCACCTTCGATCTCTGCTTTGGTCATGTTTCCTGTTTGTCCACTTGCTTCAACACCAGCAACTACTCCGTAGAATATTCCAACTAACAACAGAACACCTATTAATGCTGTTCCCACCGAGTATCCTAAGTTTTTAAATGAATTTAAAAGACCTGCCGCATCTGTTTCTTGATCGTCCCCTGCTGCAGACATGGTGATGTTGGTGAGTTGAGATAGTAACAGTCCAATACCGATTCCAAATATCACTGTTCCAGGTACGATATCTGTTGGTCTGGCTGAAACAGTGAAGACTCCCCCTAAGAGGAATGTTCCAAGTGCAGCCACAAAGAATCCCAACATTAGCACGTACTTTGGATCGAGCCTCGAGGATAGTTTAGCCCCTCCAAGCGAGCATATCAAAATGGTTATAGATGCCGGTAAAAGTGTTAAACCAGTTGTGAAGGCATCAACCTTGGTAACCTGCTGCAAGAATACAGGTATTATAAACAGAAAACCTGCAAGGGGCAGTTGTGTTATGAAGTTGTTGAGTATTCCCAATCCAAATATCCGATCTTTCAATAGGTATATGTCAGATAGTGGTTCCTGTCCATTTTTGATCCTTCTTCTTTGCCACAGTAAGAATATTGCAAAGAGTACCAGTCCAGATCCTATTAAAACTGCTACAGATCCCCAATTTTCGGGGCGTGTTAAAAACAGAATTCCCAGTACTATGAGTATGAGGGCCACTATGGATAGAACCGCTCCAACCAAGTCTAGATCCTTCCACTTGAGGGTCGGTACAGATTCTGATATGCGGTTTCTAAATAAAAATATGATAATGACAAATATTAGTTCAGATCCGAACACCAATCTCCAGGTTAAGAAGGAGGTGAAAATTCCCCCAATTATTGGGCCCACTGCAGCACCCATGGCAGCTATCCCTCCCCATATACCAAATGCCGTGACTTTGTCCTTTCCACTATAATGTGAGCCCACAATGGTTGTGGTTGCAGGTAAAATCATGGCCGCACCTATACCTTCAAGAATTGACCAGCCTATAAGTAACATGGTGGCATTTACACTCAAGGTTGCAGTCAGTGTTCCACAGGCATAGATCCCGAGTCCAATGAGAAAGGCTTTTTTCCTGCCCAGAATATCCTGTAATTTACTGCCCAACAGCATAAAAGATGCTATTACCAATGCATAAATTGCTATAATGCCCTGAATAGCACTTAGTGTTGTGTTTAATTCTACAACCAATGTTGTGATGGCCACATTCATTGCTGAAGAATCTAAAACAATGATAAAAATTGCCATACAGGCAATGATTACCACTCCCCATTTGTATTGATTTTCCTCCATAATAACCACTGTAAAAATTTTAGTATAATCCAATGAATGATAATTACAATTATTATTAACTATTTCAAATATACAATGCCAATATTTTAAAATCAACAACTAATTGGTTTGATCCATCAATAAAGACCAGACCAATTACTTGTTCCAAACGTCTAAAAACTTTTAGATCTCAGAATTTGATCATTTTCTTGGGTTCAAAATTTGATTCCATGGTCCAGAAGTAGGCTTCACCACTTGGAATCCTGAAAATTACCAGTCCAGGATGATCAAATGTCATACCAAATTCCTTTAGAAATGGTCTGTCTTCAAGTACCTTCTTTTTAAGTTCAGGATCATCCACGAATTCTACTTCACCAGCAACCCGCATCATGGTTCCAGAATATTCTCCTGGCTGCCAGAAACATACTTCAACCTTTGGATTTGCTTGAAGCTGGGCATACATATCTTTTACAGCACCTATCTGAAAATAAAAACCAGTTTCATCCGCAAACCAGAAACCTAAAGCCCTTACACGAGGCTGATCTCCTTCTGCAGAAGCAAGATAACAAACAGGTGTATCATTGGCAAATTTTATACAATCGTCGTAGTTCAAATTGAATTCCTCCTAAAACTTGTGATTAATACTATTATTTAGTGCATGGAATTTTAAATTTTCTATTAAATCAACACCATCACAGCATTCACATCAACAAATGGTCAATTATAAGAAAAATATAAATCCCAATCCAAAAATGAGTTTCAAGTCGACAACAACATTATCCATAATTGAAACTAAGGCTTATAAATTCAATCAGTAAATTTATGTAAAAGCTACAACATAATTATTAAGGTAGGAACTTTTCAAGTTCCACTTTGTGTAGAAGTTTAAAGAAGCAGAGTGTTGTTTTACAGCTTTAAAATCCTTTAAAGAAAAAAATATGGTGTAATACATATTACATTACATTTAGGGAGGAAAATTATGAACGATAGTACTGTGGGCGCAATGATGTTTGTTTTAGGTGTGGTACTTGCGATTTTAGCTGTTGCTGTGCCAGGATTGTTTTATTGGTTGTTCTGGATCGTGGTCATAATACTAATAGTATATGGACTTTACCAGTGGTTATTCCGAAAATAACTAATAAATTTGAGAACATTAACCTACATTTCAATATATTTTTTAATTTTTTGAATTATGACCTTATGTCCAATGGGAATTTCAAGATTTTTTTCAATAGTGTAGTAATTTAAACGACTATCGTCTTGATAATTTTAATTATTCCATTAAAATAGCATTTTTGGGCATGATTTTGGCATGATTTGGGAATATTGATTTATATCATCCAAACTAAAAGCATGTCTGAGGAAAGTATAATACTATTTTTAAACCTCTTCAAAACCAGCGGTATTATCCGGGTAAACGCCTCCCAAAAAAATTTACCCAGGATATGCCGATTGGTTACTTGAATCTGTCATGTTAATGGACAAACAATTTTTGATATAAAAAAAGTTTAGTTGAATTAAAAAAAATGGGGGCTAAAAAAAATCTTAGTTTTGTGCTTCTGCCACTTCCATTGGATTGACAAAAAATAATGCTATACCATCAATGATTAGCCAAATTCCTATTAAAAATGCAAGATATATTGGGTTCCATGCATAAGCTGCTAGTATCATGTAGAGGATACCGAGTATTATACCCAAAACACCGGATCCTTTACCAGCAGTTCCTTCTTTAGAGAACAATGATAGGAATCCTGATATTAACAGGAAGAATCCTGCTATGTAAAGTGCTAAGCTTACAAGGAAACTGAATGCTAAAACATTACCAAACAGACCTATACCTACTATAATTGCTAAAATTCCAAGAATTAAATATGAGATACTGACTCCTTTGTTTGAAGCCCAAACTCCAAAACTCTGGATGAGTAACCATATTCCTAAAAACAATATTCCAATACCTGCTATTAAGCTTACAGTGAAAACACTGATTAATGGGAATATTATCACTAAAATACCTAATATAATTGCTAAAATACCTAAAAGTACATTGCCTTCCTTTGCCATAGATTAAATCCTCCTAATATTTTAGTTTTGAGCCCCCATTTTTTAAAAATGGTTCATGTTAACCCATGAAATTTAATTTTCTTAGGATTTACAAATTTATCCTGAATTTAATCATGCACTTCATGACATCTCCATGTCATAACTTAGTTCTAAACTTTACAATCAATAATATGTCGATACAGCTATTAAAATTTTTTTATGGGAATGAAATTAAAAAATAATCAGTTAAATCCTGTTAAAATTCGAGTACTTACCCAGTTAATTTTAAAATATTAGACTTAAAAAAAATAAGTTAAAAAAAGATCATTTAAGATCTTTTGTTGATAGCAAATCCACTTACTAAACTGAGTACTCCTAGAAGTGCTGGTAGAATAGGTAATCCAGTGTGTTGCATTGGAATTGAGTTTGTACTGTTTAAAGTGTCGTTTGCAGAAAGATTTCCGCCATTTCCACCTTTACCGCCGTTACCGCCGTTACCAGCGACTCCGGTTTGTTCAGCTGTTATTGTATACTCATCGGATCCATTATCATCAAATGATCCATCATCAATTCCATTATCATCTGATCCATTATCATCGGATGATCCGTCATCGATTCCTGTTTCATCGTACCCGTTGTCGTCGACTTCACCAGAACCACTGTCAGAGTCATCTGCTCCAGAGTCGTCTGTTTCTTCTCCTCCAGCTGCTAATGGTGCGTTTCCGTCTGTGAATTCAGATGTTGCTAGTGTGTAGTAGATATCAGTTGGGTTTGTATCGTCAGATCCTGAATCGTCAGCACTAGAATCATCAGTTGTTAAGTCATCTGCTACGAATTTTTCTAGAGTTAGAGTTCTGTATACGTCACTTAATGGTTCGTAAACAGGGTCTATTGTATAAGAATCATCTACACCAGAATCATCAGCACCAGAATCATCTACACCAGAATCATCAGCACCAGAATCATCTACACCAGAATCATCTACACCAGAATCATCTACACCAGAATCATCTACACCAGAATCATCAGCACCAGAATCATCTACACCAGAATCATCAGCACCAGAATCATCAGCACCAGAATCATCAGCACCAGAATCATCTACACCAGAATCATCAGCACCAGAATCATCTACACCAGAATCATCTACACCAGAATCATCAGCACCAGAATCATCTACACCAGAATCATCTACACCAGAATCATCAGCACCAGAATCATCTACACCAGAATCATCAGCACCAGAATCATCTACACCAGAATCATCAGCACCAGAATCATCAGCACCAGAATCATCAGCACCAGAATCATCTACACCAGAATCATCAGCACCAGAATCATCAGCACCAGAATCATCTACACCAGAATCATCAGCACCAGAATCATCTACACCAGAATCATCAGCACCAGAATCATCTGCCATGTATCCTAGGTCTGTGGTTGTTTGATCTGCTTGTTGTAAATTTACGTTATCTGCAGTATTTACTTCGTTTGGGTTTGCTGCATAACTCCCTGATAAGCATACCAGTAGAGTAATTAATACCCCCAATATTTTGAATATTTGTATTCCCTTCAAAATAATTTACCTCCCTTTTCACTCCAAATCTTTAATTTTTTTCCGCAAACAATATTTACCGCCTCAATGCCTTATATATATTTGGGTGTGTTTTTACCAATAAAACCGTTTAATAACCTATATTTTTTAAAATAAAGCCGTTAAAATCGATTTAAATATGGAGTTGCAGATCGTTGTAATTCGATGTTTAATTAAGTGATTGATAACATTAAAAGAAGAAAAAAAGAGGTTGGTGGAATACATATCTAATCTAATCGTAGCTAGAGGTTCCGCCATAATATTTAGCAGTATTTACACCACTTTTAACATAATCTATGTTAATATATCCATTATTGTAGTAGTACTGGAGTTCAGAGGCATGTAAAAGCTCATAATTTGTGTATGGACTTTCTAGATACGGGAATATTAGTCCTGTGATACAGTAAATATAAGCAGGAATTATTCCGTAGGTTTTTGTTAATATTTGGAAGTAAAGTGGAAAACCACATCCTGGAGCTATGACTGGATTGTCTGTACGTACTGTTCCATGCCATACCATTGGAATAGGGCCATCTTGTCCATGTTGTTTTGCAACCTTTTGAACATGCTTCATCATATCATCATAGTTGTCGTACACAACACCATCGGACATGTACTTGTATCTGCCATCAGGAACACCAAATAGCGCTACCTTTAATGAATCAAAGAAATTTGTCTGGTTCAAGCTTGTGGAACCTCCTCCTTGTGTGTCTATAAAGGCAACTTCTATTATGTAAACTCCGTCTGGATCCGTGGTACTATTAACACCATCTTCTAAGTAGCTGGAATATGTTGAACTTCCTGCGAAGTGAACAACCAAAGCACATTTGGAGTTATGTTCTTCTGCATACTTGGCAAGCAGTACAGAATGAGGATGTCCTGGATACATATCTGGATTTTCAAGTTTAACAAATGAAAGTCTTCCCAGAGGTTGGATAGGTCCAAATAGGGTTATTACAAACGAAAAAACCAAAACCAATGCTACTGCACCAATAATTACAGTGGAAAACTTCATTTTTTATCACCAAAGAATCTAAATTCTATTTAGAAATTATACATTTATTAAATTTAATATGAACTTCTTTTTTTTAAATACTTATTCCATAACTGATCTATTTATTGAATTTTAGTTTATGGAACTTAATTCCTTTACAAATAATTAACTAACTAAGTTAAATATCTAACTCTAATATAAATAATTAGCAGATCAACCAGCCATAGAAATAAATAAAATTATATTGTACCAATAAATTTCCATTTCATTGGCCAAAAATTAAATAACAGCATAAACTTATTTTATATTATGAATCTGAAATTAAAGTTAATTTTAATGGTTCTATCACTTGTAATTGTAGCTGTTCCATTGGGTGTTTATTCAGAATCAACCAACAACTCTACAGAAAATATTCCTATTATAAACATAACGAACAGTCAAAACCTTTCACATAATAATACTACTATTCTTAGGGTACCTGACCTTTTAGCTCCAACTGCAAACTCAACTGGACCCACAGCATTGCAAGAAGTTTTAGCCTATTATGGAACCAATATTGGGATCGATAAATTAGTTAACCTAACTAACAACACTGAAAATGGAACCTTCCCAAATAACATAGTCGAAGCTGCAGATTCTTTAGGTTTCCAAGGTGAAATAAAAGAAAATATGAGCCTTGAAGATCTTCAAAACTACGTTGACCAAGGCATACCAGTTATTGTGAATATCCAAGCGGGAATTAACGGAACAGAAAACTTCAACTGGACCAGTTCCCAGCAAAACGGAGAATATATGGTAATTGTTGGTGTTGACAGTCAAAATGTTTATTTGGAGGATCCAACCATCCTTGGAAGCGTTGGTTACATTCCAAATCAAGAATTTTTAGATAGGTGGCATGCAACCTTTCAAACTGGAACAAACTCCACAAACAGCAGCACAAATTCAACTAACACAACCAACAATACTAACAGTACCAACAGCACGAATTTCAATATTTTGTTCTACAACCACATGGGAATAATTGTTACAGGCGGCAGTTCCACATCCCCACCATTATTTGTAAAACTAAACTAAGGTTTTTTCATGGTCCCACAAACAAACCCTATTATTTTTTTTATAAAACTCAAAATTTAAAAAAAATAGTTATTTACTGGGTGCTCCTCCTGCTCCACCCAAGTTCTTGCCATTTTTTGCATCGATATCTATTTCTCCAACCTTTATTCTGTTTTGAATTACAGGAACGATATAAACCCTTTTATTATTGTATTTAACGAGTTTAGGTGTTCCTGGACCTGCACCATGTTGTTTTATGAATTTTTTTGCCAATAATTTAGCTGTTAAACTGGATATAATATGCCCCTTGGATTTAGTTTTTACATTGGATGATGCTGATACTGTGAGTGGCGATAGTTGGTTTAGATCATTACCATTTGTTTGACCCGATATCTGATTTGATACTGGTTGATATGGCGACGAAATTACCTGTTTATTAGTGTTAACATCAGAAACAGCAAAGGCCACAATTAGAACTCCAGACAAAGCAATAAACATTGTAAACAATAAAACTGCCCTTCCAAACATTTTGTTTGAACCTCCCCAAAAATGTTTTCAGAAAAATTTGCCACCACTAAAATAGCTAAATTCATCCTATTACATACTACTTCATCATGACTAATATAATTTTCCAAATGGATCTATGTAAAAAAAAATAATCTGTTTGAAACCTCTGATTTGATTAATAGGCCACATAAATGAATCCTAATCAAATTAGATTCTATAAAAAAATGATTGCTCAATCCAATGGAAAGTACAATATTTGTGACAGGATCATGATGATCCATAGACCGCAATTAGAAATAAGAATGATCCAATAGAAACAAATGTAGATGGTAGTAAGATATGTAATTATAAAAATAGTGAACTATGAATCAACTAAAAGTAAAATTTTAAAAAAATATTGATTAAAAAGTCAAAGTAAAGCTTTATTAGTGAAAATGATTAAATTTTATTAAATTCATCATTCTTATCTAAAAAACAAGCTTCAATTTGAATTTTTAGTATTATTCTACGATATCAGCAAATCCAAAGTTTCTTCTTACTGAGTTAACACGAACTTTAACTTCGTCGCCGACTTTAGCACCTGCAACAAATACTACAAATCCTTCGATACGAGCGATTCCATCGCCATCTCTTCCAGTATCTTCAATTTTAACATCGTATTCTCCGCCTTCTTTAATTGGGGCGTCATTTCCTCTATCATTTCCGTAGCTATTTCCAAACAAAATTATCACTTCCAAATTTTAGTCCATAAAGACTTGATAGCCAATTATAGACGTATTTACTTTGGTTTTTAGAGCATATATAGTAATGGGATTTTTGAACGTTTTTTTAGAAAATAATTTTTGTAAAACGAAAAAAATCTGAAAACTGATCAACTAGACCAAAATATCCTTTGAAAATATGGAAAATAAAAAAAATTGAAGAACAACAATTATTCATAGTATACATCAAGGAGACGAAATATGGAAAATAAAAAAACTGCAGGCAAAAAACTTTTAGATTCAATCAAAGATAGAAGAAAAATGTTTCATTCTAAGGCACGTTTTCCTAATGCTATTTTAATCAATTCCAATGATTATTCTGTTTTAAAGGATTTTATAAACATTGATACTAAGGAGTCCTTGACTCAGATTTTAGATCTAGCTATCTTCATATCTGATGACGTTCCTTCATTTCAGTTGATACGTACCTACGACCATGATGATTGTTCTGTTTAATTAGAAAAATTAAGCTCAAATACTACAGTCAGTTATTCATTACCGACAATATACTTAGCCCAGCAATTTGATTATCCATATCTCATCTACCCCCTGTAATCAGCGCTATTTTAATTTAATTTGTTTTATTTAGTGATTAAGTTCCATAAAAATCAGTTTAATATGTTCTTATTCCCATCACAAAGACCAATAACGATTTTTTAATTGATAAGTAATATTTATTGAGTTTTGAGAAATTCAAGAGTGGAATGTTCCCCATAAACAACTGGCGTTAACGACTATTTTTTAAAAATAAGTTTCAAGGAATAAGCTTTTG
This sequence comes from Methanobacterium lacus, assembly GCF_000191585.1. NCBI lineage: Archaea > Methanobacteriati > Methanobacteriota > Methanobacteria > Methanobacteriales > Methanobacteriaceae > Methanobacterium > Methanobacterium lacus. The sequence goes on from NC_015216.1 coordinate 1,837,483, forward strand.
TAAAAAATAGTATGTATCTGACTATTCTGCTAATCCTGTTTACAAAACCGTTAAATAAGGGATTAAATTAAAAACAGACCTCTAACCGGGTTTTTTTATCATTACACAATAACAAAGTTTATATACCTTAAATTTATAACTAAACCCTGTATTCAAAACCTCTGATATTATTTTTTTTGAGGATTTTGAACACGGAGGCGGTATAATTAAGCGAAAAATATTGTATTCTGCCCTATTACTATTTGCTTTAGTTTTGGTAGTAAATGTAAATACTACAACTGCAGCATCTGTAAATCAAACAAATGGGAGCAGTTCAGTTTATAAAGTTGGAAACAACAACACAGTATCCAATATAACATTAACTGACACTTCTAAATCAACAACCCCCATTTCTAAGGTTACAGTTAACTCAACAAACAAATCTAAAATAAACAGTACCATGGCGGCAGGAGAACCTGTGAAAGTTAATGGATTAACATTAACACAGATGAAAGATGGAATCTCTAGAGCCGAAGCATTTTACAAGAAAAACGGCAGATTACCCAACTACCTATCATTCGGAACCAGAAACATATCAATAACAACATTCCAAAAAAACATAGCAACACAGGGACTTAAAATCAACACAACAACAACTACAAAGATAAATGGATTGACAATTGCACAGATCAAAGATGGAATCTCTAGAGCCGAAGCATTTTACAAGAAAAACGGCAGATTACCCAACTACCTATCATTCGGAACCAGAAACATATCAATAACAACATTCCAAAAGAACGTTTCAACAGCGGGACTCAAGATCAACACAAGCGGCTCAGGCAACAAGATAGATACCAGTTCAGTATCTGCATTGGCAGCATCTCTCAAAAAAGGTTCATCATCCCAGTACCAAACTGCAGTTAATATATTCAACTGGGTCAGAGACCATATTAGCTACTCATTTTATTACAACAGTAAGTATGGAGCATCTGGAACATTGAAAAATAGAATTGGAAACTGCTGTGATACTGCAAACCTTATGGTGGCCTTGGCAAGAGCTGCAGGAATTCAAGCCAGATACTTACATGGAACCTGCAAATTTTCAAGTGGTACATGGTACGGACATGTATGGGCCCAGTTATATGTGAATGGTAAATGGCTCAATGCAGACGGTACAAGCTACAAAAACTCATTGGGAGTTGTTAAAAATTGGAACACAGCTACCTACACATTACATGGCATATACCAAACACTGCCATTTTAATGTAAACAGGAGATGAAATTTCTATGAAAAAAGCAATAGCTGTGACTTTGGTGGTTGTGGTGGCAATTATAGGGGTGGCAATGGCCTTAAATAGCACTGCAAATTCCAAGAATTCCACAAACAACTCAACGAGTTCAGATACAGCAAAAAATGTTGATGTTGGAAATACAAGTACCAACAACAACCAGAGTGTAGATAACATGATATCTTCATCAGAAGCTCAGAAAAAAGCAAGTGAATACATCAATCAGACTGGTGCATATGCCGGCACACCAAAACTCGTTAATCAAGACGGAACAATGGTTTATATTGTGCCTGTAATTTACAATGGACAAACAGCAGGTGAAATTGATATAGATGCACAAACAGGTCGTAACTTAGGAGGAGCTGGAGGAATATAATTTCCATCTTCTAAGTTTTTAATTTTTTTTTAATAAACTCTTATTTTCAAATTAACTTTTTGTTTTCAAATGATTGTAGACCATTCTCACTCCCTTTCACAAAAAAATCATTTTAGTATTAATGTATGTGATTACAACGATAAGTCCATTTAAAAACTGGGGGTTGCAAATGAAAAGAAGACTCATGGGGTTCAAGAGTCAATACCTGATTTTATTGGGAATAATTTTCATGGTGGTGGTGATGTTCAACATTGGTAATTCAAGCGCAGCCAACACCACCAACTTAACAGGTCATCATAATGGAATGGTTAAAGTGTCCAGCTCTAATTATTTTGACCCAACCAACAATCGTACCAAAGAAAGGTTCAAATCGATTGATGATGCAGTAAACTCTGAAAATACCATAAAAGGGGACACAATAATTGTTGGAGCAGGAAACTACATAGAAAATGTTAATATCAACAAAAAAATCAGTATAGTGGCATTTACCAACACCAACATAACTGCAAAGAACCCTGACCTTCCAATATTCACAATTTCCAAAAATGGAAGTGGAACAGTTATCAAAGGGTTTAATTTCGTTTCAGATGACCCCCTAGTAAGTAACGCTATTTTATTAAATTTTGCCAACGGATGTACCTTGTCAGAAAACAACTTCATTGACGTACCAGGAATTTCCATAAAAATCCAAAATTCCCAAAACAACACAGTATCGTACAGCAGTTTCAAGGATGGAATGGACGGAGTAGACATTACAAACTCCAAAAATATTATAATTAAGGGGAACAGTTTCAGCCAGTTGCTTCAATCAATTTTCATAAGCAGATCATCTTACATCCAAATCTCCAACAACAACATCACAAACGGCCGTGGATCAGACTACATTGTGCTTGACAACTGTTCCAAATCAATTATAGAGCACAACAATTTAAAAACAGCAATAAACAATCCGACGGCTGTAAACTTAATTCACACACTTAATTCAGAAAACAACGTGATTTCATACAACTACATGAAAACCCTCAGTACCATGAGTGGTATGGAACTTCAAAATTCAAATTCTAACCAAGTGCTGGGAAACAAAATAACAGGACCCGGAACAACTGGTTGTGGAATTCAGCTGGTGGAATCTGACAACAACCTGATAAAAAATAATGTTGTGGCTACCTTGTTTACAGGTGTGAGATTGATTTCATCATTAAATAATTCTGTAATGAACAACACCATATCAAAAATGGGTGAAGATGGAATAAGTCTGTTCAATTGTTTTGGAACAGAAGATCTGAAAAACTTGGTAGGTTACAACAATATTTCAAGCTGTTTAAATGGTGTTCAACTGGAACTTTCATTCAACAATTCCTTATTCAACAACACAATCTCAAATAGCGTTAACAACAACATCTACTCATTGAACTCTGAATGTAACACATTCTACCAGAATACTCTTATAAATGCACCCACAGGAATATTTTTTAAAAATTCTGATAACTGTACAGTAGTATCAAACTTTATCACAAGCAACATTCCAGATTCATGTGGAGTACTGCTTGAAAACAGCAATTCAGCAGCTTCTAGCGCTGTTAAAACTGTGAGTGCATCGAAACACATTATTGTGGGTTCCATTCAAGTTACGACCCTTCCAGATATTGATGTTAACTTCAACAGAATAATTTGTCCTGTTGGAATTAAAAATGGAAACTCCATGGTAACTGTAAATGCAGGCCAGAATTGGTGGGGTTCAAACCACCCAACCTTCACCCAACTTGTTTCAGGAAAGGTGAAATATCCAAACTGGATCTACATGACAATCACAACAAAAACACAGCGAACAATTCTAGGTTCCAAATTAACTGTTAAAACCAGCTTTAACAATTTATACGATGGTAGAACCCTTAAATCATTCGATAAAAAACTTGGTTACATCCCAAACGGTACAATAAACTTTTTTGTAACCAACCTTGGCAAGTTTGAAGGAAACTACGTAAAAACAGAATCTGCAAATGGAGAGGTAGTTGCAATTTACAGTGCAACAAAATTGGGAAAAGCCACCTTAACATCCACAACAGACAATCAAACCCTAAAGAGTACATTAATAATAGAACCTGTTTTAAAGGTTTTAAATTTAAACACCATAACACAGCGAAGCTCACAAAACTATAACCTAATAGAGCTGTATTTAAACAAAGCAATCTATAATTACAACAGCACCTGGATCGAACTCAAACAAGTTTCAAAACCTAACCAACTAATAAGCTTCAAAACCCGTAGGGACAGTACCCACATTTACCTAGCTCCAAAAACTGCACTTAAAAAGGGAGTGACTTACAAATTGATAGTTCACTCCAACAGCATCAAAGACGACACTGGAAACGGACTTTCAACTGCCTACATAAAAACTTTTAAGCTGTAGACACATCCAACTCCTTTTTTTCGAATAATTTATTAAAAAGATTTTTTTTCTACCAAAATATGCACCCCTATTTTTTTAACCAACTGATTATCACCTTGTATTCTCATGAAAATTTCAACACATTAGCGAACCAAATTTGGGAATAATTTGGGTGTAACTAGGAAGAATCTTGTGTAGAATGTTGGTATAATTACATAAATACAGTTATTAAACAAAAATTATGAAATTTAGGAATCTAATCTTAAAAAACATATTTAGAAACAAGTCAAGGAGTTTGTTGGCCATTATTGGCATTGCCATTGGAGTTGCTGCAGTAGTGGGGCTTGGAATGGTCACTGACAACCTTTCTAAATCTACAGAAAATGCTTTAACAGCAGGTGCGGGTGATTTTTCAGTTATTGCTGCAACCGGACCAAATAATGGAGGGGGACCTCCCGGTGGTATGGGTGGTGATCAAGTCATTAACCAAACCAAGGTGACTGAGATAAGTAAGATAACGGGTGTAGGAAGTGCTGTGGGAGTGCTTAGAACATCGGTGGATCTAAGCAACAGCACCAACACAACTACAAATTCAACGTCCGGACCATCAAATTTCAGATCAATGACTTCCATCATAGGAATTGACAGCAGTTCAATAAGCATGGACGATATCGTTGTAACCAACGGCACAGTTTACTCAAACAACAACGAAGTCATAATAGGTAAAACAGCAGCACAGGAAATGAACAAAACTGTGGGTGACAACATCAGCATATCAAACAATACCTTTAAAATCACAGGTATCTACGAAACAGGTAACTTCATGGATGATAGGGGAATTGTGATGTCATTAGACAGCCTCCAAAGTTTAACCAATAAAACTGGAGAAGTATCGCTCATCATTGTAAAGGCAAATAACGGCACAGATGCAACGAGTCTTGCAACCAAAATCCAAAATAACTACCCCAACGAGTTAACAACCTCAACATCACTATCAGGAATGGATAGGATGAACAATGGTCTAGATGTGATAAATTCAGGTTCCTGGGCAGTATCACTACTTGCAATGCTGGTGGGTGGAATAATTGTAATTATAACCATGCTCAAAGCTGTTGCTGAAAGAACCAGAGAAATTGGAGTTTTAAGAGCTGTGGGATGGACACAAAAAAGGATAATTGCCATGATAATGGGAGAATCCATTGTACTGTCATTTATAGCTATTTTTGTCGGTCTGGTAATTGGAGTTGGAATAGTAGAACTTCTGAGCACAACCAATATTTTAAGGGGAATAATGCCGGCATTTTCAATATTCCTCTTCTTAAAGGGAATAGGAGTAGCTTTACTACTTGGAATCCTTGGAGGTATTTATCCAGCATACAGAGCAAGCAGATTATCACCTACAGAGGCGTTGCGTTATGAATGATAACACCATAATCAAAATAAAAAATCTGAAAAAAGAATATGAAGACGGTTCAATCATCGCTTTAAACAATGTTGATCTCGAAATTGAAAGGGGGGAATCAGTATCCATCATAGGCCCCTCTGGATCTGGAAAATCAACGTTGCTAAATATGATAGGTGGACTTGACAAGGCAAATGAAGGTCAAATCAGTGTAGCAGGAGTAAATCTTATGGATAACAGTGATCTGAGCAACTTCAGATCGAATGAAATTGGATTTGTGTTCCAGCTGCACAACCTGATTCCAAATTTAACTGTCCTTGAAAATGTACAAATACCCCTCCTAGGAACAGACATCGATGATAAGAAGATGGAAGAAAGGGCTTTAAAACTTTTAAAGTCAGTTAACCTGGAAAATAAAGTAGATCAAAAACCAACAAAATTATCTGGTGGAGAAAGACAGCGTGTTGCAATTGCAAGGGCACTCGTCAACCATCCATCAATAATTTTGGCAGACGAACCTACAGGAGCTCTTGATTCTGAAACACAAGAAGTGATACTGAAACTTCTCCTAGACATTCATAAAAAAGAGAATGTAACCCTAATAATGGTTACACACGAACCATATGTAGCTAAACAGGCGGATAGAAGCATATATGTGTTAGATGGAAAAATTAAACCAACTTAAAACCTTAAAATTAGGTAATGGAACTGAAAATTTAATTTTTCACAGTTCCTATTTTTCCTAAAAATTTAGTTTTATTTAAATTAATTTTCCTAAAAATAGGAGTTAAAGATCCCAATAAGTGGTAATGAAATTATAAAATTGTAGAAAACATCATTTCAAATTTTTTAGAAAAAAATTTAGAGGAATCATATATACTCGATAAGTTAAAGTGAATCATTTGTTCTTAAATGATATTAACTATTGAAACCTGTTTTTAGAGAAATAGTATGACTTATTCTTAAATAGATCCTTTAAATTCCTTAATTGATTAAAAAAACAAAATAAAAGGATTAAAAAAATAGGGTTTAATCCAGTATGTTTTAAGCAACCCTACCCTTGTAACCTGTTGAAAGATTTTTCATGTAGAGAACTGTGTGACCATCTGATTTGTACTCTGTCCAGACAATTCTAACCCCTGAAATTGCTGCATTATCCACTGGATTCTGAGTAACTGGAACTACAGGTGCCAAGTATCCTGTTGCTAAATTTTTAAGGTATATCACTGAACTTTGTCCCTGAATTTGGGTCCATATAATTCTTTGATCACTCACTGCAACATTGTATTGAAGATTTGATGAAGGGTTAACCTTGCTGATCGTGCCTGAAGAAAGGTTTTTCATGTAAATTACACCAACGTTGCCTGATATTTGCACCCAAACAACCCTTGAACCACTTATAACTGGATTTAGTTGGTCCTGGGTAGATGATGATAATTGTCCATAGAATCCAGTTGAAAAATTCTTTTCATAAACAACTGCATGTGTTGATGATGCGACTACTTGACTCCAAACAACTCTTGATCCGCTAATGGAAGGTCTTGATACTACTTGAGAATTCTTTGAAACCTTTCCATATTTACCTGTTGAAAAGTTTTTGTAGTATACCGAAAAATTTCCTGAAGTGTCATTTTGAACCCACACCACAGTTTTACCAGATATTGATGGGGCGTACTGACTGAATGTGGAATTCATTACTCCTGTACAGTATCCTGTGGCCATATTTTTATAGTAAATTGAAAAAATTCCCTTTGTCTTATTTTGAGACCACACTACACAGGTTCCAGAAATTGCAGGTGAGAACTGGTTGTAGTTTGAATTAAAAACCTTTCCAGTGTAACCTGTTACAACATTTTTGTAGTAAATTGATGAATGACCCGATGAATCAGTTTGCTGCCAAACAACTCTTGATCCATCTATGGCAGCATAATCCTGATCGTAGGCAGAACTACCCACTGTACATGTTTTAGTAGGTACTGTATGATTGGTCTTTAATGTGGCTGCTGAAGCAGCTCCACACAAGACAAAAGCAAAAATTAAAGTTATTATAACCATACCCAATTTATTATACATATTTTTAACCCCTAACAATTGCAATTAATTTATCCAAATATTATTCCCATATCTTTGAAATCCAACTACTTATTCATAACAACCTCGAATTATGAATTAATATATTAATAATTATTATTTAATTCATATAAAGTATTAGGGTTTTTGTTCAGGCAAATCTTAGCACATCCCACAGAAATGCTGACCTACTAACATGAATCATACTTCAGCTTTTATAAAAGAGGGTTAATTGAGTTGTTCAATGGTTTAAAAGCTTCTCTAAACTTATTTAAAAGTAAATATGCTTTTTCAAGTTTGGAACTGTCCTTGGACTGGTATTTTATGATTGTTAAGATATATTCATAAAATGCTGCTGCTGCTTCTTGTAGAAGAATGATAGAGGTAAGAATTTTGGACTTGGTATCATAACAGTCCGAAGGAGGGTTTAATCTCTCGTACCCTGCAAATATTGATTCAATATCCTTCATAATCGCCATTATTCTTTCATAAGATTCTTTTTCATTGATTTTACCAGATCGTTCCAAATCAATGAGCTCACTTATGTTAAGCACGTGAATACCCTGAGCATCTAAACATTCCTTAGTCCGTTTTAAAAATTGTCTTTTTGTCATTCCCAACATAGTCACTTGAACATCTCCATAGAAACCTAAACACAATCCCAATAAACATCCCTGAATTAATATTAGTATTTAATTAGTAAGTTTAAAGTATTTTTTTTGATTAGTGTTACAAATATTAAACATTGTAACACAATTACTGGTTTTATTTCATCTATTTGTAATCAAAACCTTTAAAAAAACTGGAAAAGATAAACTAAGATCAGTATTTTTTTAAGATTTTCAACTTAAATTAAAATTATTAAAACTATTATAGGTCAATGCACATTGGACCGAATATGAGTTTAAGCATTTTCATTGCATCAAATGGAGGGAGTTATTTATTAAAAAATATTTATTCAGTTTACTGTTAATATTGGGATTGACAGTAAGTTTGAGTGTTTTGAGTGCTTCAGCAGCAAATGTAAATTTGAATTCTAACAGTTCAAGCATTAACACACTTTCATCCAATAATATTTCGCATACAGTTTCAACAAGTAAAACAACTACTTCAACAAGTAAAACAACTGTTTCAACAAGTAAAACAACTGTTTCAACAACCAAAGTCAAAACCATTAGGGTTTTGATATACAGTGGAACAGGAGCCATTAATAGCTGTGTTTCAGGGGTTATAAATGGATTACACTACTCCAACAACAAGAATCTTGTGCCTGGTTACAAGTTCAGCTGTGGAACAACACGTACCATCAGTTCAAAAACCTTGTCAGGTTACAACGTGCTTGTTATGCCTGGAGGTACCAGTGGTTTGAACTACATTAAAAATGTGGATGGTAATGCCATAAAAAAATTTGTTTCAAGCGGCCATGGATATGTTGGTATCTGTGCAGGTGCCTATTCAGGATCCAAGTATGTTAAGGGCCTTTATTATGGTTGGGGACTGGCACCCCATGTGTACTGTAACCATATCAGTCATGAAGGAAACCTTCTTGTAAAAACAAGCACCGCCATAAGTTCATTGCTTGGACCAAGCAAAACCCTAACACTTGCACACTACAACGGCCCTGCAATGTACACTCGTGGAGGTAACACAGTCACATTTGCATACTACGCAGACAACAAAACAGGTTACAAGGGACAAAAAGCCATAGTTGGAGATTATTATGGTAGTGGGAGGACTGTTTTAAGCGGGCCTCATCCAGAATTACAACCAACCAACTCAAGTTTACTTGCTAAAATGGTTTTATGGGCTGCTCATGTGAATAAGGTCCAACAAATTTTTGCTGTTTCATCTGTAAACCCTTCAAATGGTGCTGTTTATGTTGCAGCCAACAAGCAGATAACTGTAAAATACACTGAATCAGTGAAATTAGCCAACAGTAACATCAAATTACAAACCAGCACAGGAACATCTGTACCCATCACAACATCTGTCTCAGGAAACACCCTAACCATATCACATCCACTGCTTTCAACCGGTGTTAAATACATCTTTACAGTAGCAAGTGGAACTGTAGTTTCATCCTCTGGAAAAACTTTAAACAGTTATTCCAGCAGTTTCACAGTGAGTCCACTCACAATCGCCCAAATGAAAGATGGTATAAACAGAGTTCATGCATTTCAATCCAAAAATAACAGACTTCCAAACTACGTAAGCTTCGGAACTAAACAGATCCCAATAGCAACATTCAAAGAGATCATAGCAGCCTATGGATTGAAACTATAAAATTCATCCTATTCCATTTTTTTAAAAATCGAAACAACATTTTCTAGAACTAATGTTCAAGATTCAAAGTCTAATATTGAAATGAATCGTTGAAAAACATGAAAATGCAATTTAAGTGGGCTCAAAGTTGGTGTTATGTTACACCATATTTCTAGTGACTACAATCACAGACCCAGTGTTGATCCTTAAATAAATGTGAAAACAGTTTGAATACATTACCAATACTTGAAGTATCATAAAACCAACGGATGTAATATTTTGAATTCTAAAAACTGGCTTAAAAGTGCCCTCATCACAATGTTATCACTTTCGTTTGTCCTTTGTTTTGTGCCCTTTTCATCGGCACACATACTCATCATCGGAGATTCTCACAGTGATATTCCAGATGCTTACTCTGAAACTAAAAGCGTTGCGAGTCTTCTTAAATCTAAAGGATATCAAGTTTATGAAGTTTACAGAAATAATGCTACCACCAAAAATATTCTGAAGGGAATGTACGGTGCAGATGCCATCATATATGCAGGTCATGGTGGTTACAAATCAGAAAACTACGATTCAAATGGTGGAAGTGCAAGTGCACCATTTGCCCTCGTGGGTTCAAACGATTTTATCTGGGGAATTGGAAATAAAATGAGGGAAGGTTGGAATGGCAAACTGTTCAGTGCTCCAATCAAAAATAACATACCGGTTTTGATACTTCAATCCTGTTTTTCAACGGGTTGGGTTGATAACAAAGAAGTTGCAAACCCCACAGCAACTGTTTACAACTTTGCAAGAATGTTCACAGGAACTGGTGCAAATTACTATGCAACATCATGGATAGGGGCAGATTTTGTTAAAGACCTTATAAATGGGGCTAAAAACTTTAAAGAAGCCAATAAATTAAACTACGATCCAATAACCAAAAGTACGGTTTATAAAAACACCACTATTTGGAGAAACAACCATGGTTATTCCGCATTCATTGGAAACTGGTTAGGAACCTTTCCCAAAGCCAATAAAACCACAAAATACAACGATGCTGCTGCAGAAGCTTGGTACAACAGTGATCGATCAAAAAATCCATTTCAACCAGATTTAACTGTTACCAACGTGATCAATCCTAAAGTTGGATTAATTGGCCACACCTTCAGCACCACAGCCGTGATAAAAAATATTGCAAACGCATCCTCAAGCGGTTTTTATGTGAGTTTCTACTTGAAACACGACCCAAACAACAAACTCGTTTACCTGGGTAAGTCATTCGTCTCCAGTCTAGCTGGAAACTCGATTAGGTACGTGAAAAAAACCGTGACACTACCTTCAAAAATATCATCAGGTAACTACTACATAGCTGCTTACGTAGATTCTGATGAAACCAATGCTGAATCCAATGAAAACAACAATTACAAAAAAAGTAGCTATAAAACACAGATCACCCATCCATTCAAAGACCTCCTGAGTTCCAACTTGAATGCAACCATACTAAACAAAAAATTACTAGTTTCAAACACAGTTAAGAACAGAGGGAACACTAAAACAGACAGTTTTTATGTTAATTATTACCTTAAAAAGAATGGACAAACAGGGTTGGGTACCTACGTGGGCCATAAATATTTTGATGGTTTAAGTTCAGGTAAGAGCGTATCCCACAACATTCAGTTTACATTGAAAAAATCCTACAGTAGTGACTACAAAATTGTATCCTACATTGATCCACAAATAAAAATCAAGGAATCCAACAGAACCAACAACATACAAATAAGTTCTATTAAGTTATCTCACTAGGTTTCAGTTGTAACGAGTGAACCCCATACTAAAAATTTTCACTCAAATCAAAAATTCTAATTTTTTTTTTAAGATTCAAATTTTAAGATCCATACATAATTGGACACCTCCATCTACATCTGCTCCATCGTAATGTTGATTAACGATCTCATCATCAATTAAACAGAAGAACCCATTAATATTTCTCAATTAGTACAATTGAAGCATTAGTTTTCTAAGTTATCTGTCCTGTTTAAACCAAAGAATTTTAGGTTTTAGACTTAGCTATATTGGAAATATTAGAAAAATTTCTAATTTATCAAATGCATGCTACTCCAGCAGACATTCCGGGTTTATATCCTTAGATCATAACTTAAAAACAACTTAACTTACTAAGATCATAAGTTAATAAATTCATAACATCCTAACTTCATAAATTAATAAGTGAATAAATGATAATCTCATAACTTATTAAGTGATGTTGAAATCTTGAATAAAAAAAGTTCGATTTTGGCAGACTAGAAATGATTAGATCCTACGTTAAACTAGTAATAATAATATGCATATTATTATTCATCCATAACCTTCGTCTTAGTTACAGTTTTCAGAAAATAATAAATTAAAAATAAAAAAAATTGAAGTTGGAATCCATTTAATTAAAATGGAAGTTCCCTGTATTTACCATGTACAGTAGCTGTGTTGGTGTTCCAGTTATTTACTACTCCAAAAGAGTTCCTGTAACTTGTTCCATCTGCTTTGTACCATACACCATTCACATATACCAATGCAATCACATGTCCATACCAGGTTCCACTAGAGAACTGAGCAGTCACATGTTCGTACTGAGCAGCAAATCCTGCAGCTCTTTCGAGTGCAACAACTAGATGTGCTGTGTCAACACAGTTTGCTGTTCTTGCACTTAGTGTACCAAGAGCACCCTTCTGGGTGTTGTAGTAGAAAGAGTAGGATATATGATCCCTTACCCAATTGTATATGGCAGTTGCCCTCTGCATCGGGGTGTTTAGTCCCTTGGTTATGGAAGCTGCCAAAGTTTTTATCTGGGAATTATCTGACTGGCAATTGGCTGTAGGTAGCAAATAGCTTTTCAGACTTGTTGGAACTACATTTTCCACGTAACCACTTGAAGAACCATTTGTACTGGTGCCTGTGCTAGGTTTTACTGTAGACTTAGCCAATGGCACAATAGCCACGAATTTTGGTAATCTAGTGTTGGTACCGTAGAAACTGACAACCTTAGAAAACGAGAAAATAGCAGATTCGTAACGGATCTTTCCAAGTGAACTACTTATTGTGGAAGGAGCCATTCTATTTTTCAATATATAGTTGTAGACAGAAGATGCCTCGGACAAATATTGATTTTTGGTTAAATTTCCTGCTTTCACTGTTTCAGTGTTGTTTACTGTAGGAGCTTTAACAGTTATTAATGTAGAACTAGTTTTAGTACCGCTATTAATCTTTACTATTGCTTGTGAAAGGTAGTAAAGCATCTGCGGCATGGTAATTTTCACACCAGAAATTGTAACGTAGCTTGGCAATCGTTTGTTGGTGTTGATGAAATTTTTTACACTGGTAGAAGCAGCCACTATGTTTTTAAAACTCAGTGAAGTTGTTTTCGTAGATGAAACAGTTTTCACCGTGCCTGCTGCTGCGTAATTTTTTGTTGTAGTGTTTTTTGTTGTTGAAACCTGACTCTTGTTAGTGGTAGTTGTGTTACTAGTTTTAGTAGTGGTGTTTTGGATGTAGTTGTTTGTCACAGATGGACTGGTTTTCTGATCTGTATTGGTTTGACTTGTTGCTGCAGCTGAAATTGCATCCACATTTAATGGGATAGCAATTGTCAAAAGCAGTAACAAAATGGATATCGATTTTCTATTAATTATACCGCCTCCGGTCATAAAATCAAAGAATATTAGAGATTATATGATCTAACTCATTGTAACTTCAAAATAATATATAAACATTACGATTTAAAATTATAAAAAAAACAATAATTAACTGCTTATTAACCAAATAGAGGATTCTAAGGAGTTAGTCTAATCATATGATTAAAAAGCCTTAATAAATCTTATTTTGCCCAAATAATTCCATAATAAAACTAATTTAAAAAAATAAAACTTAATAATTCGTATTCAGTAAAGTTGTATTATGAGCCCATGCCGTAAAACCTTAAAATCGTTCTTTAAACCAAAAAAAGAAATATTTAACCATTGTTTAACAAAAAAGATGAATAGTAAACTCTATAAACTCAATAAGGCTGAAAAATATGAATATCCGTTTAAAGTGAAAAATTTGATGGGAACAAGTGTATTATGTTTTAAAGTAAGCAACAAATTAGTATCCTTATTTAGAATTGTATCAAAAGTACCAACAAAAAAACTGTTGATCTAAACTTGATTTTTTATTAAAAAACTAATCTCATCAATTTAATTCTTAATACTCTTGAAGCAAAAAATATGGAACACCCCATCACTGAAAAAGTTAGTATAGGATATAAATCTGATGTTCAAAATGAATTTTAAGTACTAATAATGAATTTAAAAAAAGGATTTCAACTTATTCAATAAGAAAGCTGTTATTTAACAATGAAAAAGAATGATGGATCATAATAGATCCTCCATTCATTGATTAACACCTAAAATCCTAGGATTTTTGGTTGGTTTTTAGCATATGTTTAAGCTCTTGTATGATTGTGGAGTTATCCTGATATTCCAGGGTGTTTTGACATTCAGGACATACAAAATTGTTTTCTGAAGCTTCCTCAAACAAGTATCTGTGACCATTGGCCTTGCATATGAAGAACATATTTCCTTCTTCGTATTCCAATGACTTTTCGATGTCCTCAGAGTACTTTTCAAATTTCTTGGATATGATCTCTGATATCTTGTCCTCTTCAAACTTCCAGCTGTAAATGTACCAGTTGGTTTCAGGATCCCTACTTCGCTTATAATTTGCCACACCAGCATCATGGAGTTTGTAAAGTATTTTTCGAACTGTGTTCAAACGAATATCAGTTTCCTCAGCAATTTCCTCATCGAATGTTTTTCCATTGATTATACATTCAATAATAGGTACACTGCTTTCCCCATCGTTGGTGATATCCATTAAAATTTCCTTAACTAAAGGATCTCTAAACATATTAGCTATTCCTCCTTTTCCATAAAATAAACGAAGACTTTAATCCCTTCATTTATCATTGGCCAAATTTTTTTTTTAAGTGGGTAAGAGTAAATTATTTTGGATTAATTTTTTAAACTAAAAGATACAATATTAAATAATATTCAACTCAAATCCAAATTAATGAAATAAATAACTCAACCTCAATTTTATCATGAATCAATTAAAAAATTCATTAAAAATTGAATATATTGCGAAGAAAAAGAACAACAACCCAATTTTATCTATTAATATATTGTATTTACTAGCATATATAGTTTTTCCCATTAATTTTAAGAGTAGTTTGATCAAACTAAAACCAAATCTTACATCTTAAAACTCCCATTATAAACTTAAAAAATACAAACCAATTGTAAAATACTGGGGATTTTTGTGAAATTTATTTTTTTTGGGTAGCATACTTTGGTGAAAATATTATGAAAAAAACTGTAATTATGGCGTTAATTTTGATGGTAACTCCGTTCATTGTGGCAGGTGAAGTTTCTGCAACAGAAATTAACTCTTATTCTAACAATAAAACATTAAAAGCGGACTTAAAAGTTACAAACGTGGTTGTGCATGGTTCACTAGTGAGGGGTTGTAACATAGCTGTTAACAACACCATCACCAACTCTGGCAATGGTTCAGCTGGAGGTTTTTGGGTAAACTACTACCTCAAAACCAATCCAACATCAAACAGCTACCTGATTGGAAAAAGGTACATCAATGGTCTTAAAACTGGTTCATCCAACACCCAAAATACCCTGCTTTACATTCCAACCAACATGCCACTGGGCTCTTATTTACTAATGGCATCTGCAGATGCAAGCAACAGCATTGCTGAATCCAACAAAAGTAACAACAAAGGTTACTCATCCCTCTTAAAAGTCGTGGGTCCAACTTACATAATCTTCGACAAAAATGTAGGAGGAGATGTTCTGAAAAATCCTGAGATAAACAAGTACATTCCAAAGACCAGTTTTGCCAAGACTATTTTCAACTTGGAAAAATCTGGATCTGTGATGCTTAAATTTGGAAATGGAAATGGGCCAAAGGTATTGATATCTGCTGGTATTCATGGAAATGAAACCGAAGCAAACATAGCCATAATGAAATATTTGGAGTACATCAAGGATAAATCCATCAAAGGTACCCTCTATGTTATACCATTCGATATTCCCCTTGACACAGCAAAAAATACCAGATTTTACCATGGCCACGACCCAAACAGGATTGCCAACGTAGCTGGTTCTCCAGGTTGGAACATAATACAATTTGCACACAAAAACAGTATAAATTACCTCCTGGATGTGCACTCCGGAGGAGAAGTAACATCTAAGGGGCTTTTAAATGTTAACACAGGCACCTCCAATTCCCAGGAAGTTAAGTGGGCCAAATACATCACTTCAACATCAGGTTGTGTTAGCAGAGTCCAACCACTAGAAACGGGCATGGTGAGAGCTGAAGCATTTAAATATAATATAAGCACCATAACAATGGAAGTTGAACGAGACACTGCTCCAACAATCGTTTCTGCCTTAACGGAATTTAAAATGATTAAAGCAGCCATGAAATTTTTCAAGTTCCCTGTACCGCTCATCTAAAACTAAAAATACCACTTCATTATTTATTTTTAAAGTTGTATGTTCCATTCACTAAAAATTTCCTTGGTGATGCTGTCCATTTCATCGGAATTCATACGTTTTTTAGTCCAGAACTTCCATTTTGAATGTTGATTTTCGTGCTCAATAATATGAAGTGCTTCGTGTACCACATCAAAAAATATGTTGTTATCATCGATCAGCCCATTGGACAGATTTTCATGGCGTGTTTTCCTCAGAAGGATCAAGTAGTCCTGATCTATGTTGGTGGTGATCAAGTTGTGTAAAAATGAAACATCCTTGTTTGTGGCATCATTTTCAGTTAAAATTTGTAGTGCATTATGAACTGGTTCCAATGTGTTGTACACCTTGTTTACATGTATCAACGATGCCAAAATATCTTCTTCACTCTGATAAAAAAATTCACCGTACTCCTTGGTTACCATGTCCAAGTACATGTTCTTGTACTTGTTAAATCCAAACTGTTTCTCCTGTGTTATTACGTAGTAGAAGCTTCGAACAATATCACATTCGTAGTTAAAAACATCAAATTCCCTGTCAGTCAAGAACATTATCTTGTAGTTCGGCACTTCTACTTGAAATTTATCAAGCACGTACTCTACCATATCGCTGTAAACATCAAAATATAGATCTTCCACTCACAAACCCTCCCCCAATATACTAATGGAGAACCTAGTAATAGATTTGTACATTATTTCAAAAAAACCTTACTATTAAAAAAAAGAATAAAAATATGGAAATTGGTTTTAGAAGGCGTCACCTCCGCCTCCACCACCAAATCCTCCTCCAATGTCACCAACTCCTCCGAAATCTCCACCGTTTGATGAAGATGCCGTTGCTGTGGTCATTCCAGTATCAAATGCCGAGTCCAGAAGCAGGTATCCTCCATAGTAATGGAACATGTAAAGATCGCTTCCGTTTAGGTCATCCTTTGGTACGTTAAGTTCCATGGCTTTTCTAACTGCATCAGCAGCACCAAGAGCAGTTGCATATACAAGGTACTTGTTCCATATCACTATTGATTCTGGAGGGTACTCTTTCATCAAACTGAAGTCTTGGATATACTTCTTGAAGTTATGCCACTTTGCATCGTACTCTTCACCGTAGGTTGTCCACTGACCCCCAACCTTCTGGGGTAGAAGTAAGCTGATTATTGCTACAACCCCTAAAACAATTGACAACAACAATGATAGGTTTGCTGCAGGTATATCGTCCATAATACTGAAGAAGAACACTATGACTGCAACGATAAGTGCTAAAACACCAAAGATTTTCAAATATGAATCTCCCTTCTTGTTGAAGAATTTGTCCAGTTCGTTGTTATTCAATAACGTGTTTCGAAGGTTATCCTTCCAATCGAGGTAGGTGTTTCTAAAGGATCTGGCAGATTCGCGAACACTCAAATTATCTGAAATAGCATCCAACGATATCAAACCATCATCATCCTCGTACTCCGTTAAAAAGTTGATAACATTCTTTTCAAAACTTTTCAACTCAGATGAATCTTTCTGAACGTTGTACCTCAAATACATCGAACCTACAAGACCGTATCCTTCCTTATCCAAAGATTTTTCTTCCAGAGGTTCGTTTTCCATTATCAGATACTTTCTGTTTATGAGGTCCATTATGGTTGCCTTGAAACCATCCATATCTGGTTCTCCGATCTTCTTGGAAAATCCAGGTCCGCATATGGCATTCACCATTGCAGGAGGATCATCTGTTGGAATGTCCCGTTCATACTCTGCCTGATAATCAATCTTGGGTTCCCTACCATATCTGAAGTATATCAACAGAGGTACAAAGAGTGCCAGGAACATGAGAACAGACAGGAAATAGTATAGATTGGTTCTGAAATTCAAAGAATTCTGGTAGTCATTTTGTAGCTGCTGTATCTGAGCTAATCCATTTTGATTGATGATGAGTCCATGTGAAGGGGTGGCAGCAAACTGATCCCTTGGAATAGCCATCCTTATCTCGTAGTACTGGCCAGCGGGAATTGTATCACTCGTGACAGTCAAAGTGTTGCCCTGCCAAGCTGCACTCTTATTGTAGTAGGGAGGATTTAACCAGTATTGAATTCCCTGACTGGAACTTGTGTGTATGTTTGCCACAACCTGACCAATGTCAACTTGCCACTTATTAGGCACCAGCATGTAGTGAAGCTCTGCAATATCGTTGTAAAACTTCATGACATTAAAGAGATCGTAGGAAATTGTAACAGTTACATTCCCTCCATTGATTGGTTGTGTTTTGGCTGCATCAGAATATAAATAAACCTTAATGTCCTTGGTGGAATTCACATCCAGAATTTGAAAACTGTTGTAGGCACCATCTGTGGTTACATTAACATTTGTCAGCTGTTGAGAACCGTTTAGTGGTATGTACCTGTTAATTCCGTGGAATGTTCCATCGAATGTGTAGTGGATCTTCTCCACAACGTGGATTGATCCATCGTTTTGAAGGTAGATATCTTGATTTATGAGTGGAATGGTGTAGCTGTTATCACTCGCAGCAAAGGCTGCTCCGCTGCCAGCCAATATGGACAGTGAAAAAAAAAGAATTATAGAAAGACAAATTTTTTTATCCATTCCATCACCTAAAATTTAACTTCGGGAACAGCTCTTTCGCTTTCAGCCATTTCGAAAAATTCTGCTTCGTTGAATTTGAAAAGTGATGCTAAAATGTTACTTGGGAACATCTGAACCTTATTGTTGTACCTGAGGACTGTGTCGTTGTAAAACTGTCTGGAGTAAGCGATCTTATCTTCAGTTTCTGTTAACTGTGCCTGCAGTTCTCTGAAGTTCTGACTGGCCTTAAGATCTGGATAGTTTTCTGCAACAGCAAACAAGCTTTTTAATGCGCCTGTTAATTGATTGTTTGCTTCGGCACTTTCTTGAACTCCGCTTGCATTCATAAGGCTGGATCTAGCCTTGGTAACGTTTTCAAACACTCCCTTTTCATGGGAAGCATATCCCTTAACAGTTTCAACAAGGTTAGGAATAAGATCTGTTCTTCGTTTCAACTGCACGTCAATCTGTGACCATGCATTTTTTACCCTGTTTCTGAGGTTTACTAAGCCGTTGTAGAGCAATATTACTGCCACAACAATTACAATTAATATGAGTACGATTATTATTTCGATTATCATTTTATCATCTCATTTTTTTAGTATGCAGTGTCATTATATGCGTTTAATTATATGTAATTAATGATCTCCATGTAATAGAAATAATCAAATTAAAAACAAGCTGCTAATTGGGTTAATTATTGGATCGAAGTTTTTGTAAATCATTATCATTCTGTTCATCTTGGCTAAGTAGTTCAATGTTCAATAGAGAAAATTAAAAGGGACAATGAGATTATACTGTAGAATAAGTTTTCAAGATTTAAATCCGAGATTTAGTGCATCATAGTTTTACAGTAGAAATATATCTAGAATGAATGGCTTTGAAAATTAAAAAAAAGGATATAAAAAAATCTTAATAACTCATTGGAGCCATTTCATTTATATTTGAGGTTATTGGAGCTGTGTATCCCATGGATTTGTCTAATATTTCAATTTGTTGTTCCAGGGCAACTACAAACGCCGTATAAAATAGACCAAAACATGGTGAATTGTTTCTTAAATAATTTTGGTATTTGTAGGTGTGTTCTAACATATTTTATCTCTCCTTATTATCATTTAGCTGTTGTATAATTCTGTAAACTTAGTAATCTTGACCAATTAATTTTAGTTAATATTTGTTACTTTAATATTGGTTTTTCTAGAATATAAAGTTTTGCTGCAACAGTAGTTTGTAGAATTATACCAACATGACTCAAAATTGGAACTCATATACGATCACCAGATTTGAAAAGTTCATCTTCCTCCACAACATTTTCCTTGGCAGTTATATCAGTTGGTTTTAATCTGTAGACTGATGTAGGATTTCCATCCAGATCTGAAAGGTACTTCTCCATCATCTTTGCAGACAATCCCTTCTTGTAGTAACCTGGAGTGTACTTTTCAACCAGTTGGTCCAATATGTTTGCAGACTCTTCAAAATCCATTACCCTTTGAATCTGTCCAAAAAGCATAACACTCATGTATGATGTGTCTGCATGGCAGGGCATGGGATCCAACACTGTCCCAAATTCCTCAAAAACTGTGAAACATACCTTGGGTTCCTTAGAAAGTATCAGTTCTTTTCTACCGGATCCTGCCCCATGAAAGAAAATTGAATCATGGTACCAGACGTAGTTTAATGGAACTGCGTAGGGTGAGTTTTCATCATTCATCCCAAGCACCCCTACCCTGGAAGATGTTAAAAAATCGTTAATTTTTTCTTTGTCACTGCATTTCCTTTGAACGTACCTGATCTTATTCATATATCATCACACCTATTTTCTCGATCAAATAATTTGTTTAGGAATGTATCCATCCATTCATTGGTTTGTTTTATGTTTTCATTGTTTAGGAGTTCATTTTTTGACTGTACATATGGGCCTGGTACCATTTCATCGGCACAGTTCACAACGAGATCATCGATAATTTGTTCAGTTGTTTCCAGGTGAAATTGGAATCCAAATACCCTGTCATTGTATACGAAGGCCTGATTTTCACATGCATCACTTTTTGCTATGAGTTCAGCATTTTCAGGTAACTTATTGAATGTGTCTCCGTGCCAGTGGAAAACTGTAGGCTGATCTGGTAAAAATGAGAAAAATGGGGATGATTTTGCATTTGTTTTGAGATGTAATGGGAACCATCCGATTTCAAGATGGGAATTTTTAGTCACTTCACCACCTATCACATCAGTTATTAACTGCCCACCTAAACAAAGACCTATAACGAGTTTACTAGAATCTATGGCAGTTTTTATGAATGATTTTTCCTTTACGAGCCACGGATAATTTTCATGGTCGTAGATGTTCATGGGTCCTCCCATAACCACCAACCAGTCATAATCATCGTGTTCAGGAAGATCTTCATCCTGAAACATAAGGGTTTTAGTTACTTCAACGCTGTTCAGGTTTGCCCATCTGAGTATGCTTCCAGGATTTTCAAAGGGCACATGTTGTAGATAGTGGAGTCTCATAGTTTATTTAACCTCGTGTAAACTTTAACAAATATATTCTGTATTATTTTGGTTTTTTTATTTACTTCAGATAAATATTATCAAATCATGAAAAAAATTTTAAAAAAAACCAGGATCGTACAGTACGATCCTATAGCAGGCATGTTGGCTGGTTTTATCAGTTAAATCCTACGGTTGTTTCTTGAAATGTCTGGATCTACTCTAGAGCAGATATGGTTCTTTACCATACATTTAGAATCCATTCTTTGTTCTTTTTGTACTCCATATCTGTGAAAAGAACATTTGCCATTTCTTCGGCTAACCAGGTTGCACCGGCATATCCTACTATTGGATGTCTGTAGTAACCTGCACGATCGTAGACTGGGAATCCCACACGAAGCATGGGTATGTCATTATCTATTGCAATGAAACGTCCCTTGGAATGTCCTATTATTAGATCAAGCTCAATATCTCCATTCTTGATGCGTTTCTCAAGATCCCATAGATCTGCATTTTCAATGATCTCCATTTCAAACTCTACCTTTTCCTCAAATTCTTTTATTCTAGGATCCCTTGAGTAGTTTACATTATCATCTCCAAGTAAGAGTAAAACTGGTTTCATTTCTAGATCTATGCAAAATTCTGCCAATCCTATGACAAGATCGGGGTTTCCGAAGATTGCAACTTTCTTGTCTGCAAAGAACATGTGAACAAGATCTGTTAGTGCATCTATGGCCACACCCCTTTCCCTAACAAGTGATTCTGGTATTGGTTTTCCAGTCATTTTCTTCAAGTTGTTTAGGAATGCGTCGGTGTTACGTATGCCTATGGGTGTCGGGCCAATGATTGATGGAATTTCAAATTCTGTCTCCAGAAAGTCTGCAGCAAGCTTACCTTCGTACCGGTTTAGTACTATGGTTCCAATGGCATCTCCAGTGGATTCAAGATCCTTGATGGTTGTTCCTCCATAGGACACTGCATCACCCTTGGGCATGAGGGGTGAGTCAAAGGATTCTGTTTCGAACAAAACATTTGCATCCACATCCATCTCCTTTAGAAGATGTTTAAGTGCTGTCACGTCCCCTGGATTAACCCAACCTGTTATGAGATTAATTTTTTCGTTGGGTTCATTTTTTGTTGCAAATTTCCTAACGAAATCTCTAACAGCTATATCGTAACCGCTGACCATACTGCCCTTGAAACTTGGAGTGCTTATGGATATTAGGTGAACTTCACGGTCTGCGTACTTCTCTTTTAAAAGACCATTTTCCAGTTTTCTGATTACTCCCTCAACATCGTCCCCTATTATTTCTGTTGAACAGGTTGAGATGATGGGTACCACCTTGACTTCTGGATATCTCATCAAGAGTACGTCTACTGCTTCCTCAATACGGTGAGTTGCTCCGAGTACTGCTGTGTCTTCGTGAAGGGAAGAAGATGCTAGTAAGAAATTTTCTTTAAAATGCTGTGCAAAGAGCAGACGCACAAACATTACACAACCTTGTCCTCCGTGTACAATTCCAATACAATTTTCCACACCAATACTAACGTACTGCGCACCTGCTGGTTGGCATGTGAATATTGGATTGATGGTACCGGATCTTTCCTTTTTTTTCAATTCGCAAGAAATGATAATACCTCCTTCTTAGTAACGTTCAACTTTTAGTTCTGCATTTAAAGATCCAGTTATTGTTAAATAATCAATACGATTTTTAAGGTCTTCCATAAGTTTTTTTATCTCTGTTTTGTTCATCTGTGAAATCCATTCGAAGTTGGTTTTAAAATCACTTGAGAGTATCATGGCTTCGCTCCAGTAGTACCTGTCTTCAGGAGTTTCATTTTCCACTGGCTCCTCACAAAGCAATTGCATGGTTTTTTTAAGTATTTCTTCGTTCTGTTTCTCCCTATCCCATTCACGAGAATTAAACTGCCACAATGACCATTTCATGATGTAGTTGACCAGTTTTTCTACTTTTTCCTGTTGAATTTCGTCCATTATTAATTCTCCCAGTCAATATTCTTGTAAAAAATTTTTGTTAGTAAGTTTTATCACGAAGATGTGTTACACAATCATATTTTCCTGTGTATTCCCTTTCATTATTGGCAATTGATGCTTCTTTATCAATTTTAGCATCGGATATTATATTTTTAGTCACAAACCCGTTGTTCATGTCTATTTCATCCTTACTGATATCTAAGCCTGAAAGTTGGTGGATTGGAGAATAAACTGCGTTGTAAATGTCACGGGCAAATCTTACCCATCCTTCATATCCTTTGTATGGTCCGTTGTGATATGCATGGGCATTTAAATATTGGACTCGGAGTTTTTTGGCAACTTCACCAGGCCTCACACCGGTGAATATAACATCTGGTTGGAGTTCCATCATTGCCTCGATACCTTCGAGTTCGTTTGGATCATCGATGGCCAGTGCTCCTTCACCACACCTTGCTATGCCCTTTTCCATGTCTCCTTGATGGCCAAATTTTGTGTAAAGCGATACAACTTCAACACCCATTTCCTCGTGGATAACATTGGCCCAGTGCCATAGTTTTGAACCACCTGGCCAGAGACAGACTTTAACTCCCTTCAATCTTCTGGCGTACCAGTCGAGTTCTGGTTTCCATCTGGCAGTTTCTTCTTCTATGATCTTTTGAGCTTCTTCTTCGAGACCAAAGAACAATCCTACCTTTAAGAGTGATTCTGAAAGTGGTTTGAAACCAAATCCATCAATATCCATTCTTGGAGTTCCATACCTAACCCTTAACTCGTTACAGATGTACTCTGCAGATCTGGCACATTCAAGCACGTTTAGATCTGCCTTGTGCATGCTTCTTAGATCGTCATAGGATCCATTTCCTGTGAAGGTGGAAAGTACCTGGATTCCCATTCTTTTGAAGTAATCAGTCATAACCTCCTGGTCACCCTGGATGTTGTATTCCCCAACATAGTTTATTACGTAGTCACTGGTGATCTTGGGTTCGACTGTTCCTACCTTCTGGTTAACCCATGCTATGTTAATTTTATGATGGCCTCCTGATTGGCTTGGTCCTGCAAATCCTGGAGAGTTACAAACGAAGATATCGACATCGGGCATTTCATTCATGACTTCCTGTGCCACAGCATCCATGTCATCACCTATGAGTGCAGAGGCACATGTTTGGTAGATGGCCATTCTATTGATTTCTGGAAAGGCTTTGAAGGCTTCTGTGATACTTTCCTTCAATAGTTTTTCTGAACCAAAAACTATGTGTTTCTCTTTCATATCAGTTGCAAAGGTATATTTAAACTGGAAATTATCGTTATCACTGATATACCTTTTAGTTTGCCATGTGTCATAGGTACAGCCCACAGGGCCGTGGCAGAGGTGGATAACATCCTTCATTGGCGTGCCAATAACGTGTTTCGCACCACAAAATGCACATCCCCGCTCAGATATTGATCCTGGTATGGTGTTCAGGTAACCCAAAGGTAGGCACGATGTTAAATCTTCATCATGTCCTTTGATGACAGCATGCTTTGTCCTTTCAGGAATGCATTTACTGCATTTAAATGTATGATACGGCATTATATTCTCTCCTTCAATTTATTGTTTTTTTGTTGATTTTTTTTCTAACTTATAAACTAACACCAATGATGATCATGTTTATGCATATCGTGTGGTAGTAGGCATTCACCTGAAAAAAATCTAAAAAAAATGATGAAAATCGGATCAAATAAATGAACAACAAACCCCTTTCGGGGATCTTGTTGGTTTCAGCAGCATGATTCATTCCTGCTAGAGGATGGTTTCCTTGAATCTTATGTTGCTGGATTTAAAGTCGTATAAACTGTATTTTTTACCAATTTTCTGTTCATGTTTATTTTCTGATTATTTTAATTTTAGTCAGTTAAACCGTACTGTAGTACCATTTCTTCCAGTTCGTCCATGGACATTGGTTTTGGAATCACGAAGTTTTCATTGTTGATAATTTTTCCAGCCAATGCTTCGTATTCGTGTGCTTGGTTACATTCAGCATCGAAGTCAACAACTGTTTTTTTGTTGAACTCTGCCTTTTGCACCATGTTGTCCCTAGGTACGAAGTAGATAAGTTGAGTTCCAATTTTTTTACAGAATTCTTCCAGTAGTTCCTTTTCACCGTCCACGTTACGGCTGTTACAGATGATTCCTCCAAGCCTCACTCCACTCTGATTAGCATATTTTACCATACCTTTACACAGGTTGTTTGCTGCGTAAAGTGCCATCATTTCTCCAGATGCTACAACGTATATTTCTTCGGCTTTACCATCCCTGATTGGCATTGCAAAACCTCCACAAACAACGTCACCTAAAACATCGAAGAAAACAAAGTCGTTGTCATCGTAGACTTTGAGTTGTTCCATGAGTGTGATAGCTGTTATTACACCACGACCAGCACATCCTACACCTGGTTCTGGACCTCCAGATTCAACACATTTTATTCCTTCAAAACCTGTTGACATAACATTGTCCAGGTTCATGCATGCTTCTTCGCCTTCTTCCCTAAGTGTGTCCATCATGGTGGTTTGCATTTTACCCCTAAGTATCATTCTTGTACTGTCTGCTTTAGGGTCGCATCCGTGAATCATAACTTTTTTTCCATGGAAATGAGCCATGGCTGATGCTGTGTTCTGAGTAGTTGTAGATTTTCCAATTCCACCTTTTCCATAAATCGCAATTTTTCTTACCATAATAGACCTCTAAATTTTTGTTTTTGAATTTATTTTTTAATCGTATTTTTGTAAATACTCGGAAGTATGCTTCCGTCTTCCGACAATACTGTTCTTGTCTCTCATTGTTTATAAACCTTTGGATACCATCAAGGGATCCCATAACCTACAAAAAAGTTTTAATCAACCAAATATATCCATAAACAATGAATCAGACTTTAAAAATATATATAAAGAACATTAAAATCAAAAAAGCCTTAAATCAGCAAAATAATCTTGTTTAAATAAATATCAAGCTGATTTTAAAGAAGAAAAAATTGTTGCCAAAACTTAAGTTGACTGATACAAAGCCCCACAGATCCAGTACAAATTCCTGGTAAAAGTAGGTTAAGCACATGATTGATACATCATCTGTACAGGTTATTTAAAATATATTAAACAAAATACAAAATATATCATTTTGAATATAAAATATTACAAAATTTCGCCCTAAAAATAGTCAAATTTTAATTTATTGTTTAATTTTTAACAACTAATCCATTTACCATAATAAAAAAAATTAGACCTGTTAAAAAACTACCAAAACATCTTGAAATCTAATTATCGTATTCGTGCTAAAATTAAATTCAAAAATCCCACTTTTCACGGCATCATCCTCATTCTAACCACGTTGAAACAAATCGCTACGGCAAATAGTAATATCCTATCATAAAATCCCATTAAACTAAATAGACTGGCTAATAAACCAGAAATTCCTGCTATTACATGTACGATCCTGTTTTTCTTGTCTGAAAAATAATTTTTAATTCCTTTAACTATTGGTTTCATTGGTTTTCTCCTCAGATATATTAAAATTTTATATATTAATTTTTAATATATAAAAATTTAATATATTAACTTATTATATACTAACATATAAACCTATCTTAAAATAACCAAAGGTAAATAAAAATAATTAGAAGGTATACATCCCAACAAATCTATTGAAACCAACTCAATTTATGTAATAATTAAACAGTAAACTTAATTTCAACAAAACAACATAAACTAGATATGGAGAAAATTATGAGGTGAACTCATATGGCAGATAAAAAAGTCCAAACAGATACATTGAATAAAAGATCCCTAAAAAAAACAGGGACAAAAGATCTAAAGGAGAAAACTGAGATATAAAAGGTGATATCATGGATAAAACTTCAAAAACTAAAGAAAAAGCCATAGAAGTTAAAAAAGGAGCATTAGAAAAAACTTTAGATGCTAAGGACAAAGCCCTCGACAAAACACTCGAAGCAAAGGACAAAGCCCTTATGAAAACATCCCAAATTAAAAAAGATACCGGCACCAAAACCGCAGCCATAAAGGATGAAGCTTCTGAGAAAACAACAGAGTTAAAGGAAAACACTGAAAAAACCCGAAAACAAGCTGAAAATAAAATAAATGATTTCATCAACTCTCTAAAAGGTAAACAGGACGAACTAGGCAAAACACTTTCAGATTACGCAACTGGAGAAAAACCACTCACAGATATAATAAGCAGCCCAGAATCTTTCATAATCAAAGCAGACCTTCCAGGAGTTTCAAAAGAAGATGTATCTGTCCATATAACCGAAGATTTAGTAGAAATTACAGCTAAATTTGAAGATTATCCTGAAGATGCAGATTTCATCAAAAAAGAGAGAAATTACGGCGAAGTAAATCGGAAAATAAAACTTCCAGAACTGGTAGAAGTTAAAAAGGCTTCTGCAAAATTTGAAGATTCTGTGTTAACAATAGAACTGCCAAAAGTTAAAGAAGACAAGATCAAGATAGAAATTGATTAAAGAAACTTCCTATTTTTTCCTTTTATTTCCTCTTTTCAAATTAAAACAAACTCAAATTCAAAAAAAATAGTTTAGACTCATGAGTACAAGTTATCTTTAAAGTCTATTATGAACTTGGTTCCATTGTCACTGCAGTAACTCACATGTCCATCTATCTGCTGTGTTAACGTGTTAATAAGTTGTATACCCAGTGAAGTATTGCTGTTCATATCAAAGTCATCGGGTAAACCCACACCATTATCCTCAACAATTAACCTGTATCCCTCATCTCTCCTGTGAAGTTTAACAGTGACTTTACCCTCATGATTTTTAGAAACCCCCGGTTCATTATGGGGAAATGCATATTTCAGTGCATTGGTTAAAAGTTCATTTAATATGAGTCCCAATGGTATGGAAGTGTTGATATCCAGTTTAATATCTTCCACATCAAAGAACATGTTTATTTCCGATGGATTTTGAACATAAACATCAAAAATATCCCTTGCAAGTGTTTTAATATAATCATCGAAATCTATGTGTTTAAGATCCTGAGAGGAGTATAATTTTTGATGGATAATTGCCATGGATTTAGCCCTGCTCTGACTTTCCATGAACATTTTCAGATCATCCTTATCCTTTATGTACCTTGACTGCAGGTTAAGAAGACTTGATATAACAGTTAAATTGTTTTTTACCCTGTGATGTATTTCCTTGAGAAGAATTTCCTTTTCATGCAACGATCTTTTTATCTCATCCTCAGCATTCTTTTGATCTGTAACATCCAGTAACGATATTAAACTAGAATTAGAACCAGGCATTAAAACTGCCACAGCGTAGACATTTTTTATTTCCCCATTTTTATTCTTTAACCTGAAATCATAGTTTTGAGGATCCAGTTCATTTTCAAGTATCCTTATCTGATTGTATTTCTTCATGAGTTTTAGATCATCCTTAACCACAAATTCTTTCCAAGATTTTTTATCCTCAATCTCCCCTTTTTTATAACCCGACAACTTCTCAAATTCTGTGTTAGAAAGAGCAATCACATCGTCTTCATCTATAATAACTGTTGCAGTACCTGTGTTCTCAAATATGGTACGATAAGCCAATTCTGAATCTGTTAGATTCTTAGAAATTTCTTTCCTCAACGCAATTTCAGTTTGTGCCTGTTTGTAGAGGTTCTTATTTTCATTTATTGAAACGAATTGACGAGCAACAACTAAAATTATCAGAACACCAACCCCCAATTCTAAAAAATATAAATCTGAACTGTTGGTATTGTACGCCCATACTAAGGATAAGTAACCCACTGAAACACCTGCAACAGCAAGGTAAGAAGTAAATGAATAATTTCTGTAGATGTTGGACGAAATTTCGATCAAAATATCCAATTTAATTTTCTGATTATTTAATTGGGACACTCCAGCAAGTCCAATGAGTAAGTATCCAATGATCCAACCTATGTCTGAAGGATCACCTGAAAAATAGGAATTATGAATGAACTGGTAGATGTAAATACTGTTGGTTATTAGAAGGATGAGGGTGCTTGAAAGCAACAATACCACAGGACCGTGCATATCCTCTTTTAGTCTGTTAAGCAACAGATCGAACATTGCAAAAACCAGTGCAAGTCCTCCAAGAACGTATGACAACATTATTACCAGATTGGCGAAGTTTCCACTGAAATTTTTTAAACCCGGTGCCAGTAGAAATATCCAGAACATCAACATGAAAGAGAAAATTATGATGATAAGATCGAAGCAATGTTTCAACTGTTGAATCTGAGTTTTTTTAGAAGATGGAAAAAGGAGTACTCCAATCAAAAAAAGAGGATAAAATATCACGTACAAAACTTCAGCAAACGACGTGGTTGGATTTTGATTGGAAAAAATACTTAAAACCCAAAACAAATTACCTAAAAATGAAACTAAAACTGCACAGGTTAAAAATCCCCATGCTGCCTTCAATCGCTTTTCTGACGATCCTATTGACTTTGTTGTGAAATATAAGATGATGGTAACTGCTAGATAAACTATGGAAACCATGAAAAAAGAAATAACTGCTTGTGTGTTGTGGTTAGATCCTAAACCAAACCATAGCCCAACGTACAATAATAAAAACAGAACTGAAAATATTCCCGCCCTTTGGAAAGAAAGAGTATAATTTTTAGTTGGGATTTTCTCGTTGTCCTCTTCTGCAATCATAACTACCCTTCCATTACTATATTCCACAGCAATAATCATCTGTAATATTTAATATCCACAGTGAAATATCTTTTAAATAATTTTCTCATATAATTGAAATCATTATTTGAAGACCATTGAATATTAATCAATATAAACAACATGGGATATAAAATATCTATAAACATCACACCACGTTATAATTAAAGTTATTTTTTGTGATATTTTTCACGAAAAATTTCTAATATTCTAGTTTAATTAATTCTAAAACGTAAATATAAATATAAATAAAAAATACCTCTTTAAAAACTATCTACTTAAATCAGTCCTTTCAACACCATTTATATTTCAAATTCTCCAGAGATGATTGAATTCTATTGTGTTTACCTAAAGAATACTAGCTCATTTTATTAAGACAGTAATATTTTAAATTCCATCAAAAACATAATATTAGATTGTGGGGTAGTGATTTTATTAAATTTAAATCAAAAAATGGGAGAAATTAGTTAATTGTTAAATTAGTTGCTTTAAGTTAATTAGATTCTAAATTTGTGCATAAATATTTTTAAAAGATTTTAAAAGAGAAAAAGACCATGTCATTTTTATCGCTGGTGGTAAAAAATCCATTCAGAAACAAAACAAGAAGTGCCCTTGCTATTGTTGGGATAGCAATTGGTATAATGGTAATAGTAGCACTGGGGATGGTTACAGGCGGCCTTAAAACTTCAACACAAAGTACATTGAAGGCAGGAGCAGCAGAAATAACTGCCCTACAAACAGGGTCCAACAGTTTCGGTTCAGGTGGAACTTTGAATGAATCGTTGGTAAACGATCTGCTTTCAACTAACGGTGTTAAAGATACTGCAGGTATTTTAAGAGCGACAAACACATCCAGCAGCGCGAGTTCTTTGAGTTCGAACAGCTCTCAATCTAGTTTCGGACCGGGGGGTTCGATATCCATAACTGGTATAGATGCTGGAAAGTTGAGTTTAGTTGGTATTGATTCTGTGAATGGCTCAGCATTTAGCAACGGAAGCACCGATGAGGTAATAATAGGCAAAACATTTGCCCAGGATCAAAACCTAACAGTTGGAAACACCATTAACCTCTATGGTAAAGACTTTAAAATAACTGGAACATTCGAAACAGGAAGTTTCCTCACTGACGCTGGAATTTACATGCCACTGTCAACATTACAAAATTTAACAAGCAACGACAACAAGGTCAGTGCAATCCTAGTTAAAGTAACAGACAACGCAAATGTAACTACCGTGAGTCAAAATATTGAAACTTCTTATCCGAATCAGCTCACAACAACAACAGCTGAAGCCACAGCAAGCAGAATAAATCAGGGATTAGGATTTATTGACACTGCATCATGGGCAATTTCATTACTTGCCATATTCATCGGTGCTGTGGGAGTTATAAACACCATGATAATGTCTGTATACGAAAGAACAAGGGAAATTGGAGTACTAAAGGCAGTTGGTTGGACAGATAAACGAATATTGGGCATGATACTTGGAGAATCAATCGTACTGACCTTAATTGCATTTGTAGTTGGTACCATAATAGCCGTTGTTGGAGTGGAGATACTACTGACATACAGCCCATCAGTATCGGGAATAATTAAACCATCATTTGCACTGGACATATTTGCAAGAGCATTCGTAGTTGCATTCCTTGTAGGTGTGATAGGAGGTTTATATCCTGCTTACAGAGCAAGCAGATTATCCCCAACGGAGGCACTGCGTTATGAATAATACCGAAAATGTAATTGAAATCAAAAACCTGAAGAAAAGTTACGACAATGGAAATATAAAAGCCCTGAATGGCATTGACCTAACAGTAAAAAAGGGAGAATTCATATCAATAATGGGGCCCTCAGGTTCGGGTAAATCAACACTACTAAACATGATTGGAGCTTTAGACACCGCAGATGAAGGAATGATCAAAGTTGCAGGCATAGATCTGATGAAAGCCAAAAAATTAAATCTTTTCCGTTCCCAGGAAATTGGTTTCGTATTTCAGATGCACAACCTCATCCCAAACCTATCTGTGATTGAAAACGTGGAAATTCCTATGTACGAAACCAAAGCTAACTCATCAGAAATGAGAGAAAGGGCCTTGGAACTATTGAAGTCTGTAAACCTTGAAAAGAAGATCGATCAAAAACCAACCAAATTATCTGGTGGAGAAAGGCAGCGTGTTGCAATCGCAAGGGCACTTGTCAACCACCCCTCAATAATTCTGGCAGACGAACCAACAGGATCACTTGATTCAAAAACAGGAGAGGTCATACTAGATCTGCTCAAGGAATTGCACACCAAAGAAAATGTTACCCTTGTCATGGTAACCCACGAACCATACGTTGGCAACATGGCAGAAAGATTGGTAACAGTACTGGATGGAAAGTGCAAAACCGATGAAAAATTGCGTTAAATGGTTTGAAAAAAAACCATTAACTTCTTCTCTTTTTCTTAACAACTTAACAACTTAACAACTTAACAACTTAACAACTTAACAACTTAACAACTTAACAACTTAACAACTTAACAACTTAACAACTTAACAACTTAACAACTTAACAACTTAACAACTTAACAACTTAACAACTTAACAACTTAACAACTTAACAACTTAACAACTTAACAACTTAACAACTTAACAACTTATGTAGTTATTAAGTTAATAATATGATGGCGATAAATTTTTCCAAATAAAGAAACCATCAATTAACTCCTTAATTGGATATTCATCCAATATTATTGATTTAATTCATAATACTTATTATTAATAATTTATTATCTAATAAAGTAGTTATAGTATGATGAATAATTTGGAGTTATAAAAATTATAGATAAATTCTCTAATTTAAAAGAAAAACTAAAGGATGTTCCTTTGATATAAATCTAATTCTTACAAATTATAGATAAATTAACATGTATTGGAGCCATTGTTCATGAATATTCAATTCAAACATATTTTAATCATTATTGCAATTGTTGTGGTGGGAGTAGCATTTACAACAGTTGCATTTTCAGGAAAAAATATCAAAACAAATCATTTTGAAAAGGACGAGGTGTCATTCGATTACCCTGACAGTTGGCAGATTGTAAATAAATCAAGAACCTCAGAAATAGTTGCATTTAATGATCCAAATTCTAATTTAAATGTAACAGTTAACAGGTGGAATATTGTATCGAAGTACAAGCCATTTGAAAATTTCACCATCACGGGTCCCGGTGATCAATCTGGACTTAAATTTGTATCCCATAAAACTATAGATCTCAATGGTACAAAGGCTGATGAAAATATATATCAATTTAATGAAAGCGATAAAACCTATCAGCGTACTGAAATCTGGATCAATAAGAACAATGCAATGTACAGCATAATTTACACAACAACAGACAAGGACTTAAATTATAAAAGCCCAGAAATTCAAGCTGTTACAAAAAACTTGACAATAAAAGACAGTTCATTACCTTCAACCCCAATTTGGGGTCAAATAACCATTCCCACACAAAATGTAACTTGGGACATCCGCCAGGATGGGGTTAATTATTATGGATCTGTTTTTCACTACACCGATAGTTTCTTCACAGGGCAAAATGGCACTGTAGGATTGTTAGGTCACCATACAAGATATTCAGCACCATTTGCCAATATTAACCTCCTCAACACAGGAGATAAAGTAATAATTACGGATTATTTGACACAAAGAAACTACATCTATCAAGTTGAAAGTAACGCTGATATTAAAAGTGACTATAAAACCAATCCTATTCAATTCGCCCCTGGTAACTACGAACTAACTCTTGTAACATGTTACCCACCAGGATATGAGGAAGCAGCATTTCAAACACATCTTAAATTGGTTTCAATTGAACAAATTAATCAGTAACATTACTAAAGAAGATTGGAACAAAAAAAAGACTATTAAATTTTTTTTATCCTGATCACTTATTTAGTTCAATTTAATGGTTATCTGTGTAGTTAGGGACACATTCTTAGCATTTCAGTTGTTGGTTGATTTCACTTTAGGTGCTGTTTTTTTTATCAATTATGTAGATCGGGATTTGTTACCTGCCAGTCCATGGGCAGATAGTTTAGTATTCCAAAATTTGATCCATGGGTAAATAGCAGTTCAATATGTAATAATTCATTTCCAAAAAAAAGAAAAAATTTTAAAAAATAATGTCCGTTTGCATTCATCCAGTCAAACGTGGCTTAACTGAAGAGCATCTACATCATTAGTTAAATTTCATTATTATCAATTTTAAATCTTGGTTAAACAGCTGAACCATCAATTATAGTTCCCATGTTCAAATATTCAACCTTTAAAATATCTTCTGGAGGTATTTTATTTCCATTAGCATTGTAATTGGATTTACAATTAGAATTTAACTCTTTTTCATGCACTCTTTGATAGAGGTAGAACAGCACCTTTCCTATAAGATTGGGATGGGAATATTCTGCCTTGAACTTAACAATACATGGTTCAGAATTTTTTGTGTATTCCTTGAAAAGATCATATCCAAAGGTTTGTTCGAAACAGAAACATATGTCCTTTATGATTTCAGGTACAGCAAGATAATCATGGTTTCTAATTTGATCCGAAACAAATGCAGTTTCCTTTATTGAAATGGCGTACGGTCCTTTAAAATCTGTGCCGGACATACGAAATTTGTACAAGCTGG
Organism: Methanobacterium lacus; assembly: GCF_000191585.1. Taxonomy (NCBI): domain Archaea; kingdom Methanobacteriati; phylum Methanobacteriota; class Methanobacteria; order Methanobacteriales; family Methanobacteriaceae; genus Methanobacterium; species Methanobacterium lacus. Next base: position 1,872,242 of record NC_015216.1, read on the forward strand.
AGTGAGGTCCTAATGCACCTATTTCCATATTTTTTCTAAAATCCGTCCATTCCTCTGTTGATACCTTGTCTGAAATTAAACTGTAAAGTTTATCCCATTTATCCTCAACCACATCTACTAAAGGAAGAATTCCATCCTTAAAATCATCATTTTTATATAATCTAGTTAAATGAAACCAATTTGATTGATCATAACTTGTTACAGGGTCAAATTCATTTTTAAATTTTAATAGCAGTAACTCATCTCCAGATCCATAGAGAGGGTTTCTATAATAAAAATCATCCATATCAAAATTATTCAAAAAGCTCAAAATACTCTCTTGCTTCACATGAGTTATAGATTCAAGTGATAATAAAGTAGTATGAAATGATTCACAATCTAATACTTTCATATACTTAATATGGAGTTTTAATTTATATATATTTACCTAAATACGATTTTTATACAGGGATGATAAGGGTTATGATAATTTATGATGCGTTTGTTAGTGTATTTGTTAGTTAATATTCTATAAAACAACAATAAACATTGAACAGTGGTCAAATTTGAAAATAATTAATGAAAAGAAGATCAATAAATCAATATAATTTCACTGTAAAAAATGACTTTAACTGAAATTTGTTTTATATATATCAAACAAAAACCATATACATTTAATATTTTTTGCAGATTATTCAACAAAGTTTATTACATTGTCATGTTAATTTAAGTATTGTATTATATTTAATGGACTAAAAGTATAGGGATTTTTGATAAAATTTGCGATTTGATAAATATGTCAGATACTAAAATTTTAGTTGTTGAAGATGATAAAATAATATCCTTAGATATCCAGCGTGTTTTAAATGCCGTCGGTTATGAGGTTCCAATTACCGTTTCAACTGGAGAAGATGCAATAAAAATTGCTAAAGAGTTACTTCCAGATCTCATATTGATGGATATTTCATTGAAGGGTAACATGGACGGTATACATGCCGCATCACAAATTAAAAACCTTAGCATACCGATTATTTATTTAACTGCCTACAAGAATAAGTCCTTGATTGAAAGGGCCCAAGAAACTGATCCCTACGGTTATATACTCAAACCCTACGATGAGTATGAGCTAACATTAACCATTGACATGGCCCTTAAAAAACATGAGCAAATAACTAAAATGGAAGGAATAATACAGGAAACACCATTACCACTATTCTTTATAAACAACCAACATGAAGTAATATTTTGGAATAAAGCCATGGAAAAATTGAGTGGAACACCTATAAATGAAATAATTGGGACTGATAATCATTGGCAATCATTTTATGATAGTAAAAGACCTTGTATGGCGGATTTGTTAATGGATAATAAGTTTCGGATGATGCATGAATTGTACTCTGGAAAAATTGATATGTCCGATGATTCCTGGAGTGCAGAGGAGTATTTTCCAAAGGTTTACGATGGAGTCATGCTCAATTTCAGTGCTTCTCTAATAAAAAATATTCAGGGCAAAACCATAGGTGCATTGGAAATTGTTGATGTAAAATAAAAATAATTGGAAACAGAATACATTCTATTTCCATCCTTTGATACTTTTTTTGGTTCTTTAAACTTCTAATCTGTTCATAAAGCCAGTTACCTGTTCTAATTAAGATTCTATTCAAGTACCAATTAGACAGGGATCATGAAGGCTTATTTTGTAATGAACAATGATTAAATCCCCAGTAAGTAAACGCTGTAATTTAGATAACCTGCTATTGTGACCCATATGAGATAAGGGATCAGTATTATTCCTGCGGGTTTGGATATTCTGTAGAACACTACTATGTTTATGAGTATTGATATCCACAGCAGTATTACCATTACCAATCCACCAGCTATGTTGTGGGATCCAAAGAATACCAAGGACCAAACAACGTTTAAGATGAGTTGAACAGCAAAGACTCCGATTCCAATTTTAACATCCTTACGATTTAAACCCTCCCTCCATATGAGAAAGAGTGATATGCCCATTAACACGTACAATGTAGACCAAATAGGTCCAAATGCCCAGTTTGGTGGTGTCCAACTGGGTTTAGGAATATTCACGTACCATGTTGTTATTTCCTTTAGTGTGAACACAGTTCCTACGGCCCCAGCTAAAAAAACTATTAATATGGATACAATCAACTTAGGAAGTTCTCTCCAGCTGAAATTCATACTAATTACCTCCAATTTTCATTAACCCCATTAATTATAAGGTATGTACCTAATTAAATATAAATGTATGTTATTAATCAATTGCATCAAGATAAACTCAACAAAAACCATTCAAATAATACAATTACCCTCTAAAACGCAAAATCCATGAACAAAAAAAAATGATAAAAATTAATGTTGAATACTAAAAAAATAATCCAACTTAAATGTGGTTATGCATTGAAAAGAATTTTTTCGAGGGCATCCAAATTTTTCTCGATAAACGGTTCTGCATTTTTTTCGGAAAGTATTTTTAACTGTTTCTTTCCAGTTTTTTCATATGCGTTATGCAGTATTTTCTGGAGTTCAGAAGTTGGCATTTCTAGTACCACCCTGATCTTGGCAAGTTCATCCTCTGACAGCTGTTCTTTATATTCCAATATTTTACCTTCGAATGACTTGACCACATTAGATCTTCTTGCAACTACTCCCTTAAGAATTAGGGATGGAACTTTGGTAAAGAGATGCAGTAACTCCAGGACATCTTCTTCTGTAATCTTGATATCTGTCTCTAAATTAGTAGAATCCATTTAAATAACACCTCAAAATTTGAATTAAATAAGAACTGTTCAATGAAAAATGCTCCATATTATTTAGCCTGTAATTTAGTCTAAATTAAATTCTGGACAAACGTTGATCTTTTGAGAGTTTAATAGTTTTGATAAAAAAAAATGTAATGAATAACAATCTCATTCCGTGTTCACGGATACGTTGTTTTTAGTCAAGAGTTTTGTAATATACTGTGACGAAAGAAAAACACTTCTAGATTGATCTGTGTTATTGGATGTCACTAATTTATATATTAATATTCCAAGAACTTCGTTGTTAGAGTCTAGAACTGGCCCTCCACTGAATCCATAGGTTGTCTGTGCTGTTGTTTCATAATAAAAGGTTCCGTTGGTAGGTAACTCATTGGTTACAACACCTGAGCTAGAATTTGGTTTGAGTGAAGAACTGTTAAAATTTGAGTACGATCCCTGCTTTGTTGCAGGATACCCATATATATGAATCCTCTGGTTTAAAATGGGAGTGTTAGAATTTAATGTGAGTGGATGTAACCTGATAAAAAATGTATTGATCTTAATCAAGGCCATATCCTCCGATGTTTCTGGATTTCCAACATCAACTAAATTAGCATTCACGTATTGTCCGACACTGCTCCCTGGAAGTCGGACCCTAATTTGTTGTTTGGCTGATTGAACATGGAGCAGGTTCCTTTGATTCATTAGTTCGGTTGTCGTGTTTGCATCTGGCTGTGTTTGAATTAACCCCTGGCCTGTAGTGTTGTTAAGGAGTTCTAAGCCTAATTGAGGATTGTACCTCGACACATATCCGGATACTGCTGCTCTTTCAAGGTACTGTTGGATATCTCCAGATTCCATCAATCTTAAAACTCCTTTATCCTGCACAGCCTGTGGATCACCCACAACATGGTAGGCTGTGACAATGTACCCCTCATCGTTAACTACAAATCCTGATCCAGAATCAAGGGGATAGTAGCCAATGTTAACATCAGATGTCTTGTTAAGAAATGGATCAGTGATGGTAACAACTCCAGACACACCATTCTCTACATAAACAACAGAATCAGCTGCTTGAGCGTTTAAAGTTGATGCTGACGTTGATGAACTGTTAAAAACTATTACTGCAGTGAACCCCATTATAACTAAGACAACTACTACGAGTAACACTGATCTTTGATTTTGATTCATTCTTTGTTCCTACGATTAAAGAATTAGATTCTCCAAGGATTATGTTAAAGATTATACTGTATAGTATGATGCTGAAACATGAAATATATTTCTAAAAAATGTATATTAAACTGAGCCAACTGACAAAAAATCTTCTACATTAACTTACTAAATTATCCCTATTTTTAAAAAAAAATAAGAACTATTAACAACTTAAATTTATTGGGTGAAACAAGCATGCAGATCGATAATGTAAAGATAAATCGGGAAAAAAATGCATTTCATGGTGAGTTAAATTTCTTTGATAATGAACTGTCCAAAGATGATTCCAAGGAAATGCTTTATAGGTTGTTAAGCTGGAAATTAGGCCCTGTAGAACCAACAAGGCATTTTGAATTGTCTTACAATTCAGATAAAAACAGGGTTGAAGTTGATGTTTTTGTATCTGTAACCAAAGCTGAAGCTGGAAATGTTGATACTGTCAAATACATATTCAGCAAATTGATGGAATTTACAGCCATTTACAACAGGGAATTTGAAGACCTTTCAAAGGATATGTAAATCCATTATATAAAATCAAATAAATTTTTTTTAATATCGATGTTAACAAAAAAAAGAAGGTAAAAAGGATTTATTATCCTGTTACTGTTTGTTAAATACCTCTTTTAGTCGAAAGTCTTGGACGATCAGATGAACCTTTACCTGAATTTTTTCCTTCATCATGCTCCTTCATCTGCACCTTAATCTCATTTTCTGTTAAAGGCCTTATTAATCCTCTTTCAATGGAATATCCTGTCTTTAAGAGATTATCTATGACTTTTCTAAAATCTTTCCTTGATAATTCCGGAAAGTCCTTTCGTAAAGCAGAATATAATCTGTTATCTAAATAAACTCCATTATGGCCCTTTAAAATTTCATCTGCCTTCTCTTCAATCGCTGATAAATCTTTGTCTTCACTCAAAAAAATCATTCCTCCTCAAAAAAAATGATGCTTAATAAACATTTTCAATCACTAGTTTTTTCTTCCTATGCATTTGTATGTTAATTTTAAGATTAAATATTTACTATTAAAACAACCCTGCCCATGAAAAAAACCTGGGATAAACAACATTTTTGAATCAACATCGAGGGATAATTACATGAAGTTTCATTGATATAATAAATTGTAAAGGAGGTCGCTTATGGAAGATCATGACGGTGAAAACCATCAAAAATTCAGTGATATTATTGAAGCTTGTGATGAGCTCCTGAAGACTAATTCAGAGGATTATGAAACGTGGACACGTAAGGGTATGGCCCTCATGGGTCTTGGAAAAATAAACGAAGCAATAGAATGTTTTGATAAATCCCTTGCTATCATGCCGAACTATCCATGGGCATTGGACAACATGTGCATGGCACTGTTACTTGTTGAAAGATATGATGAATCACTAGAATGTTTTGACAAGGCACTGGAAATCCATCCAGATGACGAAGTTCTCATAAATAACAAGGCTTTCCTACTTTCATCAATGGGAAACTTTGAAGGGGCTTTAATTCTCTTCGATGAAATCCTAAAAACCACCGATAACAAAAATTCTGTTCTCAAAGAAAAGACCAACTGCCTGCTCAATCTTGAAAGGTATGATGATGCTCTAAACTCAATTAACGAAGTTCTTGAAGAGGTTTCAGACGATCCTGACCTGTATTTCAAGAAGGGAAATGCTCTGGGAGGACTTGGAAGAACTGATGAAGCAATTGAAGCCTTTGAAACTAGTTTAAACCTTAATCCATTATTTGTTGAATCATGGAATGCTAAGGGTGTTGCATACAGCATGCTTGAATGCTACAGTGACGCACTCATATGTTTTGATCATGCAATAGACCTCGATGTGGATGATGATAGAGGATGGTTCTTGAAGGCAGAAACCCTAACCAAAATGAATGAACTCAAGGAAGCATTCGACTGTTACAAAAAAGCAGTAGATTTAAACCCATTAAATACCGAAGGATGGTACAAGTTAGGTCTGGTACTGTACAACCTTAAACAGTTCCCACAATCAATAGAATCCTACGACAGGGCTCTGGATTTAGAACCTAAATCTGCTGCAATTTGGAATTCCAAGGCACTCTCACTCTACGAAATCCACGAACATGAAGAGGAAATTGGATGTTACAACCATGCCCTGGAAATAGATCCAGAGTTTTCAGAGGCGTGGACCAACAAGGGAGCCACCTACCTAACCCTCGGCAGAAATGAAGAAGCATTAGTATGTCTTGAAAAGGCACTTGAATTGAATCCTAACGATCAAACAGCGCTGATGAACAAGGCAAGTGTGCTCATAAGTGTTGAAGACTACGATGATGCAATTTTATACTGTGACAGGGTGCTTGAAATTGATTCCAACCAGGTTGCTGCACTATTTTTAAAGGCCAGAACCCAACAAAACATTGCTAAATTTGATGAATCCATAGAAACTCTCGAAAGAATAACTTCTATAGACCCTGACAACGATGAAGCATGGTTTTTAATTGGAGTTTCCCAGGAATATCTTAACAAACCTGAAGATGCTTTAGTATCCTTTAACAAGGCCATCGAAATTGAACCCAAAAATATTGGTGCTTGGTACTTCAAGGGAAGGTCTCTCATGATGCTTGGAAGGGCTGATGAAGCACTCAAAAGCTATGAAATGGTGACCCTAATGGATCCTGAAAATTACGAAGCCTTCCATCTAACTGGACTCATAAACATGGAGCAGGGAAACTACGATGAAGCACTCAAAAATTTTGATGCAGTCCTCAATATTTCCCCAGACAACATTGATGTGCTGATAAACAAGGGTCAGGCATATGGATTTATGGATAAACCCGAAAAGGCACTGGAATATTTTGATGAAGCATTAGACTTAGAATCAGATAATGTAGAAGCATTGAATTATCGTGGTGTGGCCTTAAAACATATGGGAGACCATGACGCATCCATAAAAACATTTGAAGCAGTTCTTGAGATGGAACCTGAAAATCCATGGGCATGGCACCAGATAGGTTTAAATTACAAGGAAGTAGGAGAGTATGAAAAGGCCATTGAATCATTTGACAATGCCCTGGATGAAGATCCTAAATTCCTACTTGCACTACTGGAAAAGGGAGTTTGCCTGGGAATGAACAAACAATTTAAAGAAGCATTAGAATGTTTTGATGATGTTTTAATTAAGGATCCCCAAAATCCCGATGCTCTGCAGTTTAAAAATATGACAATTCAGATGATGAATGAAGGGGACTAAACGAACTACTTTGTATAAATTCAGATTTGATGGTGAAACCATGGATTATAAGGAATTAAAAAGTTATATGGAACTCAGTCCATTTGAAGTTCAATTCGCACTGACCAATATTGCTGGAAACTTTTTAGACAGAACACTGCTAAATGCCGGTCGGGGAAACCCTAATTGGATTGCAACCACCCCTCGTCAAGCTTTCTTTACCCTTGGAAACTTCGCAGTTTTGGAATCCAAGTGTGACTGCGAATACATACATACAGGATTTCATCCCGAAAAAACAGGAATATACAACAATTTCAAACAGTTTGCAAAGGCAAATCCAGATGCACCGGGTATGAAATTTTTAGAAAGCTCGGTTGAATACGGAATAAACCAATTGGGCTTCGAACCAGATTCATGGGTTTACGAACTGTCAACAGGAAGTATAGGCGACTTTTATCCTGAACCCGACAGGATCCTGCCACATGTAGAGCAAGTGGTTCATAAATTTTTGATCGAATTTCTATGCAACAACAAAGAAAAAAAATGTAAGTACGATCTCTTTGCAACCGAAGGAGGAACCGGTGGAATAATATACGTTTTCAATTCCCTCATGGAAAATAAGCTCATAAAGAAGGGGGATAAAATTGCCATAGCATCACCAATATTCAGTCCATACCTTGAAATTCCACGTTTAAATGATTACGACTTGGTGGAAGTTGAGATCATGGCAGATCCCGATGATGATTGGCAGTACCCAGATTCTGAACTTGAAAAATTGAAGGATCCATCAATCAAAGCATTCTTTGTGGTTAATCCTGGAAATCCACAGGCAAGAGCCATAAGTAATGCTAAAATTAAATTAATTGCAGATATAGTAAAAAATGATAATCCTGAACTCATCATCATTAGCGATGATGTTTATGCCACATTTGTTGAGAATTTCCATTCAATCATGGCAGAAATCCCTTCAAACACCATCTGTGTCTACTCCTTCAGTAAACATATGGGATGCACAGGATGGAGGTTGGGTGTGGTTGCAATCTATGAAAACAACAGGATAGATGAAATGATAAGAAACCTGCCAGAATCTGAAAGGGCAGATCTCATTAACAGGTACGAAAGTATCAGTTTGGATCCTGAAAACATGAAGTTCATAGACAGGTTAGTTGCAGACAGCCGTTCTGTAGCTCTAAATCACACTGCAGGATTATCACTTCCTCAACAAACCCAAATGGCACTATTTTCACTTTTCTTTATGATCGAGGACAATGTTAATTACATCGAAGGAACCAAAAAAGCCCTGAACAAACGTATACACGTACTCTACAACGCCCTGGATCTGCCTCTCGACTACGACAGAACTGCAACCAACTACTACGCCGTCATCGATCTCCTGAAAATTGCAGAAAACAGGTACAACCACTCATTTGCAAAGTGGATGGAACAAAACTACAACTCAGTTTCATTCGTATTTGCATTAGCGGACAAAGAATCCGTAGTAATCCTACCAGGATCCGGTTTTGATGCTCCAGGATGGACTGTGAGGGTTTCATTGGCCAATTTAAGATACGAAGCCTATGAAGAGATTGGTAAAAAAATGTTAGAAACCTTGGATGCCGCCTACAAAGACTACGAGCTGAATCAATGAGAACTGTTACCCTGATTTCAAAACAACTCCCCATCCTAATTTTTTTATTTAAGCCCTAGATCTTTTTCATTTTTGAACTCGTGCTTTTTTTAGCATATTTAAATTAGTTATTTGTGATATTCTGCACCATATCCATGGTGAAATTACTGTAGGTCCACAATCTTTTAATTGTTATTTTTTTTCTCTGCAAATCTCAACATCAATACCTCCATTATTTTTAAAGGACCCCAAATTATTTTTCAGGATGAAATCTGGATTTAGATGGGTTAAAGCTTTTAGATTAAAAAAATATGAAAATCGATGCATAAACCATTAAACATATTTTAACAAGTTAATAATAGTTTTATGGGCTATTATAGAGTTATATTACCTCCTGATCATTTAATGATAAAGTACCACCATTCAAGTTAGAATAGTATATGGAGTAACGGTTTAAACTAAGATTAAATAGGCCGAATTTTTTAATATAAAGATTAAATTAATCTGATAAGCTGAAAATACCATTCAATAACTATCTTCCCTATATGGAAGATATGAAAAGATTATAGAAGGCTTTAAATTAAAAAAAGAACCCTGATAACAGCTTTTTTAGAGATTAAAAGCACAATCTTTATATGTGAAATTATTTCTATCAATATTAATCTTACTTGATTGTTTTGTTTTAAATCAAGTTAGATTACGGAGGCGGTAGAATTAAGCGAATATTTATCTTATCTGGGATATTGCTGTTTAGCATGATCTTATTATCCAACATCAATCATTCTGATGCATATCAATTGAACAGTTCAACACCCCAAGTTAACTCTGTAAACCCTGGGAACAATTCAATTATCCCTAAAAGTCAAGCCATTAAACTTACTTTTTCTAAATCAATTAAACTCAATAAAAATTCCATTACACTAAAAAATATGGATGGAAAACTTATTTCAACCAACAATAAAGTTAGTGGAAAATCACTCATCTTAACCCCTGTAAACCAACTCAAACCAGGCAAGTACTACCTTGCACTTGGCAAAGGTGCAGTTACAGATTCATATAAAAATGGAAATTCCAATTATAAATCTTGTTTCACCATATCCCCAATTTCTTTAGCACAAATGAAGGATGGAAAATCCCGGGTCGAAAGATTTTATGCCGTAAATCATAGGCTTCCAAACTACGTGAGCTTTGGTTCAAAAAAGATCATGATCAATGATTTTGAGAAGTTACTCACAACTCAAAATTTAAAGTTGAACAAAACATCCAGTGTTAAAACCTACAGCATCACCAGGCAAGTGGGTTGTATAGCCTACAACATTTCCCTATCCAACAAAGTAGTTTCATCAACATCCAAATGTTCCTGTGGAGCATGTGGAGATTACGTGTACCATACCAGTACCTATAAAAATTACTGTCCAAACTGCGGAAGGTACGAAACACTAGTATGGAATCCTAAAGGCGTTTATGAAGGAGAATGGACCTGCAGTTACTGTGATTGTGATTACTGTTCAGCATGCGGAAAAGAAAAGGTGCACAACCATCCAAAACATCTGATCAAAGCCTAGTAATAATCAAAATAATTTATTTTTTTTTATTTTTAGATTCATGGAAAAAGTAAAAGTTAATTAATGATCCAACAATATCCTAAATTAAATGCACGGAATCAAAAATTAAAATTTCAATTACTATATTGGTAGGTATTTTTTTATGAAAAAATTAGTGTTCATATTCGTATTCGTTGTTATGTTGATGGTGGTAAACCCAGTTAGTGCTGGGACTCATAAACAAATGAAACTATCAAACAACTCATCTTGTGATGTTGTGTTAAAGGATGTTAAAACTGATCCAGTTATTTTTAGAAATAAAACCATTAAAATTTCAAGCACACTAAGTAATTTGGGTAAAAGTTCTTGTAAAGAGTTTTATATGGATTATTTCCTTAAATCAGCTGATACTGGTCAAAATGTTTATATTGGAAGCATTCATATTGGTGGATTGGGATCTTTGGAATCTCGTGTTGTTAATTCTTCATTCAACCTCCCAAAAACCCTTAAAAATGCTGAATATTACGTTCGAATTGTTTTAGACAGCACAAATGTTCTGAATGAAACAAATAAAACTAACAACGTGGTTTACAGCCAAAAAAAATTGAGTTTGGTAACAGGAAGGCCGGTTTACATAACAAGTGATCACATAAAAAACAACACCGCCGATAATTCCAAGGTGGATGCAATAATGAAAGGCCTTCAAAAAAAGGGATTGTACGCAGTGAACTATGGTTTAGGACCTAACAAACATTACAGTGTACTTAAAAATATTAAAGTCCCCGATAATGCCCTAATAGTAAATATTTATGGAGGTGCATGTGCAGGTACAATCTGGGAAATGGCACAGCCCTACTACAAAAAGGCCCTTGGTTCAAGGAAGGTTTTTTCCATATGGATAAATACAAATGTAAATATAAAAACAGTTAAATTCTTAAAAAGAGCATCTGATGACAATGATACTCCACAGTATGGGAAAAAGGGTGGTTTTCCACAGTTTCAAGACACCAACCACAATGGAAAATTTGAACCAAATCTGGGTGAAAAGGACGGACTATCAAATCCAGGAAAGCTATTGGACAACAACGGATATAAATACCTCTACCAGCAAGATGGAAACGTGGAAAAGATAGTTGAGGCCATATACAACCAGGCCAACAACTAGAGTTTCCCATGGTTACCATTTTTCATAGGTTACAACTTCTTCAAATGATTTTCTTGGACGTTTATCAGGACTTTCATCGGAGTATCCCAGTGTCGTGAGTCCCACCAACCTTACTTCTTCTGGAATGTTCAGGATGGATTTTACTTCGTCCTCTTTGAAGGCTCCAAGCCAACATGTGCCAAGTCCCAGTTCTGTTGCTTCGAGGATCATGAAAGATAATGCTATGGAGAGATCAACAGAGTAAGCGTACTGTCCGCAAGGCATGACCTTTTCAGATTCTGTGGAACATGCAGCAATAAATACAGGTGCCTGGGCAACGAATTTCTGTCCCATACAAGCATCCACAAGCTTATCCCTACTTTGTTGATCCTTTACAACCACAAATTTCCATTCCTGTCTGTTGGCTGCAGAGGGTGCTATCCTTGCAGATTCAAGGATCTTATCTATTTTATCCTGTTCAACTTCCTTTGTAAGATATTTTCTAATGCTTCTCCTAGATTCTATTGCTTCAAATACATCCATAACCTTATCCTCCATTTATAGATCCATTTTCTATTTGTTTTCAGTGTATTTTTTTTTATTCGTAGTATTTAACTACCTCTTCCAAGGATCTTCTTGAACTTTTGAAACTGCTCTGTGGTGCTTCATCATTTTTGTAGCCCAGTGCAATTCCCAACACTATTGAAAGTTCCATTGGAATGTCGAGTTCACTTCGCAGTATTTCTGGATGCACAACCAGATTTATTGCAGGGGCTGAATCCAAACCTGCTTCTGTTGCAGCGAGCATAATGCTTTGGGAAATTGCTCCCATATCAAACATTGACCATTCACCCAGTTCTTGGTTCATGCAGAGGTAGATAACAGCAGGTGCATTGAAAAATTCGAAGTTGCTTCTCCAACTGGCATTTCTTTCCTTCTCATCAGTCCCTGAAATTTTCAGGTGGTTGTACATCTCATCTGCAAGATCCCTTATCCTTTTTTGATATTTATCTGGCCAAGTTCTTGCCAGTGCCACGTCAGGATTTCTGGGTTTGTCTTGATCGAAATACTCCAGATATTCAGCCCTGATTTTATCAAGCTTTTCAGCATTGGCAACATAAATTTCCCATGGTTGTGTATTTGCCCAGGAAGGAGCATGAAGGGCCTCTTCCAAAATTTCTGTGATCTTCTCTCGTGACACAGGTTTCTGTTTAAAAGATCTGCATGTAAAACGAGATTTTAATGCATCTGAAACATTCATTTTTCTATTGAACCCCCACTAAAACCTTCATAAAATTGTTAAACTGTCCAAAAAATTCTTAATTTATATTATTGTTTAAACCAATTAATTTAGTTTGCCCGGATAAAAAAAATTTGTTTCATGAATTTTAAACAATTATTAATGCTTATCTTAACTTTAAAAAAAAATACAATGTCCCAATAAGTAATTGGGTAACTATACTCTGCTTAACACTGTATTTGCACCATAAATTAGGAGTTTATTGATCCTGTTTAGTGTCTGAGTAGTTTATGGTTCATTCGTGTCATGAATGGTTATCAATAAAATGATTTTGTTCTTTGGTTGAGCGATTGAAATGTTTATATCTATCCTTGGATAATAACATTATTAATTATCTGTTAAATATAAAAATGGGGGAAATTTAACTGTATTGTATGGGAGTTTTATATGAAGCTTAGAAAAGATTTCATCACTGTACCGATTTTAAGATACAAAGGTGATCGTACGGATGAAAAACATGCCGACTGGCTAGAACTTCTGTTTGATCTGATTTTTGTTGCTGCTATTTCAAGGCTTGCTTTGAATTTGAGCGACAGCTACAACTTGATAACCTTCTTAGAATCATTACCCCTTTTCTTTGCAATTTGGTGGGGCTGGGCTGGCCATACATTTTATCTTGACAGATTTGGTACCGATGACATTTTCAGCAGAATAGTTACCATGTTACAGATGGTTGCCGTTGCATCGTTGGCTGTTAACGTTAAAGACGCTTTAACAACTTCGGGTGCAGGGTTTGCAATTTCATATGCAATGCTGAGATTTATTTTGGTGGCAGAGTATATTTGGGTTGGGAGAAAATTACCACAGGCAAGTCCACTCACCAACAGGTATTCCTTAGGATTTGGTTTGGCAGCAACTATTTGGCTTATATCTGCATTTGTTCCTGATCCATACAGATTTGTTCTGTGGGGAGTTGCTCTACTTATTGATTTCTTAACACCGTTCACTGCTGGGGAAATTCACATCAACTTCCCACCCCACCCAACCCATCTTCCTGAGAGGTTTGGTTTGTTCAGCATAATAGTGATTGGTGAGGCAATTTTAAGTCTTGAAGTTGCTGTGAGCAACATAGGAACCGCCTTCATCACCGAACTCATGGGTTTGATGGGATTGATAATAGCCTTTTCACTGTGGTGGGGATACTTCGAAGAAGCTGAGGGTGCTGAAGAAAGGGTTCAAGATAGGGGAGATCAAATTGCCAAGTATCAGTTGTGGTTATACTCACATTTTCCTTTCATGCTGGGAGTGGTGGGTGCGGCCGCGGGAATTAAGCATGTGATAAGTTTACCCTTTGGATTTGAACTTGCTTCATCAGACACGTGGTTGATGTGTTTATCACTAGCATTAGCCCTGATATCCATAAGTTTAATCTTCATTTCATCATTTAAATGGGAAGATTGCAGGAGAAGAGTACTTTTAAACTACAGAATGCCCTACTACCTAGTAATAGCCCTGGTGATTGCAACAGGATTTTTAAGTACGGTTGTATCCGGCTTTACAGTACTCCTCATCTTAACAATTCTATGCATAATAAACGTTATAATTTCCCTCAGGGAAACACCTGAAGCAGTTTGTCAACTCTAAAACAAAATAATTTGATATAAAAAAAAAAGTTTAGATCATCCCGTCCTGATCTTAATTTCTTTTTACAAAACCTAAGCTGATTGTTTCAGTACCATTTAGAAATTCCTGACCTTCAACTGTACATTTAAGGGTTGAACCTTCGTACTGAGATAAATATTCCGATTCAATGAATCCCCTCTCAATCAACACATCTACCATGTACCTCAAGTCTTCCTCTGAAAAATTATTTAAGATTCCATAGGTTTCCAGTTGGTTGATTTTGTATTTAAAAATAAATGGTGAACTACTCCCCTTTAAAACAAGCATTAAACGTTTGATACCCAGTTGAACTGGAACCTGTTTCAGACTCATCAGTATCATTCTTGAAAGTGCTGACTCGTAGTCCGAAGTTAATTTTTCAATGGATGGTTCTGATACTGATTTTTGAAGCTTTAAATTCAGGTAATCTTCGAGTTTTTCGTAGTAGTTCATTTTAGTGCCGCACTGGCATGTTTTAATATCCTCCACGAGATTCTTGTCAGCTATCTCGTAGTACACATCACAGTTTTTACATATCATAAAGGGCATCTTGACACCATACCTTAGTTAAGTAAATTTATCTGACTGCACAAATACTATATCTGTTAATTAACTCAGTTTCACATTATTTAATGGTAGCTATTGTTACATCATGTCTTTCAATCTAAAAAAAAAGTAACCGATCTCGGGGTATGGTGATTTTTTATGTCCTTAGATGAAAATATTAACGATGAAATAACTTTCAACAAAATATGTCCCAAATGTGGAGTTGCAAATCCAGATAATGAAGCTAATTGTATTATTTGTGATAAAGATCTGCTTGAAACTGTTTTATATCTTGAAGACGCATTTTTTGACCTGGAAATTACTGAAACAGAATTTGTAGAGTACAGAAAAAATTACTACAGAACAAGAAGAACAGGTAAGATTAAACGGTTTAAACTTAAAAAAATGGAAGAAATAAGTTTAGGACAGCCAATTAAAAGAATCAATTTTATATATGATGGTAAAACGGAAACATATCCACTTAAAGATGAAAATTATGACCTGTTAAAGGATTTTATGGTTAAAAATGGATACATTACTCCATAAATTTTATTCTAAAATTACGTTAACTTACTCAGAGAATTTTCAGGAGGAAACATATGACCAATAATAATTCACGTGATTCGTATCAGAAACATCAGAAGATATTTGCCCTTTGTGGGATCGTTGCCCCAATTCTTTTCACAGTTCTTGTAATTATAGAAAGTCTTTTAAGGCCAGGTTACAGCCAGATATTAAACGATGTTAGTGATCTTGGTTTAGGGCCCTATGCATTAATTCAAAATATAAGTTTCATGGTATTTGGTCTATTATCAATTGGCTTTGCCATGGGTCTTGGTGCTAATTTACCAAATCGCGCTGGAAAAGCAGTTAAATGGTTAGTTACAGTGTTTGGATTGTGTATAATACTGGCAGGTGTTACATTGTTGTCTGCTCCAGGCGATGTAACTTATGCTAAAGATGTTGTATCCCACGGCTTGGTAAGTGCCGTAGCATTCTTATTAATTATAATAGCAATGTTTTTAACCTGGCTCGCGTTAAGAAATAGTAATAATGACATATGGGGACATTATAGGTTGTTTTCCCTCATATGTGGCTTATTTTCGATAATTACACTTGTAATACTATCATACACCCAATTCTATTCCTATCACGGAGCTTCTGAAAGGCTGTTCATTGCTGTGTGGATGATATGGATTGAAGGAACCGGATTAAAACTCTATTCATTATCAAACTCATAATATATTATGACTCGATACATTTAGGGTTTAAATTTTTTGAGTAATCTTCAATCTAATACCATCATTGACAGCTTCGGACTTTGAATGTTCTTATACGGTTTAATGCTGCTGCTATTTCAAATATTCTGGGTTTTGATAGGTTGTTTGGATATTTTCGTCCTGAGGGTGCGAGGTAATCCAGTCCATTTGTTTCAATATCCTTTTTTAACTCTTTCATAATGTTTTCCATGGACATTTCTCCATTTAAGTATTTAGGTGAGATGTAGTTCATTGCATATGCAATTGCGCGTGTTTGGCTGGTATCTACTATCTGTTCAACATGTGATAATTCTACTAGTTCATTTCCAAACGTTATCATAGTTTTTCCACGTGCATCCAGCTTCAACCTTTTCCCTTTAAATGGTTTTAAACATCCTGATAATGGGCATCTCTTTTTATAACCGAATTTAGAGCTGGTTTCAATTTTCCTGTTTATTGGTATTTCCTTCCTTACATCCATGGCAAGTTCTGTTACATCGTGGGGCACGTAGTTGTCCATCATTATAACTGTGTCTGCAACTTCGAAGTAGTCCCCTGATCCTCCCATTACCATGATGGTGGAAATTCCATGTTCATTTCTCAGTTCCTTCACCCGGTCAATAAATGGTGTTATGGGTTCCTTGTCCTTTGATACAAGTTTCTGCATCCTTTCATCCCTTATCATGAAGTTGGTTGCAGAGGTGTCCTCATCAAAGAGCAGTAGATCTGCTCCCACTTCGATGGCCTCCATGATATTTGCTGCTTGACTGGTTGATCCTGATGCATTTTCAGATGAAAATTTTGAGGTGTCCTTGTTCAATGGAGGGTCGTGAATAAACGAACTTATATCAACACCCTCTATTCTCCTTCCATCTTCTGCACGAATCTTCACAGCATTTGGATCTGTTACAACCATCTCCCTTCCATCCCCATATCTGTGGTTGTAAATACCCCTTTCAATTGCATTTAGTAGTGTGGACTTACCATGATAACCTCCACCAACCACCAAGGTCACACCTTCGGGAATTCCCATACCAGTTAAAGTGCCATGGTTTGGTGTTTCTATGCTGATGAGAAGTGATTCCGGAGTTTTAAATTTTACAGCTCCTTCCAATGGTTCTTCTGAAATCCCACTCATTCTGGGAAGTACTGATCCATCCAATATAAATGCCACAATACCTCTTTTTTTCAGTTCATTTCTGATGAAGTCTGAATCCTCATTTATGAAGACATGTTCCCTCAGATCCTCGGCATCAACATGATCGTGGATGCAGGATTCCGTGATTATTCGTGGCAGAATTTCTAAGAACAGTTTTTTAGCTTCCTTTCCAAGTATTCTTCTTCCCTTGGCTGGAAGGCCCACTGATAATCTGATTTCAAGGGATGATTCATCTATGGAGACACTGGTTCTCTCGAGGATCTCTGGACCTCCAGAATCTATGGATATCACTCCACTTTTTCCACTACCTGTTTTGCCTTGAACCTGTTTTTTGATGGATTTATTGAAAACACGGCCAATATAATCTGCTACCGCTATTTTTCTACCATGATTTGATAGAAGTTCCCTTGGAAAGGTTACTTCATCCATTAAAATTCTTATTAACGAAGGTGATGCAAAGGGATCCCGTTGAACATGAAGAATTTCAAGGGTGAAAAAATCGAATTTATAAATTCCCTTAATTTCATTGTAGTTCTTGTATCCCCTTCCATCTATCATTCCAAATAGCTTCTGAAGTTGTTTGTAATTTTTCATGGTATCAATTCTTAATAATCGTAAAATCTCTATTTAAGTTTAAAATGAGCCTATTAACTCAAAACAACCCATTCTTAATCAGTATATCTGTATTTTCATGGGAATTCACCCATATATTTTTCAACTGTAGAATCATTAGTTCTATCTGTCCAGTCACTCTTAGCTGTTACTTACAAAATTTAGATTTTTTTGGCCACGATGATGTAGCCCAGGGTGTTGTTACCATGAAATGTTTTAAAGGTTGTACTCAGGGTTGTTTCTATGGCGAACCGATTTTTTAGGAGCTGTTTCAGTTCTTCCAATGTGTAGTGATGAACTAAAAAAAGTTCTTTTCCTCCTTCTTTACCATCTTCAGTCACAAAAAATGTTCCCTTTTCTCCAGTTGATGAATAATCTCGCAGGTACCTTGCTTTGTAAATGGGATTGTTCCAGTTCTGTCCGAAATCTGCAAGGTAGAGTATTCCACCAGGTGCGAGAACCCTCCAAGCTTCCGTTATAACTTCATTTCTAGCCTCAGGATTGGTAACAGTGGTTAAAAAAGCCTGCATTATACATGCACCAAAATAATTCGTTTCATATGGTAAATTTAAAGCATCTGCCGTTATGAAATCTATTTTTCCAGGATATTTATTGTTGGTTTTCTTTGCTTGTTCTGATGCGTACTCAATTGAATGTTCATTGATATCAAATCCACATACATGGTATCCCTTTTTTTGGAGTTCAAATCCGACTCTACCCCATGCACATCCAAAATCCACGACTTTGGTTTCAGTTGGAACCTTGTTAAAGAATAGCCCATTAAGTTCTACTGTAGAAGGGGTTTGTTTACCAACAAACTGTTTCCATCCGCTACCTGTTTCCATGTTTTAATTAATGGTTCTCCAAGCTAAAAATTTTTTCTATCCCAAAAATTAAATAGCAAAGCATATTTAGTAGGTAAAACAATTAAATTTAAAATTATGGGGCCATTAAATGGAATTTCAGTACATCACCTACTCACTACTGTTAATATTCAGTTCATTAATTAGTATTTTTTTGTCTTGGAGTGCTTGGAAAAGGCGAAAAGTTAATGGTGCCCTTTATCTTTGTCTACTTTTCATATTTGTGACTGAATGGTCACTTACTAGTGCATTGGAAATTTCCTCAACAGATGTAATGTTCAAGATTGTCTACGCAAAACTGAGTTACATAGGAATGATTCTGATACCTCCACTTTGGTTTCTGTTCACACTAGATTACACCCAAAACCAGGAAGTAATAAAAAAGCCCAGGGTAATTATTTTATTCTTAATTCCAATTTTCATCATTTATCTGGCCCTGACCAACGATTGGCACGGGCTTATCTGGCCCAATATAACTGCCCTTTACACTGCAGAGGGATTGTTTTTAATTTATCAACACGGTCCTGCTGCAATTTTCTCAGCAATATACTCCTTCATCCTGATACTTGCCGGTCTTGTCATGGTGGGGCAGAATTTATTTAAAACCTCACATTTATATCAAAAACAGGCCATGCTGATATTTTTAGCAGCTTTAATACCTTTGCTCAGTAATTCTATTTATATAACCAACTTATATCCATTCTATTTTGATCCAACTCCTCTTGCCATAACAATATCAGGAATTCTCATTGTCTGGAGCATTTTCTGGTACAAACTCCTCGATATAATGCCACCAGCTTACAAAGGACTTTTTGAGAGCATGAAAAATGGAGTTGTTGTTTTAGACACCTACGAAAGAATAATGGACCTCAATCCAGCTGCTGAAAAAATGCTTGGTTTAGATAAGTACTGTATCGGACAGGAAGCCCGGGATAAATTGGAAATATGGGATAAAATAGCACCAAATGGAAGAAATGATGGTTCTACTGATTTAAAGTTGAACAACTCCAAAAATATGTGGATAGAAGTTCAATTTACCCCTGTTTACAGTAGTGGATTATTTTCAGGTTGGATCTACATATTCGAAGATATCACCAAGAGAAAGGGTATTGAGAACAGAATCGCCAAATCTGAGAAGAAGTACCGGGAACTGGCAGATCTGCTTCCCCAAACAGTTTTTGAAACAGATGAAAATGCCAAGTTAACCTTCATGAATGTTTATGGTTTTTTGATGTTTGGTTACACCCAGAAACATCTTGATGAAGGTCTCAATATATTGGAACTGATAATAGAAGAAGAAAGATCCATATCAAAGGGAAAAGTAACCGAAGTTCTCAATGGAAATGGTTCTGGTGATGAGTACACTGCAAAGAAATGGGATGGAAGTCTCTTTCCAATCATCATTCATTCAAACCCCATTTTTAACAGGGGAGTATTTGAAGGGTTCAGGGGTATCATCATAGATATTTCTGATATCAAGGATGCAGAAGAAAAAATTATGGATTCACTGAAGGAGAAGGAAGTTCTGCTTCAAGAAATTCACCATCGAGTGAAAAATAATATGCAGATCATTTCAAGCCTCCTGTCACTTCAGGCCAACCACACCGACAACGAAGAAACAGTGGAAATTCTTAAAGAAAGTAGGGGTCGTGTTAAATCCATGGCCATGATACACGAAAAACTTTACCACGGTCAAAACATCGGCAAGTTAAACATGGTAGAATACTTAAACAATTTGGTGCGTGACGTAGTAAGATTCTACTCCACTCCTTCCTCTAACATAGACATGGATGTGGATGTCGAAGACATCAAACTAAACATTGACACTGCAATACCCATGGGTTTAATGGTAAACGAAATTGTATCAAAC